>NZ_JBSGDA010000008.1:0-308393 GCF_053602135.1 Nocardia sp. NPDC004573
CCCCAAAACCCGCAGCGGCAAAATCATGCGCCGCCTCCTCCGCGACATCGCCGAAAAACGCGAACTCGGCGACACCTCCACCCTCCTCGACCCGAAGGTGTTCGAATCGATCGCCCGCGGGTAACCACGCAGAGCGGCGGACCCGGCCACGACAGATGAGGGGGTCCGGGTCCGCCGCTCGCCCTCCTCGGCCCGTCCGTACCCTCCCCACCGCGGCCACGACACGCCGGACAGCGACGTTCGAGCACACCGAATTGAACCGCGGGACGGGCCTGCTCCGTTGACGAGACGGAAAGCGGCACCGGCGCAACGCCGGCCGCGCCGCACAGCCGCACCACGGCCTCGTCTTCGGAACGGAACGCGACATGACATTCGACGAACAACTCCGCACCCGGCGCAGGGTGGTCATCGCCGGTGCGGGTATCGCCGCCGCGGCGGCGGTCACCGCCTGCACCGCCTACGGCAAGGGCGATTCCGCGCCGGAAACCGCATCGACCGCTCCGGGAGACCGGCCGATCGAGGCGGATCGACCCGCGAACGCGCTCGCCGAGACCGCCGACATCCCCGTCGGCGGCGGCGTGATCGTCGGCGACACCGTGGTGACCCAGCCCACCGCGGGCACCTTCGTCGGGCTCTCCTCGGTGTGCACGCACGCCGGTTGCAAGGTCGCGACGGTGTCCGGCGGCACCATCAACTGCGTCTGCCACGGCAGCAAGTTCGCGCTGGACGGCACGGTGGTCGGCGGCCCGGCCACGCGTCCGCTCGCGCCGAAGAGCGTCCGGGTCGCCGGTGGTTCGGTGGTCGCCGGATGAGCCGTCCGGCTCAGGAACCACCGAACAAGTCGGCCATCCGGCGGTCCATCTCGTCGGGTGGCACGTCCTCCACATGGGTGGCCACGGTCCACCGGTGCCCCCACGGATCCTCGAAGGCGCCGCTGCGATCACCGTAGAACTGGTCGGTCATCGGTGTGAGTTCCTTGGCGCCCGCGGCCAGTGCGGCGGCGAAGGCGGCGTCGGCGTCCTCGACGTACACGTACAGGTTGACGGGGGTGCCGCCGACCGTCTTGGGATCGAGGAAGTCCATCTCGGGCGCCGGATCGCCGAGCATCACGACGGAATCGCCGAACATCAACTCGCAATGCGCGATCTTGCCGTCCGGACCGGGCATCCGCATGCGCTCGGTGGCGCCGAAGACGTTCTTGTAGAAATCGATCGCCGCCGCCGCGCCGTCGATCGCCAGCCCCGGCGAAACCACCGGGTATCCGTCGGGAACGGGTTTGACATCAGACATGGAAAACCTCCGGTCGAGGCGTTGTGTCGGACCATGCCGAGCCTATTCCGGCGAGGGGCGCAATTGGCCGGATCTTCGGAAATCAGGGACCCGCGACACCCTGCAGGCGGCGCACCTGAGCCGCGGTGAGCGCGCCGAGCACACCGGGGTCCACCGCCTCCGGTGCGGTCACCGCCACTTGTAACAACGTGCTTCCCACCTGCACGATCGCGACCGACGAGCCCAGGGTGAGTCCTTCGCTGGTGGCGCGGACCTGGAAGGCGGTGGCGGCCGCGCCGGTAGCGGGCCGGGCGAGTCCGCCGATCCGGTAGTCCACCGCGATATCGGTGGCGTCGTCCCCGGAATAGCGCGTGCACCGGCGCAGGGTCTCCTGCACAGCCGAGAACGCGCCCGCCAGCGCCTCCTGCGGATAACTCGCCGCATCGATATCGATGCTGGAGAAATTCGGCCCGGCGTATTGCGTGGCGGCCCGGGCGAGTGCGCCGGGGTATTGCGCGCCGAGCGGACTGAGGATTTTCGCGCATTCCGCCGGATTCGTCGCCGACGCGCCGGCCGGGGTGGTCCCGAGATCGGAGCGCGGCGGCAGGGCGGTGAAGCCGGGCGGCAGGTCCGCGTCACCGAGCAGCCGTGCGGCCAACACCCCGGAGTCGGTTTCGGGTGCGGACGTCACCGGGGCAGCGGTCACCGCGGGCCCCAGCGGCGACAGCTCCGGCGCTTTCTCCGCAGACCCGGAGGACCCGCACCCCACCGCGACAGCGACGGACGCCACCACGATCGGCAGGCCGTACGCCCGGTTCACTCGGCCCACGACACCTGCGTATCGATCGTCTGCTGCAGCGTGCTGTCGCTGTTCGGATCGCGGTAGGCCTGGTGACCGCCGACGGTGATGGACCCGGCCACCGGCAGCGGCAGACCGAGATCCACCGTGATGGTGCCCGCGCCCTGCATGACGTAGTCCCGGATGTCCAGCGTGCCCGCGTTGTTCGGCAGGTGCCACACCGGCGACTTGGGCTTCTGGGTGACGTGCAGCTCGATGGTGAGCCGGTCGCCGTCGCGTTTGCTCAGCGTCGCGGTGGTCACCTGGTCGAGCAGGACGCCGCTGCTCACCTCTTGGCGCACCGTCCACACCGCCCCCTCGCCGACGGGCTCGTCAGGGAACGCGATCGACCGGTAGACGGCCTGGTAGAACGCCTGCTCCAGCGCTGCGCGGGCGGTGTTGGACGCGTCCGGCGCCGGCTCCAGACGCAGCGCGGTGATCGCGCCCAGATCGCTGAGGTCGAAGCCCGCGTGCGAGCCGCCGATCTTGGTGAGCGCTTTGGCCATCGTCGGGTCCGGCGAGGTGACCGTGCCCAGGGTCAGGTCGATGCCCTCGGCGGTGGTCTGCGCGGTCATCGGGATGGTCAGCGCGGGGGTGGAGAAGTCGCGCTTTGGTTGTTCGTCGATCTGCTGCTCGATGTGGTGGGCGGTGTAGAGCGTGACCCGCTGCACAGTGCCCGCCGGATACTCCGGCCGCAGCAGCGAGCGGGGCTCCGCGCCGGCCGATTCGACCGTGGCCACCGCGGCCGCGATCGGCACGGTCACTTCCTTGCCGATGCCGAGCGGCTCGGTTCCGTCGGCCTCGCCGGTCGACTCGGCGCCGTCACCGCAACCGACGCCGAAGGCCGAGAGCCCGAGCGCGAGCACCATGAGCAGCACACCCGAGCGCGCGCTCCGTGCGAAGCCGGCGCTCCGATGAAGGCGGGGGGAAGACAACACCGTCACGAGCATCAGGGTACGACCGCTTCCTGAGTGTCAGCTGGGATGTCCGGCTGCGCCCCTCGGCGTGCCCGCGAAGCACGTGCGCCGGGCGGGCAATCGGACGCGCGCACCGGGCCCGATTCCGCTCGAGAGATGATGGTCGGTGTGAGTGACGACCGGCCGCCCGAGGAAAACCCAGCGAACACCGCCGATCCGACGACCACGTCGGCTCCCCCCCAGCGCCTGCGGACGCTGCTCGTCCTCGCCGCGGTGGTGTTCTGGCTGGATCTGCTCACCAAGACCATCGCGGTGGCGAAACTGACACCGGGCGAGCCGGTATTTATCGTCGGCGACTTCGCGCGCCTGAGCCTGGTACGCAACCCGGGCGCGGCGTTCTCCATGGCCACCGGCATGACCTGGCTGCTGACCCTGGTCGCCGCCGCCGTCGTCATCGGTGTGGTGCGCATCGGCCGCACCCTGCGCTCGCTGTGGTGGGCGATCGGACTGGGCATGGTGCTCGGTGGGGCGCTGGGCAACCTGGTGGACCGGCTGTTCCGCGCGCCCGGCCCGCTGCAGGGACACGTGGTGGACTTCGTGGCGGTCGGCTGGTGGCCGGTGTTCAACGTGGCGGACTCCGCCATCGTGTGCGGCGCGATCCTGCTCGTCGTGCTCACCGTGCTCGGCTTCGAACCGAACGGCACCCGGGTGGGCCACGGCAAGACCGGCGGCGCGAGCGAGGGCAGCGCGGCATGAGGGAGACCAGGACCATGCCCGTCCCCGACGGGCTCGACGGCATGCGCGTCGACGCGGGCCTGGCCCGGCTGCTCGGCCTGTCCCGCACCGCGGTGGCCGCGCTCGCCGAGGAGGGTTCGGTGCAGCTCGACGGCATCGCCGCGGGCAAGTCCGACCGGCTGACCGCCGGGGCGTGGCTCGAGGTGATCTTCCCGGAGCCGAAGCGGGAACTGACCATCGAGGCCGAACCGGTGGAGGGCATGAAGATCCTCTACGCCGACGACGACATCGTCGCGGTGGACAAGCCGGTCGGCGTGGCCGCGCACACCGGTGTCGGCTGGACCGGCCCTACCGTCGTGGGCGGCCTCGCCGCGGCCGGCTATCGCATCTCCACCTCGGGGGCCCACGAACGGCAGGGCATCGTGCACCGCCTGGACGTCGGCACCTCCGGAGTGATGGTGGTCGCGCAGTCCGAGCACGCGTATACGGTGCTCAAGCGCGCGTTCAAGCAGCGCACCGTCGACAAGCGGTATCACGCCCTGGTGCAGGGACACCCGGATCCGAGCAGCGGCACCATCGACGCCCCGATCGGCCGGGCCCGCGGCAACGACTGGAAGTTCGCCGTCACCGCCGACGGACGGCCCAGCGTCACCCACTACGACACCGTCGAGGCGTTCCACGCGGCCAGCCTGCTCGACATCCATCTGGAGACCGGCCGCACCCATCAGATCCGGGTGCATTTCTCCGCGATCCGCCACCCGTGCTGCGGTGATCTCACCTACGGCGCCGACCCGCGCCTGGCCGAGCGGCTCGGGCTGCAACGCCAATGGCTGCACGCCCGGTCGCTGGGCTTCCAGCATCCCGCCGACGGCCGCTATCTGGAGATCACCAGCGAGTACCCCGATGACCTGAGACACGCGCTGGACGTCCTGCGCGATGCCTGACCGCCGGGTGCCGCCGTGGCGCGCGATCGTCCTGGGTGCGGCGGCGCTCGCGCTGATCGTGCTGATCTATGCCCTCGGGGCGCTGCAGCCGCCGTATCGCCCCGCGGTGTCCACCGACCGGCTGGGACCCGATCAGGGTGAGCAGGTCGCGGACTACCTCGCCCGATCGCGCGATTCGCTGAACGCGGGCGGCGACGAACCGCGCTGGGCGCTGGTGTCGTTCACCGAACCCCTCGTTCCCGGCCGGATCCCCGCGCACAGCGACGGCTTGCGCGTCGCCCAAGTGCTCTTCCGGGTGCCGATCGACCGTGTGCAGACGCCGCTGGTCGCCGTGCCCGTCCCGGAAGGCGTTGCCGCCGTGGTGGATTCGGCGCGCGACGCGGCCTGGCTGCTCCCCCGCCCCGCCGACGATCGCGCCGCCGCGGTGGTCGCGTTCTCCGCCGCCCGGCTGCGGGACGGTTGCGGCTGTGTCGTCGGGCTCGTCGTCCGCGGCTCCCCGGCGCGGTTGCGGGAACTGGCCGGGCGCGACGGCATCCGCGCGGTCCAGGCGCTGCCCGCCGACGCGGTGGCGGGCGGCTTCGCGGTGGCCCCGCTGCTGCCCGAGTACCGGGACGTCGTCGCGCCCGGCCCTGACGACGGACCGGTCCCACAGCCGTGAGCGCCCGCGCGCTCAGTACGGCAAGGTGACGACGCCGTCGAGGTAGCGGCGGCACCGCCCGAACAGCAGCACCCGCTCGCCCGCCAGTTCGCAGCGCAGGCTGCCGCCCCGGCGCGAGAGCTGCCGGGCCCGCAGTTCGGTGCGCCCGAGCCGCTCACTCCACAGCGGAACCAGCTGCGCGTGTGCGGATCCGGTCACCGGGTCCTCCGGGACACCCACGCCAGGGCCGAAGAACCGGGAGACGAAATCGACCGAGTCGCCGGGCGCGGTGACGATCGCGGCGCGCGGCAGCGCGGGGAACGCCGACAGCACCGGCGCGGCATCGCGCACCTCTTGTTCGGTCGCCACGACGATCACCTCGTCGGTGCCGGAATACGCGCGCACCGGACGCACGCCCAGCGCCGCGACGAGCGCCGGATCGGGCTGCACCGGAATGCTCGGCACGACCGGCAGGTCGAGCACGAACTCGTCGTCGTCGGTGCGGTCGACGTGCAGCCAGCCGCTGCGCGTGTAGAAGCTCACCCGGTCCTCGCCGGGATGCATGTCGACCAGGATCTGCGCGGCGCTGGCCAGGGTGGCGTGCCCGCACAGCGCCACCTCCACCGTCGGCGTGAACCACCGCAGGTGGAAGGCGGGCCACTCGCCCGGCGGCACGCCCGCCTCGGGAGGTAACCGCGAGGTGTAGAACGCGGTTTCGGCGAGGTTGTTCTCCTCGGCCAGCTGTTGCAGCAACGCATCCGGCAGCCACGACGGGAGCGGCATCACCGCGGCCGGGTTGCCCGAGAACGGTGCGTCGGCGAACGCGTCGATCTGGTGCAGCAGTACCTCCATAATCTCCAGAAGGTACTCCAACTCTGAATGCCCGCTTCGCACAAGGCTTCTCGTGGCGCGGCGAGTCAGGCGTCCAGTCTGTCAGACGGCCCCGCCGGGCGAACTGGGCAGCAGTTGCCGCTCGTCGCCGAGCAGCGCCGCGCTCACCCACCACGCGGCCTCGACCAGCACGATGCCCACCACGCCGCAGGCCACCGCCGCGCCGGTGAGCCTGAGGTTGGAGGGGTCGAGTTTGAAGAACTCCTGGGTGAACGGGACGGTGAACAAGAAGACGTACGCCGCCACCGACACCGCGATCAGCACCACCTTCCACCAGACGTACGGCCGCGCGACGATGGCCAGCACCCACACCGCGATCATGATCAGCGTGATGAGCGCGGTGGTGCCCGCCTGGATCTTCTGCTCCTCGGTGGCATCCGGCCCCGCGTAGGCGATCAGATACGCGACGAAGGTGGCCGCGCCGATCACCACGCCCGACGGGATGGCCAACCTCATCACGCGCCCGACGAAGCCCGTGCGGGCCCGCTCGTTGTTGGGTGCGAGCGAGAGGATGAACGCCGGGATGCCGATGGTGAACCAGGCCGCGATCGTGACGTGGCGCGGCAGGAACGGATACCCGATGGGCTCATAGTCGAAGATCTGGGAACCGACTCCGGCGACGCCGACCAAGAAGGCGAGCAGGACGGAATACACGGTCTTGGTGAGGAACAGATTCGAGACGCGCTCGATGTTGCCGATCACCCGGCGCCCCTCGCCGACCACGTACGGCAGCGTGGCGAACTTGTTGTCCAGCAGAACGATCTGCGCTACCGCCCTGGTCGCGGGGCTACCCGAGCCCATCGCCACGCCGATGTCCGAGTCCTTCAACGCGAGCACGTCGTTGACTCCGTCGCCGGTCATCGCCACGGTGTGGCCACGCGACTGCAGTGCCGCCACCATGGCGCGCTTCTGGTCCGGGCGGACCCGGCCGAAGGTGGTGTTGCCGTCCAGCGCGTCGGCCAGTTCGTCGTGGTCCTCCGGCAACTTCCGCGCGTCGATCGGGTGCTCGCCGCCCGGCAGATCCAGCGAGGACGCCACCGCGCCGACCGAGACGGCGTTGTCGCCGGAGATCACCTTGATCGCCACGTGTTGGCTCGCGAAGTAGTCGAGTGTGTCGCGAGCGTCGGGCCGCACCTTCTGCTCCAGCACCACCAACGCGGCGGGCCGGACCACGCCGGGAGCGTCCGCCGCGTCCACCGGACGGTCACCGCGCGCCAGCAACAGCACGCGCAGACCGGAGGCGCCGAGCTCCTCGGCGACCCGCGCGTCCGCGGAGCCCGGATCGAGCAGCACGTCCGGCGCGCCGAGCAGCCAGTCGCCGTGCTCGCCGTAGGAGCAGCCGCTCCACTTCTTGGCCGAGGAGAACGGCGCGACCGCGGTGCGCTGCCAGCCGGGGCCGTCCGGCAGGGCCTCGGCGATCGCCTGCACGCTCGCGTTCGGGCGCGGATCGTCGGCGGCCAGCGCGGCCAGCGCGGTGCGCACCTCGGTGTCGTCGAAGGTGGCCAGTGTCTTCAGGTCCGACAAGCGCATGCCGTTCTCGGTCAGCGTGCCGGTCTTGTCCGCGCACACCACGTCCACCCGGGCCAGCCCCTCGATCGCGGGCAGCTCCTGCACCAGGCACTGACGCCGGCCCAGCCGCACCACGCCGACCGCGAACGCGATCGACGTCATCAGCACCAGTCCCTCGGGCACCATCGGCACCAGCGCGGCGACCATGCCGGTGACGGCGGGCCGCCACGACTCCCCGCTGGAGACCAACTGGTTGTAGATGCTCAGCAAGCCGGCGGGGATCAGCAGGTAGGTGATGAACTTCAAGATCTTGTCGATGCCACTGCGCAGCTCGGAGTGCACAAGAGTGAACTTGCTCGCCTCCTCGGCCAGCCGCGCGGCGTAGGCGTCGCGGCCCACCTTCGTCGCTCGGTACGCACCCGACCCGGACACCACGTAGCTACCCGACATCACCGTGGCGCCTGCGGCCTTGTCGATCGGATCGGCCTCACCGGTGAGCAACGACTCGTCCACCTCGAGCTGCGCGGACTCCTCGACCGTGCCGTCCACCACGATCTGGTCGCCCGGACCGAGCTCGATCAGGTCGTCGAGCACCACCTCGTGCGGCGCCACCTCGACGGCCGTGCCGTCCCGGCGGACGGTCGGCTTGGCCTGGCTGACGATGGCCAGCTGATCCAGGGTGCGTTTGGCGCGGATCTCCTGGATGATGCCGACCGCGCTGTTGGCGACGATCAGCAGGCCGAACATGCCGTCGATGATCGATCCGGTGGCCAGCACCAGCACGAAGAGCACACCGAGGATGGCGTTGATCCGGGTGAAGACGTTCGCGCGCACGATGTCGCGGACCGAGCGGCTCGCCCGGTCCGGGACGTCGTTGGTCAGACCGTCGCGGCGGCGTTGCTCGACTTCGGCCGCCGTCAGTCCGGTGGCGCCGGACGCCTGCACGGTAATCGACATGACCGCAAGGCTACGGGACAACTACGTTCGTGATCGTGCGGCGAAGCAGGTCCATCCCCGGTGTAGCGTTCGGAGCGAGCGCGTACTTCTTGTGGGGACTGTTCCCCGCGTTCTTCGGATTGCTGGCCTTCGCCAGTCCGGGTGAAGTGGTCGCGCAGCGGATCATCTGGACGCTGGTCGTCGTGTTCGCGGTGCTCGCCGTGAGCGGGCGGATCCGCCAGTTGCGCGGTATCGGTGCCCGCGTCTGGCGTCTGGCGGCCGTCGCCTCCGCCGCGATCGCGCTCAACTGGGGCGTGTACGTCTACGGGGTCACCTCGGGCCACGTCGTGGAATGCGCGCTCGGATATTTCATCAACCCGCTGGTCACCGTCGCGTTCGGAGTGGTGCTCTTTCGCGAACGGCTGACCGGCGCCCAATGGGCCGCCCTCGGGCTCGGCGCGGCCGCGGTGGCCGTGCTCACGGTCGACTACGGCAGACCACCGATCATCGCCCTCGCCCTGGCCTGCTCCTTCGCCACCTACGGCCTGGTGAAGAAGGTGATCCCGCTGGACGCGCTGCGCGGCATCGCCGCCGAGGGCATCGTCGCCGCACCCTTCGCGCTGGCGTTCGCGATCGCTCTCGCGCTCGCCGGGCACAGCGAATTCGCCTCCGGCCCCGCGCATACCGCCCTGATGGTGGCGACCGGACCGGTCACCCTGGTTCCGCTCCTGCTGTTCGCCGTCGCGGCCCAGCGCGTCGCGTTGTCCACCATGGGCCTGCTGCAATACCTCACCCCCGCGCTCCAGATGGCCTGGGGCGTCGCGGTCGCGCACGAGCCGATGCCCGCCTCCCGTTGGGCCGGTTTCACCCTCATCTGGGCGGCGCTGGCGATATTCACCGCCGACGCCCTGTTACGCGCCCGGCGTGCGCGGCGCACCTCGCGCACCGCCACCGCAGAATCCGGCGCTCACGCGAACGAAACGCAGTCCGGCATGGCCACCTGACGGCGATGATTGCTACGACTGTAGCAGATGTTCTACGCTTGTAGCATGACTGCGCTACCCGCTCGTGACCTGCGAAATCACACCGCCGAGGTATTACGTCGCGTCGAGGCCGGCGAAGAGATCGAAATTCTCAAAAACAACCGGCCGGTCGCCAAGATCATTCCGATATCTCGGCGGCGTCAGTGGGTGCCCGCCTCGGAAGTTCTTCGCGAACTGGTTCGCCTAGGCCCGGACACCACGGGTCTCCGAGATGAATCACGCGAGACCCTGACCGACACGACGGACGACCTGCCGTGGTGAACAGTCAACGCGCGCTGGCCGATACGTCGATATTCATCGGTCTCGAGGCGAAACGTTTCGATCCGGCACAGTTCGACGGGTACGAATGGGGCGTCTCCGCGGTCACCCTGGGTGAACTGCGCCTTGGCGTACTGCGGGCTTCGAGCCCCGAAGTGTCGGCACGCCGGCTGGCGACCTATCAGCTGGCACAACGATTTCAGCCACTCGAAGTGGATGAGACTGTCGCGGAGCACTGGGCGCTGCTGGTTGCCCGCCTTCGGGCCGCCGGACGCAAAGTGCCGATCAACGAGTGCTGGATCGCCGCGACTGCACTGGCCCATGACATCCCGATCGTCACACAGGACGGCGATTACGACGCGATGCCCGACTTGAAGGTGCACAGACTGTAAAGAGTTCGTCGGAAATGGTCGCAAAAGTGTCGGATCCGACGCTTCTGCGGGCTCAGGCTTCCTCGTAGCGTCGACACATGACCGCGCTCAGACCCCTTCGCCCCCGTACCGACACCGGGCAGCCACCGGCCGAGACCACTCACGACCTGCTCGGCATGACCGGACGGGAAATCCTGCAAGGAACGCTCGACGGACGCTTCCCGAGCGCGCCGATCCTGAGCGCACTCGGTTTCCGGCTGGCCCAGGTCGGCCACGGGACCGTGGTGTTCGAGGGCGAGCCGGGCGATCAGTTGCTCGGCCCGGCGGGCGGGATGTATGGCGGCTTCATGGCGACACTGCTCGAATCGGCCCTCAGCGCGGCAGTGCTGACGCGATTGGCGAGCGGGACTCGTTCCACTTCGGTCAAGATCGGTATCGACATCCACCGTGCCGTGCGCGGCGATGCGCGCAGGCTGCGCTGCACGGGGACCGCGATCCACGTCGGCTCCACCACGGCCAGCGCGGAGGCCCGCTTGATCGGCGCCGAAGACGGCGAGCTGTACGCGCAAGCCACCTCGATGTACGCGATTCTGCGCATGCTCTGACAGCGAGCCGGCGCTGGGGGCGCGCGAATTACTCGTTGCGGCAGAGCATTACGCACAACGACCGGCCGGTCGCCGAGAAGAGCGCGGCGACCGGCCGGTCGAGTGAACTCAGCTGCAGGCCGCCGACTGCTGGCCGAGGTTGGTCAACATGGTGCAGGCCCACTGCTTCTGGATCTTCCACTTGCCGTTGTCGGCGACGAACGGCACGTCGACGATGTTCTCCTGGCCGTTGAGGATGAACTTGGCCTTCGCGTTCACGCTGTCGCCGAACGAGGTGACGTCGGTGACCTCGATCTTCACGTCGGCGCCCGACGCGGCCTGGGACAGGCGGTCCGGCAGCGTCGGATCGGCCTCGGCGCCCTGGACGTTGTCCAGCTTCTCGGCGGCGGGCACCGACGGATCCAGCGCACGGGCGAGGGCGGTGTTCAGCTCCGCGGGCGTGGGGACCGGCGGCAGGTTCGCGCTCGCGGTCGCCGACGCCTTGGCGCTGGTCGACGTCTTGGCGGCGGGCTTGCTGTCCTTGTCGTCGCCACCGCAGGCGGTCAGGCCAAGCGCGGCGACGATGGCCAGCCCGGCGATCGCGATGCGTCCAGTCTTACGAAGCTTCAACTGCTCGTCCTTTGCGTTCGAGAGGTCCGTGTCGGGTTCCACCGTGGCAGCCGCCCCCGAACCGGCGGCGCTGCACGAGGTCCCAGGCTACCGGCACCGGGCGGCGCCGCTCGGATCCACACGGACCGTCGATGGTCGTCGGCAGCGAACGTACGCGCCCGGCCGGGCGATGTCGAGCCGCGGGCTGCGCCCGTCAGAGCAGGCTGCCCAGCGGATCGGCCCGGGTGAGCGCGGCATCGTCGGCGGCGAAGGTGTACGCGGGACCCGGACCGGTGGACCGGGTTTCGAAGCGGACGGTCACGACGCCGAGCCCGGAGCCCTGCACCCAGCCGTGGCCGTGCTCGGGGTGCGTGACGTCCATACCGGGATGCCAGACGGCGACGGGCAGGACCGGCGCGGCAGCGTCGAGGTCGGCGGAGTGCGCCGGCTCGGATTCGGGTTCCACCGTGGCGATCTCGGTGGCCGGTCCGCGATCCAGTTCGGGGAACAGCGATTCCTGCCGGACGGTCGACAGACCGCCGTAGCCGACGCCGACGAGGCGGATCGGACCCAGTTCCCTCGGGTCGAGCGCCGAACGCTGCGCCGCGGCGGCGAGGGTGGCCAGGTCCTCGGTGGCGTAGGGCAGTGTGAAGGAGCGGGTGACGATGCTCATATCGGACTTCTTCAGTTTGAGCACCACGGTGCGCGCCGCACGCCCGTCGCCGGTCAGGCGCCGGTGCGCGGCGGCGGCCATCTCCTCGATGGCCGGACGCAGCTGCGCGAGGCTGACGATGTCGGTCTCGTAGGTGGTCTCCGCGCTGATCTGCTTCGCCTCGGTGCGTTCGGCCACCGGGCGGTCATCGATGCCGCGCGCCAGCCGGTGCAGCGCCGCGCCCACGCTGCCGCCGAGAATCGACATGGCCTCCGCTTCCGGCAGGGCCGCGAAGGCGCCCACGGTCTCGATGCCCAGCGAACGCAACCGGCTCTCCGCGACCGGCCCGATGCCCCACAGTTTGCGAACCGGCAGCCCCGCGAGCAGGCGCGGCTGTTCGACCGGCGATATCACTCGAACCCCATCGGGTTTCGCCAGGCCGGAGGCGATCTTGGCCAATTGCTTTCCGGTGCCCGCGCCCACCGAGGCGGTCAACCCGGTCCGTTCGCGCACCACCGCGCGCAGTTCTTCGCAGAACGCGTGCACCCGGGCGACCGTCGCGCCGGCCAGTTCGGCGGGCTCGCCGAACGCCTCGTCGAACGACAGCGTCTCCAGCACCGGGATCCGGCTGCGCAGCGCGTCGAAGACCTGCCCGCTGACCACGCCGTAGACCGCTCCGCGCGGCGGCACCACCACCGCGGTGACACCCACCAACCGGCGCGCCTGATGCATCGGCATCGCCGACCGGGCGCCGAACACCCGCGCCTCGTAGCTGGCGCCGGCCACGACCCCGCGCCCGCCGATCCCGCCGACCAGCACCGGCCTGCCGCGCAACGTCGGCCGGGTCAGCTGTTCGACGGAGGCGAAGAACGCGTCCATATCTATGTGCAGCACCCAACGCCGAGCGGCGCTGTCCGCGTCGGCGAGCACCGGATGATGCCGCGGAGGCACCGCGCCGTCGCCGCGTGCCGTCCCGGTCCCGGTCGGCCGTGCGATCACCCGCTCGACGATCGGTTTCTCGGTACGCACGGGTGCAATGTACGCCCGTCCACCGACAACCGGAGCAGGCGGCGACGCTGTCGGATGGCTGTGCGCTAGCTGTCGGTTACCTGCCGGTATCGGCGTCGGCTCCGGCTCGGCCGCGGCGGCCCCTTCGCCCCGTCACTACGGCTGTGATCTGCCCCTTTCCCCCGGCGGACCATGTACGCGACAGTCTCGAAACACCCGCCGACGTGCCGTGGGCGCGGAGCCGGGCACGCGGTCCGATATGTGATGATCGGACCCATGAATATCCGCAAGGCCGTCATCCCGGCCGCCGGTATCGGCTCCCGGCTGCTTCCGCTGACCAAGGCGATCCCCAAGGAGATGCTGCCGGTCGGCGACAAGCCGGTCATCGAGCACACGGTCCGTGAGCTGGTCGCTTCGGGCATCACCGACATCACCATCGTGGTCAGCGGCGGAAAATCATTGATCCAGGACCACTTCCGCCCCAACCCCGCCTTGGTGGCCCAGCTGCGCGCGGACGGCAAAACCGCCTTCGCCGACGCGGTCGAGGAGGTCGGCGAGCTGTCCCGGCTCGGCCACATCACCTACCTCGACCAGCACGGGCCGTACGGCAACGGCACCCCCGTGCTCAACGCCGCCCGTAACCTCGGCGACGAGCCGATGCTGGTGCTGTGGCCGGACGACGTGTTCGTCGCCGAGGTGCCGCGCGCCCAGCAGCTCATCGATGCCTACGAGGCCACCGGGGCGCCCGTCCTCGCGCTGATGCCGATGGACCCCGCCGAGTCGCAGCGCTACGGCGTGCCGGTGGTCGCCGACGACCACGGCAGCGGCCTGCTGCGGATCACCGGGCTGCGCGAGAAGCCGAAGCCGAAGGACGCGCCGTCGTCCTTCGCCGCGATCGGCGGCTACGTCGTCACGCCCGGCATCATCGAGGAACTGCGCAGGCAGACCGAAGCGTGGTACGAGCACCGCACCGGTGAGGTGTATCTCACCGACGCGATCAACGTGCACGCGGCGAACAACCCGGTCTTCGGCCAGGTGATCCGCGGCCGGTGGTACGACACCGGTAACCCGGCCGACTACTTGGTGGCGCAATTCGCCTCCGCCCTGGCCCATCCGCAGTACGGACCCTCGCTGCGCGACCTGGCCGACGGCCTCGACCGGTGACCTCAGGGCCGCACCGCCACGGCGACCGAACCGGCAGCGCGGCCCGGCTCGACCGACGGCAACCGCCGCGGGACCGTCCGCCTACCAGGACGGGAGGCCGTCGTCCTCGACGTGACTTCCGGTGATCTTCGGCCGGAGTGCCGGCGGCAGGAATCGCGGCACCACCGAACAGCGGGCTGCCGACCGGCCGCCGCGTTATCCGGCGTCGTCGTGGTCGACTCCTGGTGGTTCAAGCCTCGTGACACGCGGTACGCCGCGAACGGCATCGCGATACTCCGGTGCCACACGCGCCGTGGAGGTCTGGTGCTCGGTCCCGGCCGACGTCGCTCTCGCGCGATTTCGCAGCCGCGCCCGGGCGGACCTGTACCAGGACGACGCGCATCTGGCGTCGACTGTTCGCCGGGCAGCGCCGAGCCGGCACGGCCCCGACCACACTGCTGGTCGGGGCCGTGCCATCCCGGAAGCAGCCGCGATCGCGTCGCCTGCCCTCGACGGGTGCGTGCTCAGAAGCGGCGGATGGCGTAGATGTCGAATTCGTCGAGCGGGGTGTAGCCCACCGGCACGCCCCAGTCGTACGCGTTGAGTACTTGTCCGTTACCCGCGTAGATACCGACGTGCGAGCCATCCCGATTCAGCACCACCACGTCGCCGAGCGACAGCGAGCCCATCGGGACCGGCGCACCCGCCTTGGCCTGCTGCCAGGTGGTCCGCGGAATGCTCACGCCGACTTGGCGGTAGGCCCACTGCACCAGACCCGAGCAGTCCCAGCTGTTGGGGCCGGTCCCGCCCCACTCGTACGGCTTGCCGATCTGCGTCGTCGCCGCGGCCAGCGCGCCGACGCCGAACACACTGGGCACCGGCAGGATGCCCGAGCCGCTGGCGCTGCCGGAGTCGCCACCGGGACCGCTACCCGAGGCCGAACCGGAGGAAGCGCTACCCGGCCCGCTGCCGGAGGCGCTGCCGGTGTCGGCCCAGCCGGGTCCGGCGAGCAGAACGATTGCGATGATCGAGAGCAGGAATCCGAGTGCGATGCGGTGCAACGATTTTCTCGGCACGTGCTCGCCCCTTCCATGGGCGCAGTTGACTTGGCCACCGATCGGCAGCCTGGCTAACACATGGCATCGACAGCGGTCCCCGATACGGAGCCGCGGCCACCCGCGCCGGACCTGTTTCCAGCACGGCCAAATTCCACGTACGACACGCCGAAAAGAGAAACTGCCGCCCCGGAGATCACCTGGGTAACAGCAGCGACATGGCAGATTGTGCCTGGGATATCGGCGATTTGTCGGGAATCAGCAAACTATCAGCATGTGATCTATATCACTAGAAATGCCGAGAGGGCGGCGCGGGAAGTCGATCGCGCCTTGCCATCGATTTGCCCTTCGATAGCGCACGATGCGCGACCGGACCGACGCCACGGACACCTCGAAATGTCGGGGAGCAAGCCGACCGTGTCCGGCCCGGCCGAGGACATCACCTCTGTTAGGCAGGCGCCGCACGACCTTCGCCGATCGCTGCCGCGGTCCGCCCGCGCGGCACAAGGCCGTTCGGAACAGCAATCGGGGCGGAACCCCCCAGGTTCCGCCCCGATTCACCCGGTGCCCGGCGCTCAGGCCTTCGCGATCCTCGCGCGCACACCGCCGACCAGATCGGCAGCCTGCGAACCCGCGTCGCCGAAGGTCAGCGTCGTGGCGAGGATCTCGCCCGCGATCAGATCACGGTGGGTCCGCGCCCACTCGGCCCGGTCCGCGGGAACGTCCAGGACCACGGTGATGCGGTCGGAGACGTCCAACCCGGCGGACTTCCTGGTCTCCTGGAGGTCGCGGATCAGGTCCCGCGCCCAGCCCTCGGCCTCCAGCTCCTCGGTGACCACCGAATTCAGCACCACCAGACCGGCGTTGCCCGGCAGCGCCGCGGTCGACTCCGGTTCGGCCGCGACCAGGCGCTGGGTGTACTCCTCGGGCAGCAGGGCGATGCCGGCCGCCCGGACCGTACCGTCCGCGTCCTCGGACCACTCACCGGCCTTGACCGCCTTGATCACCGTCTGGACGTCCTTGCCCAGGCGCGGTCCCGCGGCGCGGGCGTTGACCACCAGCTCGAAGCGGCCGTGCGTGTCCACATCGGTGGTCAGGTCCACCTTCTTGACGTTGACCTCGTCGGCGACGATGTCGGCGAACGGCGCCAGCCGCTCGGCGTCGGCAGCGGCGATGGTGACCTCGGCCAGCGGCAGCCGCACCCGCAGGTTCTGCGCCTTGCGCAGGCTCAGCACCGTCGAGCACACCACCCGTACCTCGTCCATGGCGGCGACCAGCTCCGGATCGTCCGGCAGCTCCCCCTCCTTCGGCCAGTCGGCCAGGTGCACCGAGTCGCCGCCCGTCAGCCCGCGCCAGATCACCTCGGTGATCAGCGGCAGCAGCGGCGCAGCCAGCCGGGAGACCACCTCGAGCACCGTGTGCAGGGTGTCCACCGCGTCGCGGTCCTCACTCCAGAACCGCGAGCGCGAGCGACGCACGTACCAGTTGGTCAGCGCGTCGGCGAACGAGCGCAGTTCCTCGCAGGCGCCCGCGATGTCGTAGGTCTCCAGCGCCTCGGTGATGACATCCCTGGTGCGCGCCAGCTTCGCCAAGATGTAGCGATCCAGCACGTGCGGCGAATCGGTGCGCCACACTCCGGGCTTCGACGCGTACAGCTGCAGGAACGTCCACGCGTTCCACAACGGGCGCAGCGCGTGGCTCACACCCTCGCGGATGCCGCGCTCGGTGACGATGAGGTTGCCGCCGCGCAGGATCGGCGAACTCATCAGGAACCAGCGCATCGCGTCCGAGCCGTCCCGGTCGAACACCTCGTTGACGTCCGGGTAGTTGCCCTTGGACTTGCTCATCTTCAGGCCGTCGTCACCGAGCACGATGCCGTGCGCGGCAACCGTCTTGAACGCCGGGCTGTCGAAGAGAGCCGTCGCCAGCACGTGCAGCGTGTAGAACCAGCCGCGAGTCTGCCCGTTGTACTCGACGATGAAATCGCCCGGGAAGTGGCTGTCGAACCACTCCTTGTTCTCGAACGGGTAGTGCACCTGGGCATACGGCATCGAGCCCGACTCGAACCAGCAGTCCAGCACCTCCGGCACCCGGCGCATCGTCGACTTGCCGGTCGGGTCGTCGGGATTCGGCCGGGTGAGCTCGTCGATCATCGGACGGTGCAGGTCGGCCGGGCGCACGCCGAAATCGCGCTCCAGCTCGTCCAGCGAGCCGTACACGTCGACGCGCGGGTAGGCCGGGTCGTCGGACACCCATACCGGGATCGGGCTGCCCCAGTACCGGTTGCGGCTGATGTTCCAATCCCGCGCGCCTTCCAGCCACTTGCCGAACTGGCCGTCGCGGATGTGCTCGGGCACCCAGGTGATCTGCTTGTTCAGTTCGACCATGCGGTCGCGGAACTTGGTGACCGCGACGAACCAGGAGGGCACGGCCATGTAGATCAGCGGCTGCCCGGAGCGCCAGCTGTGCGGGTAGGAGTGCTCGATCGTCTCGTGCCGCAACAACTTTCCCGCGGCCTTGAGATCCTTGATGATCACCGGGTTGGCGTCGAACACCATGAGGCCCTCGTAGGGCGGCACCATGGAGGTGAACTTGCCGCCCGGATCCAGCGGCTGCACCAGCTCGATGCCGTGCGCGGAGGCGACGTCCATGTCCTCCTCACCGAAGGCGGGCGCCAGATGCACGATGCCGGTGCCGGAGTCGGTGGTCACGTAGTCGGCGGTGAGCACCCGGTGCGCGTTGGGGTGACCGACGAAGAAGTCGAACGGCGGCGCGTAGGACAGCTCGGCCAGCGCGGCGCCGTCGAACTCGGCGAGCACCTCCGGCTCCTCGCCGAACTCCCGCGCGTAGTGCGAGACCCGTTCGGCCGCGAGCACATAGCGTTTGCCGTCGGCCCCGCGCAGGTGCACGTAGCGGACGTCGGGGTGCACCGCGATCGCCAGGTTGGACGGCAGGGTCCACGGCGTGGTGGTCCAGATCAGCGCGTTGGCGCCGTCGAGTTCGTGCAGCGGATGCTCGGCCGGCACGCGCAACGCCATGTCGACGGTCACGGCCGGGTCCTGGCGCATCTTGTAGGCGTCGTCCAGGCGGGTTTCCTGATTCGACAACGGCGTCTGCTCGTACCAGCTGTAGGGCAGCACCCGGAAGCCCTGATAGATCAGGCCTTTGTCGTACAGCGTCTTGAACGCCCACATCACCGACTCCATGAAGTCGGTGTCCAGCGTCTTGTAGTCGTTGTCGAAGTCGACCCAGCGGGCCTGGCGCGTGACGTAGTCGCGCCATTCCCCGGTGTAGCGCAACACCGACGTTTTGCAGGCCGCGTTGAATTCCGCGAGGCCCATCGCATCGATCTGTGATTTGTCCGTGATACCGAGCTGCTTTTCGGCTTCGATTTCGGCGGGCAGTCCGTGGCAGTCCCAGCCGAATCGCCGGTCGACCCGCTTGCCGCGCATGGTTTGGAAACGCGGAACGAGGTCTTTGACGTATCCGGTGAGCAAATGTCCGTAATGCGGCAGACCGTTGGCAAAGGGCGGCCCGTCATAGAAGACGAATTCCGCTGCGCCGGAACGGTTTTCGATGCTGGCGCGGAAGGTGTCGGCGGCCGCCCACGCGTCGAGCACGCGGCGCTCCATCTCGGGGAACGACGCCCCGTTGCCGACGCTCAGGTCGACGCGCGGGTACGCGCTGTTGCTGGAAGTCTGGTCCGCCATGGCGGATACGTCTCCTCGTGCCGAGTCGTTGGCACGGGGACGACGACGGCGCCCGGTGCGCCGAAACCGCGGTACCACCCCGCTTGTCCGGTGTGGCGGACACCGGACCTCTCATTCCTGAGCTGTGACGGGCTCACCCGTTCGGTTCTACTGAGCGCCCGGCCCGCAGGCCGTGCCGCCGTTCTTCCGAAGACTCCCCGGTGATGGCCGGATCGACGCCGTATTCATGTTTGATTCTAGCCGGAGCGGTCAACTCACTTTGTCAGGCAGGTCAGCGTTTGGCATGACGACCAGGAGGCGGCGGGGAATCACCATCCGGACTCCGCATGGACAAAGCACTCACCAGCAAGAGCATCGCGCCGATGACGCACACCACGATGCAGCCCCACGCCCAGATCACCGATCCGGTGGTGAGCGCGGCCACGAGGAGGGCGAAGCCGATCGCGGCAAGGACGAGTGTCAAGACGAGCATGATGACCCCCAAGGCATGCCGGGCGGCTCGACAGTTCCTCTAACGGTATGCGAACTGCTGTGCTGGGGCGAGACGCGTTACTTGCCGCCCTTGGCGAAGGACGCCGGCGCGAGGTTGTTCGCCGTGTTGGCATCCACGAAGGCGTCGCCGCCGTCGACCGGGACGGCAGAGCCACGGTTCTCCAGCTCCTCGAGCTGCGACTCCAGGTACGACTTCAAGCGCACCCGATACTCCCGCTCGAACGTCTTGAGCTGCTCGATCCGGCTCTCCAGCACACTGCGCTGCTGCGTGATGGTCGCCATGATCTCGGTGTGCTTGCGCTCGGCGTCCGCCTGCAGCGCGTCGGCCTTCTCCTTGGCCTGGCGCAGCTGGCTGTCCGAGCGGCTCTGCGCGTCCGACAACATCGCGTCCGACTTCTGGCGGGCGTCGGCGATCATGGCCTCCGACCGGGTCCTGGCGTCACCGACCAGTCGCTCGGAATTCGCCCGGGCATTCGACAGCAGGCTTTCCGCCTCGGCCTTGGCATCGCTGGTCAGCCGGTCCGCCATCTCCTGGGCGAGGCTGAGCACCTTGGCGGCCTGCAGGTTGGCGTCCGCGCCGGGCGCGTCCTTGGCCACCGGCGCGGCGGGCATCGGAGCGGGCGGCGCGGCGGGCACCGGCGGCTTGATCGGTTCCGGCGGAGGCGGCGGGGCCTGCGGAATCGGCGCCTTCACGGTGTTCGCCACGGCCGGGCCGCGGTTCTTCTTGGCGTCGGCCAGTTCCGCGTCCAGTTCGGCGACCCGCTGGCGCAGATCGGCGTTCTCCTCGATGAGGCGCGAGAGCTCCTGCTCCACGAGATCCAGGAACGCGTCGACTTCGTCCTCGTTGTAGCCACGCTTCCCGATCGGCGGTTTGCTGAACGCGACGTTGTGCACATCGGCTGGGGTCAGCGGCATGGAAGGATCCCTTCACGCGTCTTTTGGAGATCTAGCAGATCTAGCAAGCTGTCTTCACGGCCCATTCTGTCACACCGGAGCTACCGGTTGCCCGAGCCTGCCCACGATCGACATCAGGATGAAGACAATGAAAAGCAGGACCATAATCGACAGATCCAGGCGAATTCCGCCCAGCGACACCGGGGGTATCAACCGCCGCAGCAGTTTCACCGGGGGATCGGTGATCGTGAAGATCACCTCCAGGACGACGACCACGACACCGGTAGGACGCCAGTCTCGGGCAAAGCTACGGATGAACTCGACGATCACCCGGCTGATCAGCAACAGCCAGAAGATGAACAGTACGAAGTACAGCACCGCGAACAAGGCCACCCGTTCACTCTGCCGTAAAAATCGCTTCGCGCAAAATGACCGCGCCGCACAACCGGCGCCAGGTCTGCTCCACCCCCCAGATCACGACCTTATTTCTGGTTGTAGAAGCCGGTTTCCGCGATGCGCCTGCGTTCTTCCGCCGATACGTCGACATCGGCCGGTGAGAGCAGGAACACTTTCGTCGCGACCTTGTCGAACGATCCGCGCAGCGCGAAGGCGAGACCCGCGGCGAAGTCGACCAACCGCTTGGCGTCGGCGTTGCTCAGATCCACCAGATCCATGATCACCGGATTGCCCTCACGGAAGCGTTCGCCGATGATCCGGGCCTCGCTGTAGTCGCGCGGGCGCAGCGTCGTGATCTTGGACAAGGGGCCTCCGTCCTCGAAGATCCCGGGCCGCCGCACCGGGGCGGGCTCGGGACGCACGCGCTCCTCCAGCCTGCGCTCCTCGGCGTCGGGATCGACGGCGAGCGCGCCTCGTGTCGCACCGCGCAGCGGCGGCGCGCTCCCGCCCGCCCGGAACCGGCCCGACGGAGCGGACTCGATCCGCGTGGGCCGCCGGGGCGCGTCGTAGTCGCCGTAGGGCTCGTCGACGTAGTCGTCGCGGCGCGACACCGAGTAACCCGGCTTGTACGGGGACTTGTAGGCGGGCTCGGGGTAGTCGACATCCTCGAAACGGCCTGCGCCGTACCGATCCTCGCCGTAGCGGTCGACGTAGCCGTCGCGGTCGGAGTAGTCACGGGGCCGGGGCCGGCGAGCACCGCGCTCGTCTACGCCTCGGGGGGCGCGATCGTCGACGTAGTCGTCTTCGTAATCCTCGAGCGGAACCATGCCGAAGTACGCCTTGAACTTGTGCAGCGTGCTCATTGGTCGACCTTCCTTCGGCCCCGGTGGCGGCCGGGTGTTGAAGTCTTGCTCAGCCCTCGTCAGATCCCAGCATATGTGTCGAATGTGACTGATGAGGTTTCTTTGCTAGCCCGAGGTTATCGGGCGTATACCCATCAAGGCGGTACCGACACGCACAACCGTCGAACCGTGTTCGATCGCGCATTCCAGATCGCCCGACATTCCCGCGGAAAGCTCTGTCGCGTCCGGATGATCGGCGAGCAACAACGTGTGCAACGTCGCAAGTCGCGCAAATGCGGCATCAGCCTTCGCGTCCAACGGAGGAATGGCCATCAGACCCGACAAACGTAATCCCGGAGCGTCCGCAATCCGTTCGGCGAGCGCGGGAAGATCGCCCGCCGGGACACCGCCTCGGGCCGGGTCGTCGTCCAGGCTCACCTGGAGCAACACCCGCAGCGGCTCGGTGCGCTCGCCCGCCTCCAGCGCGGCCACGGCACCGGCGTCCAGAGCGGTTGCCAGACGTTCGCTGTCGACCGAGTGGACGGTGTGCGCCCAGCGGGCGACACCACGCGCTTTGTTCCGCTGCAACCGCCCGATCATGTGCCAGCGGATGCCGGTGAGGTCTTCCTCACGCAGGGCCGCCACCTTGGCCGCGGCTTCCTGCTCGCGTGACTCGCCGAACTCGCGCCGGCCCAGCCGGTGCAGGATCGCCACGTCCGAGGCGGGGAAGAACTTCGTCACCGGCAACAGACGCACGGAATCCGGCGCCCGCCCGGCCGCGCGACACGCCGCCTCGATGCGGGCGAGAAGGCCCGACAGGTTCTCCGACAGTTCGGCGGTCCGGACCGCGAGCGCACCGTCCACCGCGGTCTTCGCGTCGGCGCTCATGCCCGCACCTCGGCGACGCTCCGCGGCATCGGCCCAGCGGCGGCTCGCGCGCTCATGCTGTATCTCTTGTGGGCACGAGCGGGGCCCTGCGTGGTCACGCTGCGCTGCCGCCTCCGGGCCTGACCGCTCATGCCGTATCTGTTGTCGGCATGAGCGGGGCCCTGCGTGGTCACGCTGCGCTGCCGCCTCCGGGCCTGACCGCTCATGCCGTGGCCTCCATCCAGATCACGCCGCCGATCCGGCCGGTCGGCGCGCCACGGCGATGGCTGAACAAGGTGTGGTCCTCGATGGTGCAGCGCGGGTCGACGGCGATCGCCCCGACGCCCGCCTCGGTGAGCTGCCGGGAGATGCCCGCGCGCAGATCCAGCCCCGGGGTGCCGCGGACCGTGGTGGTCGCGCTTCCGGGCAGGTGCGCTTCGACATCGGCGCGCATCGCCGCCGGGACCTCGTACTGACGGCCGGAGGCGGCGGGACCGAGCAACGCGCCCACCCGCTCCAGCCGGGCGCCGACTGCCACCATCGCCTCGAGCACGCGCGGCACGATGCCGATGCGCGCGCCGATCCGCCCCGCGTGCACGGCGGCGATCACGCCCGCCTGGTCGTCGGACAGCAGGATGGGCACGCAGTCGGCGGTGAGCACGACCAGCGCGAGTCCGGGCACGGTGGTCACGAGCGCGTCGGTGGCCGGGACCGGTTCGGCGCGCGGGCCGTCGACGATCTCCACATTGCGGCCGTGGATCTGTTCCATCCAGACCAGGCGCTCGGGCGGCAGGCCGATGCCCTCGGCCAACCGGTCGCGGTTGCGCCGCACGGCCGCCGGATCGTCGCCGACGTGGTCACCCAGATTGAACGAGTCGTAAGGGGGCGCCGAGAAGCCTCCGGACCTGGTCGTGGTGACCCGTCGGACAGTGATGGTCGGCGCGATAGTCATGGCGACGAGCGTAGTGGCGCTCCGCGAGCGGCGTCGAAATGCCCAGGTAGAGAGCGGAACTTCGGCCGGTGTCGGGACAGTTGCGTCGCATCGGGCACCCGAAGCCCGGTCACCCCCGGCCGGCCCCCGCGCCGGCGTCCCCCGTATTCGTCGCATCGATCGACGGTCGTACTCCGGGACACCACTCCCCATGTCCCTCCGACGCGTCCCGGCGCGGGCCGGGATCGCTCTTTCCAGCTCGGTCCCGGCCTGCGCCGGAACCGGACTCCAGCGCTCAGCCCCTCCGCATGAACGACGGCACGTCGACGTCGTCGTCATCGTCGCCTGCGTCCGGCGGCGTGATGTGCGATCGCGTGTTGCTCGTCACCGTCGGCTCGCCCAGGGTGCGCGGCCGTTCGGTGTCCCGGTAGCTCGGCAGCGTGCCGCGGCCCGCCGTACCGGTAGGAGACGTGCTCGGGGTGCTGTCGCTGCCGCGCGAGGTGATCTCACTGGTGCGGCTCTGCCCGATCTCGCCCGAGCGAGCCGTGCCGATGGTGCCGCGGCCCGCACTCTCGAAAGTGCGCCGGGCCGGGCCGCCGCCGTCGAAGCCCGCCGCGATCACGGTGACCCGGACCTCGTCGCCGAGCGAATCGTCGATCACGGTGCCGAAGATGATGTTGGCCTCGATGTGCGCGGCCTCCTGCACCAGCGACGCCGCCTCGTTGATCTCGAACAGGCCGAGGTCGGACCCGCCCGCGATCGACAGCAGCACGCCGTGCGCACCGTCCATGGACGCTTCCAGCAGCGGCGAATTGATCGCCGCTTCCGCCGCTTTCACCGAGCGTCCCTCGCCGCGCGCCGAACCGATACCCATCAGCGCGCTGCCCGCGCCCGACATCACGCTCTTGACGTCCGCGAAGTCGACGTTGATCAGACCGGGGGTGGTGATCAGGTCGGTGATGCCCTGCACACCGTTGAGCAGCACTTCGTCCGCGGAGCGGAAGGCGTCCATCAAGCTCACCGCCGCGTCGCCGAGCTGCAGCAGCCGGTCGTTCGGGATGACGATCAGCGTGTCGCACGACTCGCGCAGCAGGTTGATGCCGACCTCGGCCTGGTTCCCGCGCCGCTTGCCCTCGAAGGAGAACGGACGGGTCACCACGCCGATGGTGAGCGCACCGAGCTTGCGCGCGATCTGCGCGACGACCGGTGCGCCACCGGTGCCGGTGCCACCGCCCTCACCCGCGGTCACGAAGACCATGTCGGCGCCCTTGAGCACCTCTTCGATCTCGTCCTTGTGATCCTCGGCGGCCTTGCGCCCGACCTCGGGGTCCGCGCCGGCGCCGAGCCCGCGGGTCAGCTCACGGCCGACGTCGAGCTTGACGTCGGCATCGCTCATCAGCAGCGCCTGGGCGTCGGTGTTGACCGCGATGAACTCGACACCTTTGAGTCCCTGCTCGATCATCCGGTTGACGGCATTCACACCGCCGCCGCCGATACCGACGACCTTGATCACCGCAAGGTAGTTGTGCGGGGGCGTCATGGGCTCTCGCCTTCCTTCGATCTAAAGCCTGTCGTTTCCGGATGCTCGGCACGCCGCTGCGCGGCCCGCGCCGGGGGTCGGGTCGCTGCGAGGAGCGAACCGCGGCTCGGGCAAACCCTAAAGCTCAACCATAGGGTTAGCGTTATGTCAAGTATCCGACTGGTGCGGAACGCTATTCGCAGCCGACGCGATACGCGCGCAGGCGCGCCGAAACGAGAGCCAGAATCTTGCGTGATCCCGCTCGTCTCGCCGCTCCACACGTCGTATGGTGAACGGTTGCCCCCCGGCCCCCTTCTCCGCGCCGGAACTACTCCCGGACCGCCGAAAAATATCTGGGCGCAATGGGTGTGGATCACTTTACCGTGACCAGATTGGGACTCGACACATCGAACACCGTTCCGGGGCGCGTCAACAACGGCAACACCACCGCCGCCTTTCGTTCGGCGTCGTCGCTCCCGCCCCAGAGTACCGTGCGGCCGTCCTTCAGATTCAGCGAAATGTCCGAAAGGGACCGCGCCGCAACCTCACTCACCTGAACTGCCAGCGCAGGCGGCACGATGGCGAGCACAGCGACCGCCGCCCTGGTCAGCGGATCGGCGCGGCCGGGATGATCGGTGATCAACTTCGGCACGCCGATCGGCGCGGGCTCGACCGCGAATTCCACGCCATCGGCATCCAGCAGATGCGCGCCGTCCTGACTGTCGTAGAACAACACCGCAGCGCGTTCGACGACCGTCACCCGGACCGTGGACGGAAATATCCGCTGCACCCGTGCCGTGCGCACCTTCGGAATGCTCGCCACCCGCCGCGCCATGGCGTCGGTGTCGATTCTCAGTATCGAGCGGCCGGACGGAATTTCGAGCAGATCCCGCACTTGTTGCTCGGGCACCGCTACCGCCCCGTCGATGCGTACCGTGCGCACCGACAGCGCCGGAGTGAACCACGCGATCGCGGCGACCACTGTAAAGACGCACACGCCCAGCAATCCCCACAGGCGGATCCGGCGCCATTCGATCTCACCGAACCGATCGCCCGCGCGACGCCCGGCCGCGCGCGCCGACCCGACTCCGCGCACCCCCGGTCACCGTCCGTGCTGGGGACGCGCCCGTAATCCGTCGAGAATCTGGCTGCCGAGCATCGTCACGTCGCCCGCGCCCATGGTGATCACCACGTCGCCCGGCAACGCCAACCCCGCGACCTGGCGTCCGACCCGCGACATGTCCGGTTGGTAGTGCACCGGCTTCGTCACCGACTGGGCGACCAGCGCTCCGTTCACGCCCGGCAGCGGCTTCTCCCGCGCGCCGTAGACGTCGAGTACGACGACCTCGTCGGCCAGGCTCAGGGCGGCGCCGAAGTCCTGCGCGAAGGTCGCGGTCCGGCTGTAGAGGTGCGGCTGGAAGACCACGATCACCCGGCCCTGCCTGGAGCGGGCGCCGTCGCGGGCCTCCTGCTGGACCAATTCGGCGGCGGCGCCGAGTACGGCACGCACCTCGGTGGGATGGTGGGCGTAGTCGTCGAACACCCGCACGCCGTTCTCCCGCCCGGCGAACTGGAATCGGCGGTGCACGCCGCCGAACCCTTCCAGGCCTTGGACGATCTCACCCACGTCGGCGCCGGTGGCCTGAGCGGCGAGCAGGGCCCCGAGCGCGTTGAGCGCCATGTGCCTGCCCGGCACCGACAGGCGCAGCGTGCGCGGCGCGGCCTCGTCGGCGAGCTGGAATTGCGCGAGGCCGCCGACGTCCCGCGGTTCCCAGCTGTGCAACCGGGCGCCCACCGGGACCGGCGCGTCCGCGAGGTCGCCGGAGCCGTAACCGAGGACGCGCACGTTCCGCTCGGTCAAGCGCGCGCCGACCCGCTCGGCCAGCGCCCGCGAGCCCGGATCGTCCAGGCACACCACCAGCAGGCCGCCCGCGGCGAGCCGATCGGCGAAGTCGTCGAAGACCTGCACGTAGGCCTCGTCGGAGCCGAAGAAATCCAGGTGATCGGATTCGATGTTGGTGACCACGGCGACGTCCGGGTCGTATTGCAGCAGCGAGCCGTCGCTCTCGTCGGCCTCCGCCACGAAGATGTCGCCGGTGCCGTGATGGGCGTTGGTGCCCGCCTCGTTCAGCTCCCCACCCACCGCGAAGGACGGATCGAGCCCACAGTGCTGCAACGACACGATGAGCATCGAGGTGGTAGAGGTCTTGCCGTGCGTTCCGGACACGAGCAGGGTGCGATGCCCCCGCATGAGCGAGGCCAGCACCGTGGGCCGCAACAACACCGGGATATCCCGCCGCCCGGCCTCGACCAGTTCCGGATTGGTCTTCGGGATGGCCGCGTACGTGGTGACCACCGCGGTCGGGCCGCCGGGTAGCAGATCCAAGGCGGTGGCGTCGTGGCCGATCCGCACCTGTGCACCCCGAGCGCGCAACGCGAGCACGCCCCGGCTCTCCTTCGCGTCCGACCCCGACACGGCGCCGCCGCGAGCCAGCAGGATCCGCGCGATGCCGGACATCCCGGCCCCGCCGATGCCGACCATGTGGACGCGCTCCAGCTCCGGGGGCAGCCCGGTCCGTTCGGCGCCGGTGTCCGGGGCCACCCGGTCGGCGGTGGTGTCGCTCATCGGCGCGCCACCTCCATCGCGATCCGCGCCACCTCGTCGGCGGCGTCACGGTGCCCGGCGCCTGCGGCGGCCCGGCCCATCTCGATCAGCCGTTCGGGGTCCATGAGCAGCGGAATCACCTCATCGATCACGTACTTCGGCGTCAACTCGGAATCGGGGACAATTCTGCCACCGCTCTGGCGCACCACGGGGCGGGCGTTGAGTTCCTGCTCCCCGTTGCCGTGCGGGAGCGGCACGTAGAACGCCGGCAGCCCGACGGCGGAGACCTCGGCGACGGTCATCGCGCCCGATCGGCAGACCACCGCGTCGGCGGCGGCGTAGGCGAGGTCCATCCGGGACAGGTACGGCACCGCCACGTACCGGGCGCCGTCCCCCTCGGCCCGGTCCACGTCGAGGGTGTTCTTGGGGCCGTGCGCGTGCAGCACCGAGATGCCCGCGGCGGCGAGCTGGGCAGCGGCACCGGAAACCGCCTCGTTCAGCGTCCGAGCACCTTGGGAACCGCCGAAGACCAGCAGCACCGGCCCGTCGGCCGGGAGACCGAAGTGCGCCCGCGCCTCGGCGCGCAGCGCGGCGCGGTCCAGTGTGGTGATCGAGGCGCGCACCGGGATGCCCACCACCCGCGCGTCCGGCAGACCGGAGTCCGGGACCGCCGCGAGCACTCGCGCGGCGCGGCGAGCGCCGACCTTGTTGGCGATACCGGCCTTCGCGTTCGCCTCGTGCACCACCACCGGGACCGGACGTCTGCGGCGCAGCACGCCCGCACCCGCCGCCAGATACGCCGGAAGCGCCACGTAGCCGCCGAAACCGATGATCACGTCGGCCTCGACCGCATCGATGATCGAGCGGGTGGCGGCCACCGAGGCCCGCACCCGGCCGGGCAACCGCAGCAGATCGGCGGTGGGTTTGCGGGGCAACGGGACCGGAGGGATGAGCTCGAGCGGATAGCCGCGTTCCGGGACCAAGCGGGTCTCCAGGCCGCGTTCGGTGCCCAGTGCCGTCACTCGGATGCCGTCGTCGAGCCGCCGCAACGCGTCGGCCACCGCAAGCGCCGGTTCGATGTGGCCCGCCGTGCCGCCGCCCGCGACGATTACCGAGATCACCTGGATCTTCCCCGTTCTCTTGCGTGATTGACCGGATAGCTGGGTTCCCAAGCCCGGGTGGCGCGCGCCGAGCTGGTGCCGCGGCTCTCCGGCGAGCGACGCCGCGCCGGTTCCGCGCCGAACCGGCCGCCCCGCCCCCGCGGGAGCGCCGACGGTCCGCGGTCGGCCTGTCGTGGCGCCCGGCCGCGGCGGGCCGCGCTCGCCCGAGCCGGGGCGTACACCTCGGGTTTGGGCAACCGCAACAGCCTACTGAAACGGCCGTCCTGTCCGGCGTGCAGCGCCGCGACGGCCTCCGGTTCGTGTCGCGCGGCGTTCGCGATGAGCCCGAACATGAGCAGGGTGATCGCGAGCGACGAGCCACCGGCCGACACCAAGGGCAGCTGTAGGCCGGTGACCGGCAGCAGACCCACCACGTACCCGATGTTGATCATGGCTTGTCCGGCGATCCACGTCGTCGCGGAGGCGGTCAGCAATTGCAGGAACGGATCAGCCGACCGGGCGGCGATACGCAGTCCGGTGTAGACGAACAACGCGAACAGTCCCAGCACCAGTGCGCAGCCCAGGAACCCCAGTTCTTCACCGATGATCGCGAAGATGAAGTCGTTGTGCGCGTTCGGCAGGTAGCTCCACTTGGCCCGGCTCTGTCCCAGCCCTCTGCCCCAGATGCCTCCGTCGGCAAGCGAATACAGGGCCTGTCGTGCTTGATAATTGTCGCCCTGCGGATCGGAGCCGGGATTGAAGAACGACCGGACCCGATTCGACCGATAACCGGCCGACATCGCGAGCACGCCCGCGGCAACGACACCGGAGATCGCGATCGTCACGAACAGCCGCACCGGCAGACCGCCGAACCACAGCAGGGCACCGAGGATGATGCCCACCGCGACTGTCGTGCTGAGATTCGGCTGGACCACGATCAGCAGGCACACCAGCACGCCCGCCGGGACGAGCGGCACCAGGATGTCCCGCAGACTCGACCCGATCGCGCGCCGGGAAACGAGCAGGTGCGCGCCCCAGACGATCAAGGTCACCTTCACGACCTCCGACGGCTGCACCGAGACGGGGCCCAAGATCAACCAGCGACGCGCACCCTGCACCTGCGTGCCGATACCCGGGATGAGCACCAGGACCAGCGCCAGCACCGACATCGCGAACAGCGGGAACGACGCCTGGCGCAACAGGCGCAGCGGAACCCGCAGGGCCAGGTAGAACAGCACGGCGCCGATCGCCGCGAACAACGTCTGCTGGATGAACAGGGAATACGCCGACCCGCCCTCCGCGTACTCCACGACTCCGGATGCCGACAGGACCATGACCAGCCCGAGCGCCGTCAGCAGCGTGGCGATCGTCACGACCAGATGGAACGACGCGAGCGGCCGCGCCAGCCACGACGCGGGACCTCGTCCCGCCCCGCCGACGCGCGGCGCTTGCGGGCCGGCTTTTCGCGCGGCCGATGTCCGGGCTGCCCTACCGGTCCAACGCCTGCCGTTACCCGAAGTCACGAAACGTTCTCCCGCCCTGCCCGCTGTCGTCGCTCTCGGAGGGCGTCCTGGCCGCGGCCGCAAGCGCGGCGACGGCGTGCACCGCTGTGGCTGCCGCTCGGTGCGGGGAGATGACTGGGCCGACCGGGGCGGGCCTGGACACCGCACCCGCCCCGGTCGGCGGTCACCGCAAACCTCCGGCGTCGGTGGTCCCCATGTCACCGTCTTCCAGGGCGTGCACCGCAGCGGCGAAGCTGCGGCCCCGATGGGTGTAATCCTCGAACATGTCCAGCGACGCGGCGGCGGGGGCCAGCAGCACGGTGTCGCCGCGGCGGGCGAACCCGGCGGCCGCTCGCACCGCACGCGCCATCACGGCGTCGGCCGCGGCGGCTCTCGACGCTTTGTCACCCATCCCTGCATCGTCTCCCGCGACCAGCTCCACCACGGGGACCTCGGGCGCGTGTCGCGCCAGCGCGGCCGCGATCACCGGCGCGTCCGCGCCGATCAGCACCGCGGCGACCAGCCGGTCGGCGACCTCCTCGACGAGATCCTCGACGTGCGCGCCCTTGAGCTGGCCACCGGCCACCCAGACCACCTGCGGATGCGCCAGGATCGATGAACGCGCGGCATGCGGATTGGTGGCCTTGGAATCGTCGACGAACTCGACGCCGGCCAGCTCGCGCACGAACGCCGATCGATGCGGGCCGACCTTGTGCTCGATCAAACCTTCCCGGACGAACTGCGGCGCGACGTCGATCGCCCTGGTCAGCGCGGACGCGGCGAGCGCGTCGGCGACGCCGGCGGGGCCGGGCGGGCTGATGTCGCCGACCTCGGCGAGGATGGCGGCCTTGGTGAACGCGCGATCGAGCAGTTTGCCGTCCACGACGCCGAGCTCGCCGTCGGCGGGCACTCCGACGCGGAAACCCACGGTCCGGCGTGCCTTGGATTTGCGGGCCAGCGAGGCCGCGACCGGATCGTCCAACCCGACCACACCGACCCGGCCGACCAGCGCCCTGGCCTTGGCCGCGGCGTAGGCGTCCAGGCCGCCGTGCCAATCCAGATGATCCTCCGCCACGTTCAGCACGACCCCAGCCTCCGGGCGCACCGACGGCGCCCAGTGCAGCTGGAACGACGACAGCTCGACCGCGAGCACTTGCGGGCCGGGGTTGCGCCGCAGGGCGTCCAGGATGGGAAGGCCGATGTTGCCGCAGGCGACACTGGCGATGCCCGCGGCCCGCAGGATCGCGTGGGTCATCTGCGTGGTGGTGGTCTTACCGTTGGTGCCGGTGACGACCAGCCATTTGCGGACCGGACCGTAAATCCTGGCCTGGTCGACCCACCAGGCGAACTCCACGTCACCCCACACCGGCGTGCCCTCGGCCACCGCCGACGCCAGCACCGGCGAGTCCGGCCGCCAGCCCGGACTGGTGATCACCAGCGCGAACCGGCTCCAGTCCGCGTTCTCCAGCTCCGTGGTGGTGGCCACGTCGAGCCCGAGCCCGGCCGCCTCGGCCAGCGCGGCGGCGCCGCCGTCGGTGACCACCGGGCGCGCGCCGATGTCGAGCAGCGGTTCGACCAGCGAGCGTCCCGACACTCCCCAGCCTGCGACCAGAACGTCGCGACCGCGCAGGAATTCCAGCATCGGGCCAGGTGAGCGCAGGGCCCGCGGCGAATGTTCGACCATCTCGCTCACCCGACCGCGGAGAGGTATTCGCTGTAGAACAGCCCGAGCCCGACGGCGGAGGCCATCGCGGCCAGCAGCCAGAACCTGATGATCACCGTCGTCTCGGCCCACTTGCTGAGTTCGAAGTGATGGTGGAACGGAGCCATCTTGAACAACCGGTTGCGCGTCGTGCGGAAGACCGCGACCTGCAACACCACCGACGCCGTCTCCGCGACGAACAGCGCGCCGATCACGATCATCAGCAGTTCGGTCCGGGTGGTGATGGACAGGCCCGCCAGCAGGCCGCCCAGCGCGAGCGAACCGGTGTCGCCCATGAAGATCTTGGCCGGCGCGGCGTTCCACCACAGGAACCCGACGCACGCCGCCGCGCCCGCGGCGCAGACCAGCGCGAGGTCCAGCGGATCGCGCACGTTGTAGCAGCCGGTCTCGGGCTTGGTCTCGCACGCGTGGTAGTACTGCCAGAACGTGATGATCACGTATCCGCCCAGCACCAGGCTCATCGATCCGGCGGCCAGCCCGTCGAGACCGTCGGTGAGGTTCACCGCGTTGGACCAGGCGACCACCACGAAGCAGACGAACACCAGGAACACGACAACGCCCATGGTCACCGTACTGATGTCGCGCACGTAGGACAGGTGCCTGCTGGCGGGGGTCAACCCGCTCGCGCCGCGGAACTGCAAGGCGAGAAAGCCGAAGATCACGGCCGCGGACAGCTGGCCGATGTACTTGCCCGCCGCGGTCAGACCCAGGTTGCGTTGCTTGCGGATCTTGATGAAGTCGTCGACGAAACCCACCGCGCCCAGGGCCGTGGCCAGGCCGAGCACCAGCAACGCCGACGCCGACGGACCGTCGGCGTCGTAGCCGATGCCGATCAGATGGGAGCCGAGGTAACCGGCCCACATGCCGACCAAGATGGCGACGCCGCCCATCGTGGGGGTTCCGCGCTTGGCCTGGTGGCTGGCGGGTCCGTCGACCCGGATCTCCTGTCCGAAGCCCTGCTTGGCGAACAACCGGATCAGCAGCGGGGTGAGCAGGATCGAGACCGTCAGCGCGATCGCCGCGGCGAAGAGAATCTGCCTCATCCTGCTGCCTCCGTGTCCTGTCCCACCCCGCTGTTCGCCGCGCCGCCACGGGCGGCCGGGTCGGTCAGATGCTCGGCGACCGCCCACAAGCCGACCGACTTCGATGCCTTCACCAGCACCACGTCGCCGGGCGCGACTTCCCGTTCGAGCAGCGCGATCGCCGCGCCGATGTCCGGTACCAGGACCGATTCCTCACCCCAGGACCCTTCCATCACCGCGCCCTGGTGCAGCGCGCGGGCGGGCCGCCCGGTGCCGACGACGACCACCCGGCTGACGTCCAACCGCACCGCGAGCCGCCCGATGGCGTCGTGTTCGATGACGGATTCCTCGCCGAGTTCGGCCATCTCGCCGAGCACCGCCCAGCTGCGCCGCGGCGAGTCGGCCGCGCGCGCCATGCTCACCAGCGCCTTGAGCGCGGCGCGGACCGAATCCGGGTTGGCGTTGTAGGAATCGTTGACGACGGTGACGCCGTCCGCGGTGGTCCGTACGTCCATCCGGCGCGCGGACGCGGCGCGCGCACCGGACAGCGCCGCGGTGACGGTGTCCAGATCGGCGCCGCACTCCAGCGCGACCGCGATCGCCGACAGCGCGTTGCCGACCTGGTGCTCGCCGTGCACGGCCAGGCGCACCGGCGCGCTGCCCGCGGGGGTGTGCACCGTGAACGCGGCCCTGGCCTGGTCGTCGAGCCGGATGTCGGTGGCCCGCACGTCGGCGGTGGCGGCTTGCCCGACGGTCACCACTCGCGCCGACGTGCGCGCGGCCATCGCGGCCACCTGCGGATCGTCGACGTTGAGCACGGCGAGCCCGGTCGGCGGCAACGCCTCGACCAGCTCGCCCTTGGTCTTCGCGATGGCCTCGCGGCTGCCGAACTCGCCGAGATGCGCGGTGCCCACGTTGAGCACCACGCCGATGCCCGGCGGCGCCACCTCGGCCAGCGCGGCGATGTGCCCCGGCCCGCGCGCGGACAGCTCGAGCACCAGGAAACGGGTGCCCGCGTCGGCGCGCAGCGCCGTCCACGGATGCCCGAGTTCGTTGTTGAACGATCCCGGCGGAGCCACCACCGTGCCCAGCGGCGCCAGGACGGCGGCCAGCAGGTCCTTGGTGGAGGTCTTGCCGGACGAGCCGGTGACGCCGACGACGGTGAGCCCGCCCGCGGCGACGAGACGCGACACGCTGGCGCGCGCCAGCGCGGCGAGCGCGGCGAGCACCGCTGCGCCGGAACCATCCGAATCATGGCTGAGCGCAACCGACCTCGACGGTACGGCGCCACGGGTGGGGGTGACCACGATGGCGGGCACGCCCACCGGCCGCGCCGCGAGTACCGCCACCGCACCCGCGGCGATCGCCGCGCCCGCGTAGTCGTGGCCATCGGAGCGCTCGCCCGGCAGTGCCAGGAACAGGTCGCCGGAATCGATTCGGCGCGAATCGAATTCGACCGCGCCGGTCACTCGCACCTCCGGGTCTGCGACGTCGTGCAGCGTGCCGCCGACGACCTCCGCGATCTCCCGCAGTGTCATCTCGATCATGAAACCGTCAAGTCCTCCGCGTGGTCACCTTGCGGACTGCGTCTTTCCAATACGGCCGCGAGTACGTCGCGGTCGTCGAAGGGGTGCTTCACGCCCTGGATCTCCTGCCCTGCCTCATGTCCCTTGCCCGCGATCAGCACCACGTCACCGGGGCGCGCCCACGCCACCGCTGCCGCGATGGCTTCCGCTCGGTCACCGATCTCCCGCACCTCGCCGCGCTCGGCTTCCGGGACCTCCAGCGCACCGGAGCGCACGGCGGCGCGAATGGCCGCCGGGTCCTCGGTGCGCGGATTGTCGTCGGTGATGACCAGCAGGTCGGCCCCGCGCGCGCTCACGGCGCCCATCAGCGGCCGCTTCGCCGCGTCCCGGTCGCCACCCGCGCCGATCACCACCGCGAGCCGTCCCGCGGTGTCCGCCGCGAGATGCCCTCGCAGCGTGGCGATCACGGACTCCAGCGCCGCGGGCTTGTGCGCGTAGTCGACGATCGCCAGGAAGTCTTGTCCGCGCTCCACCCGCTGCATCCGGCCGGGCACGTCCACGGTCGCCAGGGCGGGCGCCGCGACCGACGGCTCGACGCCCGCCGCGGCGCACACCGCCACCGCGAGCAGGCCGTTGGCGACGTTGTAGTGGCCCGGGAGCCGCAGCCGCACCGGGATCTCCCCGTGCGGACCGGCAGCGGTGAAGTCTTGTTCGCCGCCGTGCGCCGCCACCGCGCCGGTGACGCTCCACGCGGCGGTCCTGGTGGTCGCCACGGTGACGGGGTTCGGCAGACCCGCGGCCAGCCGCCGCCCCCACTCGTCGTCCACACAGACCACGGCGGTGCGCGCCGCGACCGGCGAATCCGGTTCGAACAGCTTGCGTTTGGCGGCGAAGTAGTCCTCGAAGTCGGCGTGGAAGTCGAGGTGGTCCTGGGACAGGTTGGTGAACGCGCCCACCGCGAACCGCACCCCGTCCACCCGGCCCAGCGTCAGCGCGTGGCTGGACACCTCCATCACCACCGCGTCCACGCCCTGCTCGACCATCAGCGCGAACATCGCGTGCAACTGCGGCGCCTCGGGCGTGGTCAGCGCGCTCGGCACCCGCCTGCCGCCGATCCTGGTCTCGATCGTGCCGATCAACGCGGTGGACAGCCCCGCCGCGGCCAGGCCCGCCTCCACCAGATAGGAGGTCGTGGTCTTCCCCGAGGTGCCGGTGATACCCACGATGCGCAGCCGCTCGGACGGATTGCCGTAGATCGTCGCCGACAGCTCGCCGAGCACCGCTCTCGGGTTCTCCCGCACCAGCACCGGCACGTCCAGCGGGCCGGCCAGCTCCGCGCCCGCCGCGTCGGTCAGCACCGCGACCGCACCCCGGGCGACCGCGTCCCGCGCGAAGCGCGCACCGTGCGCGCGGGCGCCGGGCAGCGCGGCGAACAGGTCACCGGGCAGCACGGCGTTCGAGCGCTGCTCGATGCCGGTGACCGACACTCCGCGCACAGCCGATTCGGGACTCGTCGCGGCGTCGATGACGGCGGCCAGCGACGCCAGCGGCGTCGACGGCGAACGCTCTGGCCGCAATGCGCGCGGTTGACCGGACTGCACAGAAACCAGGCTCCTTTCGGGGGCGGCGATCGACGTGTCAGGTTACCGGCGACCGGTCACGGCGGGACCATGCGCCCCATCGCAAGGCCGGGGAGGTCGCCCACCGCACCCTACGGGTTCGCCCGCCCGCTCCGGACCGCGCCACGCGGCATCGGGACGCCACCGCACGAGGACGCGACGCGCGCGGCGGTCCTGCGGGCGTCTCCGACCCTCGAATACCGCGCTCACCTGCAATTTCCTCCGCACAGATCCGATGTCTCGCTAGCGATCGCAGCCCCGGCGCACCGGGCGGGACAACCCGTTCATCCCGCCTGCAGGACGAATTGCCGGGACGGCTGCGTGGACGGTGGAATGCGGTCGCGCTGCAGGGCCCACGAGGCGATGTTGTGGAACAGCGGAGCGACCGAACCGCCGCCGGAGCCGTCGGAACTGCGGACCGGCGCGTCGAGCATGAGCCCGATCACGTACCGCGGATTGTCCGCGGGAACCATGCCCGCGAAGGTGATCCAGAACGACGACGTGGAGTAGCACCGGCAAGCGCGATCGACCTTCTGCGCGGTACCGGTCTTGCCCGCCACCTGATAGCCCGTGATGGCCGCGGGCCATCCGGTGCCGTTCTGGTTGGCGTTCATCGGGTCACGCTGCACCACCGCCTGGAACATGGTCCGCAAGGTGGCGGCGGTCTGCCTGCTCACCACGCGCACGCCGTCCGGCTGGATCTCCTCGGTGCGCATGCCATCGGGCGCGACCTTCGCCCGCACGATCCGGGGTGCAATCCGGACGCCGTCGTTGGCGATCGCCTGGTACATGCTCGCCATCTGCAGCGTCGTCATCGAAAGACCCTGCCCGATAGGGAGATTCGCGAAGGTGCCGCCGGACCACTGCTCCCGGTCCGGCATCAGGCCCGCGCTCTCACCCGGCAGGCCGATGCCCGTGCGCTGCCCGAGCCCGAACCGGTGCGCCATGTCGGCGAAGCGATCCTCGCCCACGCGCTGCGCGAGCATCAGCGTGCCCACATTGGAGGACCGGCCGAAAATGCCCGTGGTCGTGTAGGGCTCGACGCTGTGCGACCACGCGTCGTGCACCGTGACGCCCGCCATCTGGATCGCGCCGGGCACCTGATGCACCTCGTCCGGATCGGTCAGGCCGTAGTCGATGGCCGCGGCCGCTGTGACGATCTTGTTCACCGAGCCCGGCTCGAACACGTCCGTGACCGACGGGTTGCTCAATTGGGCGTTGGCCCACTTCTGCGGGCCGAGGCTGGGGTTGAAGGTGTTGTCGTTGGCCATCGCCAGCACCTGCCCGGTTCTGGCGTCCAGGACGACGGCCGAGGCGCTGCCCGCACCCGACACGTCCTTGGCCTGCTGCACCTGCTGCTGCACGTAGTACTGCAGGTCCGAGTCCAGGGTGAGTTCGACGGAGGCCCCATTGACCGCGGGCTGCTCGTCGCGCCAGCTGCCGGGGATGACCGCGCCGTCGGAACCGCGATCGTAGGTGTGCGAACCGTCGGTACCGGCCAGCACCGAGTCCAGCGACGACTCGAGCCCGACCTGCCCGTGGCCGTCCCAGCCGACCGCGCCGACGACATTCGCCGCCAGCGACCCGCCGGGATACACCCGCGGACTCTGCTGATCGGCGCCGACTTGCGGGAACTTCTCGGTGATCTCGTCCGCGATACGCGGGTCGACGTTCTGGGCGAGGAACACGAATTGCTCGTCGCTGTTCAGCTTCGCGAGCAGGTCCGATTCCGCGGGCGCGTCTTTGCCGAGCTTCTCGTGGAGGGTGCGCGCGATGTCGCGCAGCCGCTGATCCGGATCCGGCGCCTTGTCGCTCTTGGCCCTGGCGTCCGCCAATTCCTTCCGGACGGCGACCGGCCGGAAGTGCAGCGCCTTGGCCGAGACGGTGAAGGCCAGCGCCTTGCCGTTGCGGTCGGTGATCGGCCCGCGGGTGGCCGGATCGGGCTGATGGGTGGTGCGCTGGCTGGCCGCTTGCGCGGACAACCCGGGCGCCGCGACGCTCTGCACCCACAGCAATTGCAGCGCCACCACCGCGAGCGCGACGAGCATGACCACCCGGCCGACGCCGAGGCGCAACCGGAGCGGACCGTCCGGGACAGCCGCGGCGGATGGCCGCGGCCTGCCCGTGGCACGGGGTGCCGCAGGCCCGCGTCGCCGGCGCGGCGCGGGCCCGGGATGGGTCACTGCGGCACTCCCTGGGGCGCCTGCTGCGACGCTTCCGGGTCGGTCGAGGTCGCGTCCGCGGGCGGCCGCGGCGCGGCGGGGGGCGGCGTGGGCGCGGGCAGTCCCGCCTGCGGCGGAACGACCGCCGCGGGCGCTGCCGGGACCGGGCCGGCCGGCGCGTTCACCTGGGCGTCGGCCCGCGGCCCGGTGTTCGGCCTGCCCGGTATCGGAGCTCCGGGCGTGGTGGTGACCGGAACCACCCGCTCGCCTTGCGGCGAACGCGCCGACGGCCCCGCGTTCAGCGGTGGCACGGGAGTGCCCTGCGCCGGGGTGGGCTTGCCGATCACGGTGACCGAGCCGTCCGGTCCGATCAGCAGACGGGCCGGGTCCTTGGCGGGGATCATCCCCAGTTCGCGGGCCCGCAGAGCCAGTTCCGGCGCCGAATCGGCAACCTCGACCTCGCGCTGCAGGGCCGCGCGCTCGTCGGCCAGCCGCCGGTTCGTCGCCCGCGCGTCACCGAGCTGGTAGCTGTCCTCGGCGGCGCGGGTGGTCAGCAGCAAGGTGAGCGCGAGGCCGCATCCGAGCAAGGCGATGATGGCCGTGACGAACGGGATGCGAGTGGCCATCGCCGAGCGCCGCACGGTAGGCAGGAAGGTGCTGTCCGACCCGGTCTCGGCACGCATCCGCCGCCGCGCGTAGGCGCGCTGCGCCGCGCCCGATTTCACCCGTTCGGCATCCTGGACCCGCCGGGCGACCCGGCCCGGCGCTTCGACGGTCCGCGTCCGCACGCTCATCGATTCCCCTCCTCTGTCCTCCCGGGACGCCGGATCGGCACAGCGCGCCGCTGTCTCATCCGGCCTCCGCCGGCTGCGCGGGACATCCGCGCCCGGCCGGGGCGGCGGAGCGCCGGGTACTGCTCGCTCACCGCGCCTCCTCGATCCGCTCGGCGGCGCGCATGCGTACCGGAGCCGCCCGCGGGTTGTCCTCGATCTCCTGCTCGGTCGCCTTCTCCGCGCCCCGCGTCAGCATCCGGAACTCCGGTCCCATGCCGGGGAGTTCGACCGGCAGGTCCACCGGTGTCCGGGACGCGGTGTGCGCGGCGAGCTCGTGCTTGACCACCTTGTCCTCCAGCGATTGGTAGGACATGACGACGATGCGGCCGCCCACGCGCAGCGCGGCCAGCGCGGCGGGCAGCGCGGCCCGCAGCGAGTCGAGCTCCCCGTTGACCTCCACCCGCAGCGCTTGGAAGGTGCGCTTGGCCGGATGCCCGCCGGTGCGGCGCGTCGCCGCGGGGATCGTCGCGTACAGCAGTTCCACCAGTTCGGCGCTGGTACGGAACGGTTTGACCTGGCGACGGCGGATCACCTCGGCGGCGATCCGGCCGGCGAAACGTTCCTCTCCGTAGGTCTTCAGCACCCGGGCGAGGTCGCCGTGGCTGTAGGTATTGAGCACGTCGGCGGCGGTGAGCCCGCTGGTGGGGTCCATCCGCATGTCCAGCGGGGCGTCGACGGAATAGGCGAACCCGCGGTCGGCCTCGTCCAGCTGCATCGACGAGACACCGAGGTCCATCAGGATCGCCGAGACCGAACCGGTGGCGGGCAGCCCCGCCTCCCGCAGCGCGTCGGCGATGCCGTCATAGCGGGTGTGCACCAGCGTGATTCGGTCCGCGAAGGGCGCGAGCCGCTCGCCGGCCAGCTGCAGTGCGGTGGTGTCGCGGTCCAGCCCGACCAGATGGAGGCCGGGATAGGTGCTCAGGAAGTGCTCGGCGTGCCCCCCGAGGCCGAGCGTCGCGTCGACGTAGACCGCGCCCGGCTCGGACAAGGCCGGGCCGAGCAGCGCGTCGGCTCGCTCGAGCAGAACCGGAACATGGCGGGGACCGCGCTGTTCACGGTTCACCTCGACCTCCCGGAATCTGCCTCGCGTCGTCGCGCACCGCACACGGGTCGCCTTGATACACAGTGCTTTCGATAGAAGTGCGAATGCCCCGTGGTCTCTGACCGAACTTCGGCACCTGGCGTCGGGGAAGTACGTCAGGGTCCGCGTCCGGGCAGAGACCGCGTGGCACTCGCGCGCCCGCGGCTAGAAGATTCCGCCCAGCGACTCGTCTCTGGCTTGCGAGAAGTCCTCCTCGTGCTCGGCGAGGTAGGACTCCCACGCCTGCTTGTCCCAAATCTCCAGGAAGTCGACCGAACCGATCACCACGCAATCCCTTTGCAGGTTGGCGTAGCGACGATGGTCGGCGGACAACACGATCCGGCCCTGCGCGTCCGGACGCTGCTCGTCCGTTCCGGCCGCGAGGGCCCGGACGAACGCACGGGCCTGCGGATTGCTTCGAGACGCGGCCGCGGCTCGCCGGGCGAGCGCGGTGAACTCCTCTTTCGGGTACACGGCAAGGCTGTGGTCCTGCCCCTTCGTGACCATCAACCCTCCCGCCAGATCGTCTCGAAACTTCGCAGGCAACGTGAGTCGCCCCTTGTCGTCCAAGCGAGGTGTGTAGGTACCGAGAAACATCTCGATACCTCCCTAACGATCACCTCGATGGTCGGCCCTTCAGTACTGCGCGCTCCACATTACCCCACTTTCCCCCACTTTCAATCGAAACAAGCGGTGATCTGGCTCCCGACCCAGACGATTCCGCAGGTCATGCCAGCTATCACCGCCGTGGAGAACTTTCGCGAGTTCTGCCGACACGCGCCACCCCCGCGGACAAAGGCCCGAAAACACCCAGCAAACACCCTGGCGCGCGCAGTGAGGGGGGCGCGGTGGGGGAACTTTGTGGGGAGGTGTGGGGGAAGGCGGAAGCAGGGCCCGAAGATCGTTCACGACACGGGGGCCACATACGCGAACCGGCGACGCCGCACCATTGCGGTGCGGCGTCGCCGGTCTGCTGAAATTGTCAGGCTACGGGCGAGCTACTCCTGCTCGAACCGCCGCCGGAAGCGATCCTCCATGCGCTCGGAGAAACCGCCGGTTTTCCGCTGGCGACCCCGGCTGCCCGAGCCGCCGGACGCCGCCTGGCCACCGGACCGATCGTTCTTGGCGATGCTCTTGGAGGTGCCGAGCAGCAGCAGCACGCCGGCGCCGAACATCACGATGAACCCGATCAGGCTGATGATCGGGAAGCCGCCGGGCTTCACTGGTGCGGCGATGCCTGCGACGAGGAGAAAGAGGCCGAGGACGAACAACGCCGCGGCCTGGAGTCTGCGACGACTCGAGGTCGAACGTAGCCGTCCGCCGCGGACGGACGAGGCGAACTTGGGATCCTCAGCATAGAGAGCGCTCTCGATCTGTTCGAGCATGCGCTGCTCGTGCTCGGAGAGTGGCACGGTACCTCCCCCGGCACTAGGACGTGGCTGTCGTCTCCGGGTAGACGACAGATAGCCGACCTTGGCGGCCATCTGACACCAATGATACGAGTTCGATCAGGGCCAGACCACCTAATGTGCGCAGTCGGACGTAGTCCGTCTTCAGCCCGTTAACTAAGCAGTCATCCCGCCGGACAATCCAGGGGCGGGCCGCAACCGAGCCGATGCCGCGAGGAGATCTTCCACGTCGTGCAGGAATGCCGCCACGCGCGAAGAGAACTCGTCCGCCTCGTTTTCGCCGACATTCCGGTCCAGCCCCGCCTCCAGCGCCGCCCGGAGTTCCGAGCGCGCGCTGAAGTAATCCGCCCACATCACGAATTCCGGCGCGGCGCGCTGCATCAGCACCCACGCGTTGCGTGAGCGCGCCCGGGGTGCGGCATCGGCGCCCGTGAGGGCGATCACCGCGCCCGCCCCGCGCAGCGCCGCCAGGTAGGCGGTGCGGAACCGCTCGCGCGGATCCCGTTCCCCCGCCGCCTGCATGAGCAACCCGTCCGCGCGCTCCAGCAGTTTGCCGGCCCGGCCGGGCCGGCCCGGTTGTTCCACTCGACCAGACATCGCCGTCCCTCCACCATCGCGTACCTTGGCCGGTATCCGCGCTGGAGGCGGCGTGCCCCACCGCTTCCAGCAACCGCCCGGACCGAACAGGTATTCGAACGTTTGAATTGAGCTTCAATATAAAGACGCCCACCGACAAACTTCCGCGTCCGCGCGACCGACGAGAGCCATGACCGCCGTCAAGCCCAATCACACTCCCGCACCCGCCGTCATCGATCTCTCGGTGGCGGCTCTGCGCTCCCGGCTGCACGACGCGCTGGCGGTCTACGTGGCCGCCATGGACTATCCGCGGGGAACCGAGAACCATCGCGCGCCGATGTGGACCGAGCACACCACCAGGCCCGGCTGGCAGGCGGTGGCCGCGGTGCTGCCCGACGACTCCGGCCGGATCGATCTGCGCACCGCGCCGATCGTGGCGATCGCCTATGGCTATCGCGGCGCCGCGCATCAGTGGTGGCACCAGCAGGTGCACAGCGGGATGCGCCGCTCGGGCTGGCCGGAACACTCCGTGCGGGAACTGCTCTCGGACTACTTCGAGCTCACCGAGCTGCACGTGCATCCCGCCGCGCAGGGCCGCGGCATCGGCGGCACGCTGCTGGAACGGCTGCTGCGCGATCGCACGGAGCGCGCCGTGCTGCTGTCGACGCCCGAGGTCGCCGGTGAGGACAACCGCGCCTGGCGGCTGTACCGCAGGCAGGGATTCACCGACGTGGTCCGTAATTTCGTCTTCGCGGGCGACAACCGGCCCTTCGCGATCCTCGGCAGGCGGCTGCCGCTGTGAGGGTCACGTGACGGCGATCGTCGTCGGCTCGGGTCACAACGCCCTGGTCGCCGCGTGCTATCTCGCCCGCGCCGGACACCGGGTCGAGGTGCTCGAACGCGACGAGGTCCTCGGCGGGGCCGTATCGACGGTCGAACGGTTCCCCGGCCATCGCGTCGATCGCGGTTCGTCGGCGCATATCATGATCCGCCACACCGGCATCGTCGAGGAGCTCGAACTCGATCGCTTCGGCCTGCGGTACATCGATTGCGACCCATGGGGTTTCACTCCCGCCCACGGCGGCCGTCCCGCCCTGGTGTTCCATCGCGACCTGGACGCGACCTGCGCGTCGATCGCGGCGGCCTGCGGTCCGCGCGACGCGGACGCCTACCGCCGCTTCGTGCGGGTATGGGGCCCGCGCAGCGCCCGGGTGATGCGGGCATTCGGCGGCGGTCCGACGCCGGGCAGACTGGTGCGGTCGTTCTGGGGTCTGGAGGCGAAGGACGGCGGCAGCGCCCTGTCCAGGGAGTTCCTGCAATCCGGTGACGCGCTGCTGGACGCTTGCTTCGAGGACGAGCGGTTGAAGGCGTCGCTGGCGTGGTTCGGCGCCCAGTCCGGTCCGCCGATGTCGGAGCCGGGCACGGCGCCGATGGTGGGGTTCGCCGCGCTCATGCACACACTGCCGCCGGGGCGCGCGGTCGGCGGCAGCGGGGCGCTGACCACGGCGCTGGTGGCGCGGCTGCGGGCCGACGGCGGGGTGGTGACCGCGGGCGACGCGGTGTCCGCGCTGCGCCGCGACGGCGAGCGCTGGCGGGTGCGCACCGTGTCGGGGCGAGAGCTGCGCGCGGACATCGTCGTCGCGGGCTGCCATGTGCTGACCACGCTGGAGCTGCTGCGCGCCGACGGCTTCGACGGCGCGCTGCTCGACAGTTGGCGCAGGCGCATCCGCGTGGGGCCCGGAATCGGGATGGTGGTGCGGGCCGCCACCACGGCGCTGCCTCGTTATCCCGGCAGCCCGGTCGACCAGTCCGCCCGCGGCCTGCAATTCCTGGTGTCCGATCGCGCGCAGTTGCGGCGAGCGCACGGCGCGGCGCTGGCCGGGGACCTGCCGCCGCGACCGGTCGTCCTGGCCATGAGCTTCAGCGCCCTCGACCCGACCATCGCGCCGCCCGGCGCGCATCAGGTGTCGCTGTGGGCGCAGTGGCACCCCTACCGCCTGTCCTCCGGCGCCGAGTGGGCCGATCTCGCGCAGCGCGAAGGCGAGCGGATCATCGCCGAAGTCGACTCGTACGCGCCCGGTTTCGCGGACACGGTGACGCACACCCACGTGCAGACGCCGGTGGCGCTGGAGCGCGAACTCGGACTCATCGGCGGCAACGTCATGCACGTGGAGATGTCGCTGGACCAGATGATGCTGTGGCGCCCGCTGCCCGAGCTGGCGGGCCAGCGGGTGCCCGGCGCGCGGGGGCTGTATCTGACCGGCGCGTCCACCCACCCCGGCGGCGGCGTCTCCGGCGCGAGCGGCCGCACGGCCGCCGCTCTCGCGCTGCGCGATCTGCACCGGCGCGGCCTGTCGCGATGGCTGCGCCGATGACGGGTCCGGGTGACCCGCCGCCCGCCGCCACGAATCGGGCGGCATCCGGCCGGTCGGCGGACTCCCGGTCCCCGTATCGCTCGGCGGCCTTCTTCCTACCGCTGGTCCTCGTCGTCCTGACGGTTGCCGCGCAGATCGGATATCCGCTGGCCACGGGTAGCGCGCGGGACCGCGTCACCGTGGCGGTCGTGGTGCTCTCCGCCGCCGCCGCGCTGGCGCACGCGACCGCGACCAGGGGCTTGCGCTACGCCGTCGGCTTCCTGGTCATCGTCTCCGGCATCGGGCTCACGGCGGAGGTGATCGGCACCGCGACCGGCGTTCCGTTCGGCTGTTACCAGTACGCGGCCGACCGGCTCGGCCCCGCATTGCTCGAGGTGCCGCTGCTCGTCCCGCTGGCCTGGACCGGCGGGATGTATCCGGTGTGGGTGGTGGCGGGGATGGTGTCGCGCCGCACGGCCGCACGGGTCGTGGCGACGGCGGCGGGCGCGGTGGGCTGGGACCTGTTCCTCGATCCGCAGATGGTGGCCGACGGACAGTGGACCTGGTGCGACACCAGCTCCGGACTACCCGGACTGGAGTGGATACCGGTGACGAACTACCTGGGCTGGTTCGCCGTCGCGCTGCTGATGGGCGGATTGCTCGCGATCTGGGAGCGGGCCGCGCCGGATCCCGCGCCGGCGCGCAGCCGCGCTGTCGCGCTCACCGTCCCGGTGGCCTTGTTCCTGTGGACCTGGATCGGATCCGCGCTGGCCCACGCGGTGTTCCTGGACCTTCCGTCGTCCGCCGGGTACGGCTTCGCCGGCATGGCTCTGCTGGGCGTCCCCCTGCTGGTCGTCCTGGCTCGCGCGCGCCGCTGACCGGGCCCGCATAGCCGCGTGGGGCACGCCGACGCGCGCTGCGACTGGCGCGTTTCATTACCGGCGGTTGGCCTGGCACGATGTCACCCGTGCAGCCGAGTCCCGTCACCACGAAATCCGATGCCACGGACCTCGCGCCGCGGCGGGCCCGACGCCGCCGCGCGCGCGTCGCTTCGGTCCTCCTGCTCGCGGCGATGCTGGTCCCGATGCTCGCAGGCTGCCTGCGGGTGCAGGTCTCAATGGGGGTCTCGTCCAACGACCGGGTGTCCGGACGGATCGTGGCCGCCGTGGTGCCCGCCGACCCCGGCGACAAGGGCCCGCAGCTGAAGGCCCCCGAAACGCTGGCGGCCAAGGTCCGGGTGGAGCAGTACGCCCAAGACGGATACGCAGGCAGCCAGGTCTTCTTCGAGGACTTGACCTTCGGGGAGGTGCAGCAGCTCGGGCAGCTGTCCGAGCAGACCCAGGGCATGTTCCAGTTGCAGTTCCAGCGCACCGGCGACCTGGTCAGCCTGAGCGGGCGGGTCGATCTGAAATCCGTGCCGCCGCACGGCTCGGACGTGCAGTTCACCGTCGCGTTCCCGGCCCGCGTGGCCAAGACCAACGGCAACCGCGAGGGTGACAATGTCGTCTCCTGGAAGCTGCCGTCGGGCGACGTCTCCAAGCTGCACGCCGAGGTCAGCTACGCCGACCCGAATACCCGCTCGTTCGCGGGCTGGGCGGGCATCGCGGGCGGGATCACGCTGGCGGTGGCCGCCATCGTCGCCGCGATGGCGTACATGGACCGCAACCCCGCCGCGCCCGGTGCGCCGGAAGTCGGCTTCTCGCCGAGCCGCTGGTGGCGCTCGGTGACCCAGAATCGCTGAGCGGCGGGTCGGTGTGCCGGGATAGCGTGACCCCATGGTGAGTGCCGACCTGCCGAAGACGTTGCGTGCGAACTCGATTCTGCCTGCCTGCGCGACCGCGGTGGCTGCGCTCGGCGCGGGGTTCGCGCTATACAACCGGCTCACCCTGCGGCGGTTGACGAACACTCCGACGACGGTGATCGAGCCGGTCACCGTCTGCGTTCCGGCGCGCAACGAAGCCGACCGGCTGCCCGATCTGATCGCCGATCTGCGCGCCCAGGTGGGCGTACCGCGCCTGGCGGTACGGATCCTCGATGACGCCTCCACCGACGGCACCGGTGCGGCCGCGGGCGCGGCCATCGATGACGACCCGCGCTTCACCCTGCTGCGCACCGAGTCCGATCCCGTCCCCGGCTGGACCGGGAAGGCCGCCGCCTGCGTACGTCTGGCCGAGGAGGTCTCGACACCGGTGCTGATCTTCTTGGACGCCGACGTGCGGCTGGCGCCGCAGGCGCTCGCGGCGGCGGTCGGCGCGCTGCGCGCGGGACGAGCCGCGCTGGTCTCCCCATGGCCGCTGCAAGTGGCCGCATCCGTGGCGGAGGCCGTCGTGCAGCCCCTGCTGTGCTGGTCGTGGGCCTCGACGTTGCCGGTGGCCGTGGCCGACCGGAGCCTGCGGCCCGCGACGGCGGTGGCCTGCGGTCAGTTCCTCGTGTTCGACAACGCCGCCTACCGCGCGGTGGGCGGTCACACGGCGGTGGCCGGGAGCGTCACCGAAGACCTCGACATCGCCCGTACGCTGCGGCGAGCCGGTCACTCCACCGCGCTGGCGACCGCGGGAGGGCTGGCGCGCACCAGGATGTATCGCGGTGCGGCCGAAGTGGACGCGGGCTACACCCGGTGGCTGTGGTCGGCCTACGACGGCACGATCGCGGGTGGAGCGGCGGTGGGACTCGTTGCGGCGCTTGCATATTGGTCGCCGCCCGTGGCGGCGATCGTCGGCCGGGGCGCGGTCCGCCGGATCGGCCTGATCGGCTGGCTCGCCGCCGTCGCCGGGCGACTGCTGGCCCGGTCGACCGAAACCGGCGGCCCCGTGAGCCGCGCGGATGTGGCGGCCGCCGTGGCACATCCGGTGTCGGTGGCGGCGTATCTGCTGCTGTGGGCGCGTTCGCATCGGGCCCGTCGCCGCGGCACGGCGCGCTGGAAAGGTCGCTCGCTGACCTGAGCGGCCGCGCCGCGGCCCGCGGAACTCACGGCACCGCGGTGATTCCGACCGTCGGCAAGAACATGCAGGACTTGGCGCCGTTGTGCACCGTGCCGAATACCGCGGCGAGAACGGTGCCCTTGCCGGTGTCCACCGGGACCGCGCGCACCCCACCCATCGGGAGGGACGCGACCAGGAAGTCCCGGATCGCCTGCTCGGCCGCGGGCCGCAGGTCCGCGGGAACGGCCGCGGGGATCATCGAGCGGGCGACCTCCGGCAGCGGCCCCATGGCCGCCGTGCCGCCGCGGCCGGTGCTCAGGTTGAGCCATGCCACCTGCATGCCCCCGGTGTTCGAGCCGTCCGGTCCGAGACCGTAGGGCACGAAGGTGAACATGGCCTGCCCCGCTTTGACGGCGCTGAGGTCTTGGCCGGGAATCTGCACGGTGTTCTTCGGCCAGGGCCCCGGGATGGCGCCCGCCACGGCAGGAGCCAGACCGGCCGTGGTGTTGTCGAGGCAGAATGCCGACGCGCTCGGATAGGCGAAGGGCTGGATACCGAGGGCGCGCAGCGCGTCGATCGCGGCTTGGTAGGCGCCGAACAGGTCACCGGGGGCGGCGACCGGCACGGAGTGTTCGGAGAACGCGGGAAGCGCGGCATCCGGAGCCGCGAACGCGGTGGCCGGGCCGGCGAGCGCGAAGACGATGGAACTGGTCGCGACAGCGGACAACTGGGTCAGACGGCGCAATATGGTCACGAAACCTCCTCATCGGCGGAACGATCGAGGGGCACAGTACTCCGGCAAACGCCTCCAACAGCCCGGATTTGGCATAGCAATTTCTTGGCGAGTCCTGTTTGCCCGGAACGAACTTCCGCGTGCCCGACCGGCGTTCCCCGGCGCTGGCGATAGTCGTATGCTGCATCGGGCCGCCGGATCCCGCCACCGCACGCTCGCCTCCGCGACGCGACCAGGCCCCACGCCGCCCGCGAGCGATCAGCGTATCCCTGGTTACTCCCAAGATCCGAGGCATCGGCGTCGGCAAGGTCTACGCTCACGCTGATTACTTCCCTTGTTCCGGCCTTCCCTTGCTGGGCATCATGATTCGGCTCGCCCCCGACATTCGTTGCCGAGGGTTCGGCGCCAACCATCCAGAGCGACCGAGAGACCTGGCTCGTCGACGTCGCAGCAACCCCCCGGTCACCGGGTGCGGGTGCTTCCGCCGGGATCGATGGAGGAACGAAGTGATCATCGAGGACCCGTCGTGAGCGCGTCCACGGCACCTGACGCCGCCCCCGAAACCCGCGCGCCCATGGAGCCGGACCAGGCCGCCGCCCCGTCCCCGCGTCCGCCCATTCCGGCACGACGCCCACACACCAAGAAGGGCAACGGGCTGATCACCGCCGTGCAGCACGCGCTGGCCCACGCCATCGAGCACGGCGCCTACCAGCAGGTGATCGACCGCTGGGGCCTGCGGAGCGAGACGGTCACCGAATCGCGGATCAACCCGCCCGGACTGCCGAAGAAGCGCTGAGCCGATGACACACCCCGCCCAGGGCGAGCCGTTCGCCCGCACCGAAGTATCTGGAGTTGCCCCGTGACCCGAACCCGTCACCGAATCGTCGCGCTGGCCTGCGCGCTCGCCGCGGCCACCACCGTGGCCGCCTGCGGCAGTGATTCGGCCGCGCCCGGCGGCGACGCGGGCCCGCCCCAGCCCGGCGGCACCCTGCGCTACGGCCTGTCCCAGGCGCCGACCTGCTCGGATCCCGCCCAGGCGGGCACCAACCAGACGCTGTACGTCACCCGGCAGATCGTGGACTCGCTGACCGACCAGGACCCGGCCACCGGCGAGCTGAAGCCGTGGCTGGCCCAGAGCTGGGAGGCGAGCCCCGACGCGAAGGTCTTCACCTTCCATCTCGTCGACGGCGTCACCTTCAGCGACGGCACGCCGCTCACCGCCGAATCAGTGCGCAACACCTTCGACTCGGTCGTGAAGCTCGGCTCGGGCAAGGCGCCGCTGGGCAGCAGCTACCTCACCGGCTACGTCGGCACCACGGCCGTGGACCGGCTCACCGTCCGGGTGGAGTTCAGCAAGCCCAACGCACCGTTCCTGCAGGCGTCCTCGACCGCCGCGCTCGGCATCCAGGCCGACGTGACCACGGCCGAGCCGGCCGAGCAGCGCTGCCTCGGCGACAACGTGGGCAGCGGACCGTTCACCTACGCGGCCTACCGCCAGGACGCTTCGGCGACGCTGGTCAAGCGCACCGGCTACCGCTGGGGTTCGGCGGTGTTCGCCCACCGCGGCGAGGCCTACCTGGACAAGATCGAGTTCACCGTGGTGCCCGAATCCGGGGTGCGCACCGGCAGCCTCGCTTCCGGGCAGCTGGACGCGATCAGCGACGCGCTGCCGCAGGACGCCCCGCAGATCGAGGCGGCGGGCGGCCGGGTGCTCAGCACCGCCAACCCGGGCGTGCCGTTCGGTCTGCAGCCGAACGTCACCCGCGGGCCGTTGCGCGATCCGGCGGTGCGCCAGGCGCTGCTGCCCGCGATCGATCGCAGGCAACTGGTGGACACCGTCCTCGGCCCGCAGTTCAAGCCCGCCACCAGCACGCTGGCCGGCACCACCCCCGGCTACACCGACCTCTCGGCACGCCTGGCCTACGACCCGGCGAAGGCGCGCACCATCCTCGACCAAGCCGGGTGGGTCCCCGGCGCGGACGGCATCCGGGCGAAGAACGGTGCGCGATTGTCGTTCTCGGTGCTGTTCAGCCAGGTGTTCGCGGGCAACCAGGCGATCCTCGAACTGGTGCAGCAGCAGCTGCGGCAGGTCGGCGTCGAGTTGAAGCTGGACCTGGTATCGGTGGCCGAGACCACGGCGCGGCAGAACAGCAAGGACTTCGACACCTCCTACGGCAACACCACCCGCGCCGACGGCGACATCCTGCGCACGTCCTTCGGCCTCGACGGCCGCAATCTCAACGCGCGCGGCCCCATCCCCTCGTTGGACGACGCGCTGAACGGCCAGGTCAGCACCACTGACACCGCGACACGCAACAGGCTCATCCGTACCGCGCAGGAACAGGTGCTCGACGCCGGACTGCAGATTCCGACCGTCGAGCTGTCCCAGGCGATCGGGGCGGGCGCGAACACGCGGGATCTGAAGTTCGAAGCCTCGGCGCGATTGCAGTTCTTCGACACCTGGCTGAGCGGACGCTAGCCATGGCACGCTATCTGGCCCTGCGGGCCTTGCAAGCGGTCTGGGTGCTGTGGGCGGCGTTCACGCTCTCGTTCGTGGTGCTCTACCTGCTGCCCGCCGACCCGGTCTCGATCGCGGCCGACGGCGGCGGCTCGGGCACACCGGTGGACAAGGCCGCCATCGCCGAGTTGCAGGCTCGCTACGGACTGGATCGGCCGCTGTGGGACCAGTATTGGACCGCGCTCGCGCACGCCGCGCGCGGCGATCTCGGACATTCCATCGCCACCGGGCAGCCGGTCACCGGCGCGATCGGCGACGCGCTGCCCGCCACCCTCGCACTGACCGGCGCGGCGCTGCTCTTCGCGGTCGCCGGAGGCGTGGCGCTGGCGGTCGCGGCCACCCAGACCCGGCGGCCGTGGCTGCGTAACGCCTTGGCCGCGCTGCCGTCGCTGGGCGTCGCGGTGCCGACCTTCTGGACGGGACTGCTCCTGCTGCAGGTGTTTTCGTTCCAGTTGCGGCTGGCGCCCGCGTTCGGCGGGCACGGGTTCGCCGGCACGGTGCTGCCCGCGCTCACCCTGGCCCTGCCGATCGGCGCGGTCATCGCGCAGGTGCTCACCGCCGGACTCGAAGCAACCTGGCGGCAGCCGTTCGTGGACGTGGCGCTGGCCAAGGGCGGATCGCGCTGGTGGGTGCAACGCACGCACGTGCTGCGGCCGGCCAGCGTGCCCGCGTTCACCATCGCGGGAGTCCTGGTCGGCAACATGCTCGCCGGATCGGTGGTGGTGGAGACGGTGTTCGCGCGCCAAGGCGTCGGCAGGCTGACCCAGACCGCGGTGCTGGCGCAGGACATCCCGGTGGTACAGGGCATCGTGCTGCTCACCTCGGTGGTGTTCGTCAGCGTGAATCTCGCGGTCGACCTGCTGTATCCGCTGCTCGATCCGCGCATCGCCGCCCGCTCCCCGGCCGTGAGCGGCGAGTCCGAGCAGGCTGCCGCCGACACCGCCGAGGAGGCGATCATCCGTGCCTGACGTCACTTTCGTCAGCCCTGCCGCCGGATCGGGGAACGGCGCGCCGTTCACCGAGGAGGTGTGGATTCGTGGTTGACGTCACCGAGGAACAGCGCCGCGCGGTGCTGCCCGGCTTGCGGCGGCCCACCGTGAGCTGGAAGCGGGTGCGCGGGAACGCGGGCGTGCTGGTCGCGAGCGCCGTCGCACTGCTGGCGCTGGGGTGGGCGCTCGCACCGTCGGTCTTCGCCGGCGGCGACCCGCTGACCGGCGTGCCCGCGCAGAAATTGCAGGGCCCCGGCGCCGAACACTGGTTCGGCACCGACAATCTCGGACGCGACCTGTACACCCGGATGGTGCACGGAGCCGGTCTCTCGCTGACCGCCACCCTGGCCGCCGTCGGCATCGCGCTCGTCGCCGGGTCGCTGCTCGGGCTGCTGGCCGGCGCGATCGGCGGCGTGGTCGACGCCGTCGTCATGCGGCTGGTCGACGTGCTGCTTTCGGTGCCCGCGCTGCTGCTGTCGCTCGCGCTGGTCACCGCGCTCGGCTTCGGCACCGGCAACGTGGCGGTCGCGGTGGGCGTTTCGCTGGTGGCCAACTTCGCGCGCGTGATGCGCTCGGAAGTGCTGCGGGTCCGTCAGGCGGTGTACGTGGAGGCGGCCCACGCCGCGGGCGTGCGCTGGTACACGGTGCTCGCCAGGCACGTGCTGCCCAATTCGGTCCAGCCCGTCCTCGCCTTGGCCGCGGTCGAGTTCGGCATGGCGGTGCTGGCCGTGTCGGCGCTGAGCTTCCTCGGTTACGGCGCGAAACCGCCCACCCCCGAGTGGGGCACGTTGATCTCCGAGGGCCGCAACTACCTCGCGACCGCGTGGTGGATGACCACCCTGCCGGGCTTCGTCATCATCGCTGTCGTGCTCGCCGCCCAGCGCCTCGGCCGCGCCATCGGGAACGGAGCACCCGCGTGAGCGCCCCGGCGGCACCGCTGCTGCACGTGGCGGACCTGCGGGTGCGATACCGGTCCGCGGCAGGCCCGGTCACCGCGCTCGACGGTGTATCACTCACCGTGGCCCGCGGCGAGGTGGTGGCGCTGGTCGGCGAGTCCGGCTCCGGCAAGTCCACGCTCGCCCACGCCGTAATCGGCCTGCTCGGCGCGCATGCCGAGATCACCGGCGGAACCGTGACCTTCGACGGCGCCGTCGTCGACACCGGCTCCGAACGCGTGCTGCGACGGCTGCGCGGAGCCCGCATCGGATTCGTCCCGCAGGACCCCGGTCTGTCGCTCAACCCCGTCCGGCGCGTCGGCGACCAGGTGGCCGAAGCGCTGCTGGTGCACGGGCTGGCCGACCGCAAGACGGCGCGGGCGCGGGCGATCGAACTGCTGGCCGACGCGGGGCTGGACCGGCCGGAACTGCGTGCCGCCCAGTATCCGCACGAGCTGTCCGGCGGGCAGCGCCAGCGGGTGCTCATCGCCGCGGCCCTGTCCTGCGCACCGGACCTGATCATCGCCGACGAGCCGACCAGCGCCCTGGACGCGACCGTCGCGCGCCGGGTGCTGGACCGGCTCGCCGAGCAGATCGCGGCGCGCGGCACGGCGGTGCTGTTGATCACCCACGATCTGGCCGTCGCCGCCGAACGCGCGGACCGGCTCGTCGTACTCAACGGCGGCGAGCTGGTGGAGACCGGCCCGACCGCCGAACTGCTGGCCGCCCCCCGGCACCCGTATACCAAGCGCCTGCTCGCCGCCTCGCCGAGCCTCGCCCCGGCGGGCGGTTACCGCGCGCCCAAGCCCCGGGACGGCGAACCGCTGCTGGTTCTGCGCGAGGTGCACAAGACATTCCGCGCGCACGGAGGCGACAGCGTGACCGCGGTGGCCGGAGTCGGCTTCGAACTCGGCCGCGGCGAAACCCTCTCGCTGGTCGGTGAATCCGGCTCGGGCAAGTCCACCACCGCGCGGATCGCGTTGCGGCTCATCGAAGCCGACCGCGGCGAGGTCGTCTTCGACGGGCAGCCGCTGTCGGAGGCTCGCGGGTCGCGACTGCGCGCGCTGCGCAAGCGCTTCCAGGTGGTGTACCAAAACCCCTACGCTTCGTTGGATCCGCGCTGGCGGGTGGGGGCGATCGTCGAAGAACCGCTGCGCGCGTTCGGCGTCGGGAAGCGCGCACAACGGCGCGACCGGGTGGCGGAGCTGCTCGCACAGGTCGCGCTCCCGGCGGAGTTCGCGCAGCGCAGGCCCGCGGAATTGTCCGGCGGACAACGTCAGCGCGTCGCCATCGCCCGCGCTCTGGCGCTGCACCCCGAACTGCTGGTGCTCGACGAGCCGGTCTCCGCGCTGGACGCCTCGGTGCAAGCTCAGATCCTCGAACTGCTGGATCGTCTGCAAGGCGAGCTGTCGCTGAGCTACCTGTTCATCTCGCACGACCTGGCGGTGGTGCGCCGCATCAGCGACCATGTCGCGGTGCTGCGGCACGGCCGCATCGTCGAATACGGCCGCACCGCCGCAATCTTCGGCGACCCGCGGCACGAGTACACCCGCGAGCTGTTGTCGGCCATCCCGGCCCCCGCCGTCGCGAAAGGGGTGTCGTGACGCCGAATCAGACCTACCGCCACAGCCGGGTGCTGAACCGGCAGCAGCGCAGGGCCCCGTGCCGCAGCCGCCCGGAACCCGTTGCGTCCTCCGCGATCACCCCTCTCCGCTCACCGGAGCCCACCACCGGCCACGAGCCGACCACGTGGTGGCACCGACCGAAAAGGATCGTCCTGATGGTGTACTCCGCCTTCAACCGGAAACCGGCCGCCGCCGAATCGACTCCGGCGCCGGAAGTTCCCGCGGCCCCCGTCGCCTTCGGACCGGACCCGGCCCGATGGTGGCGCACCCGACTGCGCGCCCCACGCGCCGCCGATACCTCCGGCAACGCGCGGCTGCACGCCGTCGCCCCGGCCCGCGGCGAGCGCGACCGCCGCGTCATCCGATCCTCGCCCGGCGCGCACGCCGCGCTGTGGCGGCAGGCGCTGCTCCTGGCGCCCGACGTCGCCGCCGCGGGAACACACCCGGCGCTGCGGAACCGGATCGACGCGGAGGGAACCGCCTGATGCCGCTCTCCACCCGCTTGCGCGACCACCCCGGCCTGCGCCATCCGCACCGTCGCACCACCGCCCACGAAGGAGCCCGAGCGTCATGACCACGAGCATCACCAGCGTTTTCGAGACCGAGTGGGCGCAGTGGCACCACACGCGAGAAGACCAGATGCGCGACCCGCTCGGCTTTCTCAGCCTGACCGGGCTGCACTGGCTCACCGACCGCCCCGAGCGGCTGCCGGACGTGCCCGGCACCTGGTGGGTCACCGACGAGAAGGTGTTCATCACCGCCCAGCCCGCCGACCGGCTGGAATACGACGGGCTCGGCATCGCGGGCGTGCAGATCGTCACGCCCACCGAAGGCACGCCCGGCCTACACGTCCGGCAGGAGCGGCGGGTGCTCGAGGTGATCCGCCGCACCGGCCGCTACGCCGTCCGAGTGCACGACCCGGCCGCGCCCGCCCTGCTGACCTTCGACGGCATCCCGGCCTACCGGCCCGACCCGCGCTGGGTGGTCCCCGGGCGGTTCACGCCGTTCGAGCAACAGCAAACGGTGGTCACCGGAGCTGTGCTGGAGGGCCTCGAACACCACCACAGCGCCGCGGGCACCATCGACTTCCGCATCGGCGAGGTGACCGAGCGCGTGGTCGCCTTCGGCGACCGGGACCACCTGCGAGTGCTGTTCACCGACGCGACCAGCGGCGTGACGACCTACCCGGCGGCGCGTTCACTCGCCGTCGGCGCACCGGACGCGGACGGCACGGTGCTGCTCGACTTCAACCGCGCGGCGAATCTGCCCTGCGCCTTCACCGATTTCGCGACCTGCCCGGTCGCGCCCGCGCAGAACCGGCTGCGCGTCGCGATCGAAGCGGGCGAGCAGGATCCGCGGCAGGGGCGGGCGGCATGAGCGGCCGTGCTGTTCCCCTCTCGATCCTGGACCTCTCGCCGATCAGCGCCGGCTCGACGGCGCAGCAGGCCCTGCGCAACACCGTCGACCTGGCCCAGCACGCCGAACAGTGGGGCTACCACCGATACTGGCTGGCCGAACACCACTTCGTGTCGGTGGCCAGTTCCTCCTCGATCACGCTGATCGGCTTGGTCGCCGCGGCCACCGCGCGCATCCGGGTGGGTTCTGCGGCCGTGCAGGTGGGTCATCACACCTCCGCCTCGATCGTGGAAGCGTTCGGCACCATCGACGCGCTGTACCCGGGCCGGCTCGACCTCGGCCTCGGCCGGTCGGGTCATCGGCGCGGCCAGTTCGGGGCGGAAGCCGCGCGGGCCGAGAGCGGCAAGCCGGTGGCCGACGCGGTGACCGGGCGCACCGAGATCCGCGACGGCGTGGTCGTTCCGCCGCCGTTCGACCCCGGCCGCATCACGGACAAGTCGCGGTTCATCGCCTCGGTGAGCGCGTTGCAGCAGCGCGGCGCGCAGCCGCTGGACTTCGCCGAACAGGTCGACGAGGTGCGCGACCTGCTCGCGGGCACCTTCGTCAGCCCGGAAGGCGTTGCGCTGCACGCGGTCCCCGGTGAGGGCGCGCAAGTGCGATTGTGGCTGTTCGGCAGCACCGCGGGTGAGAGCGCGGAGCTGGCCGGGCGGCTGGGGCTGCCGTTCGCCGCGGCCTACCACGTCTCGCCCGGCACCGCGCTGGACGCGATCGAGACGTATCGCGCGGCGTTCCGCCCTTCTGCCGAGCTGGCCGAACCGTACGTGGTGATCTCCGCCGACGTGGTCGTCGGTGAGGACGACGCGACCGCGCGGCGGCTGGCGGCGGGTTACGGTCACTGGGTCTACAGCATCCGCAGCGGCGCGGGCGCGGCCGCGTACCCCGATCCGGCCGCTGTCGCCCCGCTCACCGCGGAACAACGGCGGCTCGTCGACGATCGCCTGGCCACCCGGTTCGTGGGATCGCCCGGCACCGTCGTGGAGCGCCTGGCCGCACTGCAACGCGTCAGCGGGGCGGACGAACTGCTGGTCACCACGATCACCCATCGGCACGCCGACCGCCTGGAATCGCACCGGCTGCTCGCCGACGCCTGGGGGTCGCGCGCCGCCCGCGCGGCCTGACCCGAGTCCGGCCGGTGCACCCTCGCACCGGCCGGCGTGCTCGTCGCGAGCCGTGCCACCGATCGGCGGCGTGCTCGTCCTGGACCCGCTCGGAGGTACCGCCGCCGGCGGCAAGATGAAACTGCCACCGGTCACGGCGTCGGAGCAGCACACCCGGCGCCGCGCGTGACCGGAGAGTTCAGACGCCGACCGGTGTGGCCGTGACGCCGTAACCGAGGTTGGTCAGCACCTCGCTGGTCGCCTTGGCGAAGTTCAGCGTGATGAAGTGCAGGCACGGCGCGCCCTCGGCGATCAGCCGCTGGGCGATCTCGGTGGCGATCTCGATCCCCGCCGCGCGCACCGCAGCGGTGTTCTCCTCGCCACCGTCGCCCGCCGCCTTGCGCAGCCGCGCCATGACAGGGGGAGGCAACGGCCTGCCGCACAGCTCCTCGGCGCGCTGCACCGTGCGCAGCGACGTGATGGGCATCAGCTCCGGAATGATCGGCTTGGCGCCTTCGATCGGGTCCAGCGCCACGAGCCGATCCCGCAGGCGCAGGTAGTGCTCCACGTCGAAGAACATCTGGGTGATCGAATACTCCGCTCCCGCACGCAGTTTCGCGGCGAGGAACGCGGTGTCGGTCGCCAGGTCCGGCGAGCGGTGATGCCCCTGGGGGAACGACGCCACGCCGACATGGAAGTCGCCGAGATCTCGCACGATGCGCACCAGTTCCTCGGCGTAGGACACGCCGTCGGGGTGCTTGGTCCACTCGCCCAGCGGGTCACCGGGCGGGTCGCCGCGCAGCACCAGGATGTTGCGGATCCCGGAGTCGGCGTACGCGCCGACCAGCGAGCGCAGTTCGGCGACGCTGTGCCCCACCGCGGTCAGGTGGGCGACCGGCAGCAGCGTGGTCTCCTGGGCCAGTTCCCCGGTCACGCGTACGGTGCGGTCGCGCGTGGAACCGCCGGCACCGTAAGTCATCGACACGAACGCGGGATGCATGCACTCGAATTGCCGCACGGCGCGCCACAGCCGCGCCTCGGCGGCGGCGTCGCGGGGCGGATTGAACTCCACGGAGAAGGGCACCGCGTGCCCCGTGTGAGCCCCCAGACTCTGAACGACCGAAGGTGTGCCAGAGACGTTCGGGTGCGTCCGGGACGGCCGGCCAGGGGTCGAGCTTCCCCGCACGTTGTCGAAAGTCACCGGTTCAGTGTAGAGGTGGCAGGTGGCGGCCCCGTCGGGTCGCTCGGACGCCCCGCGTATTCTTCGCATCGGGCGACCTGGTCGCCACGCCGAGCGACACGCGCGACAGCCTCCGCTCGGCCCCGAATCACCCGCAGCGCCCGGGCACCGTCGCGACCCCGTGCGTCCACCATCCGCACGACCTTGGAGGCTCCCCTGTCCGCCGCAACCGGGACTCAGACGCCGCGCCCCGCGGTGCCGCAGCCGGGCACCCCCGCCTTCGTCACCGCCGTGGAAGACGCCCTGACCAGTTTCTTCGCCACCCGCCGTCCGACGACCGAGCGCCTCGGCCCGGTCTTCTTCGAGGCCACCGACGCGCTCGAGCAGTTCGTGCTGCGCGGCGGGAAACGCACCAGGCCCGCGTTCGCCTGGACCGGGTGGCTCGGAGCAGGCGGCGATCCGCACACGCCCGAGGCCGGCGCGGTGCTCACCGCGTGCTCCGCGCTCGAGCTCGTGCAGGCCTGCGCGCTGATCCACGACGACATCATCGATTCCTCCCGCACCCGCCGCCGCTTCCCCACCGTGCACGTCGACTTCGAGCAGCGGCATCGCGACCGCGGGTGGTCCGGCGACGCGGCGCACTTCGGCGCCAGCGTGGCCATCCTGATCGGCGATCTGGCGCTGTCCTGGGCCGACGACATGGTGCACGCGTCCGGTTTGGCGCCCGCCGCCATCGCCCGGTTCGCGCCGGTGTGGGCCGACATGCGCACCGAGGTGCTCGGCGGCCAGCTGCTCGACGTCAGCGGAGAGGCGGGCGGCGACGAATCGGTCGAGGCCGCGCTGCGCATCAACCGCTACAAGACCGCCGCCTACACCGTGGAACGCCCGCTGCACCTCGGCGCCGCCATCGCCGCCGCCGACCATGGGCTGATCGAGGCGTACCGCCGGTTCGGCACCGCCATCGGGATCGCCTTCCAGCTGCGCGACGACCTGCTCGGCGTGTTCGGCGATCCGGCGGTGACCGGCAAACCCTCCGGCGACGACCTGCGCGAAGGCAAGCGCACCGTGCTGCTGGCCGAGGCGCTGCGCCGCGCCGACGAGTCCGATGCCGCCGCGGCCGCGCTGTTGCGCTCGAGCATCGGCACCGATCTGGACGCGCAGCAGGTGCAGCGGCTGCGCGCACTGCTCGTCGAACTCGGCGCGGTCGACGAGGTGGAACGCCGGATCACCGAACTCACCGACAGCGGCTTGGCCGCCATCGAGACCAGCTCGGCGACCGCGGTGGCCAAGGAACGACTGCGCGCCATGGCGCTGGCGGCGACCGAACGCACGGCGTGAACACGGCAGTGCGCGCCGTCCGCCGGACGGCGAGGAGGTGAATCGGGTGCGAACCGTTGCGGGACCGACCGATCGCGTCGTGGTGGTCGGCGCGGGACTGGCCGGCCTCTCGGCCGCCCTGTACCTGACCGGTGCGGGTCACACGGTGACGCTGCTCGAGCGCGCCGATCATCCCGGCGGCCGGGTGGGGCGCTATCGGGGCGCGGACTACGACATCGATTCCGGCGCCACCGTCCTCACGCTGCCCGAGCTGATCACCGACGCGCTCGCCGCCGTCGGCCGCGCCCCGGAGACCTGCGTGCCTCCGCTGCGCATCCACCGGATGGCGCCGGGCTATCACGCCCGGTTCGCCGACGGCGCCGAGATCAGGGTCTTCGCCGATCCGGACGCGATGGCCGCGGAAGTCGAGCGGATCGGCGGTCCGGCCGAGGCACGGGGATACCGTCGCCTGCGCGACTGGCTGGCGCGCATCTACGCGGCCGAGTTCACCGAGTTCATGGACACCAACTTCGACTCGCCGCTGGATATGGTGCGCAGCCCCGAAAAGCGCCGCGCACTGGCCGAATTGGTGCGCCTCGGCGGCTTCGGCAGGCTCGGGCCCCGGGTGCGTGGATTCCTGCGCGATCCGCGGCCGGCGCGACTGTTCACCTTCCAGGCGCTGTACGCGGGCATGCCGCCCGCTGAGGCACTCGCGGTCTACGGCGCGATTCCGCATATGGACACCTCGCTGGGCGTCTACTTCCCCGAGGGCGGTATGCGGGCGATCGCCGCGGCGCTGGCGCAGGCGTTCACCGAAGCGGGCGGCACGCTGGAACTGAACACCGAAGTGGTCGGGATCGACTACGCGGGCCGGCGCGCCCGGCGCGTGCGCACCGCCGATGGGCGTTCGTTCGACTGCGACGCGCTCGTGCTCACCGCCGACCTCGGCTCGCTCGATCGATTCGGGGTGCGCGTCCGGCGCGGGTTGCGCGCCTCGCCATCGGCGGTCGTGGCGCACGGCACGATCCCCGCCGCCGTCGCGGCGGACTGGCCGGTGCAGGCGCACCACACCATCGAATTCGGGCAGGCGTGGGACCGGACATTCGCCGAGATCACCGCCCGCCGGGGCCGCGGCACGCTGATGAGCGACCCTTCGCTGCTGCTGACCCGGCCCGCCCTGACCGATCCGAGCCAGTTCATCGCACGCCAGGACGGATGCCACGAGCCGTTCTCCTTGCTGGCGCCGTGCCCCAATCTCACGTCGGCCCCGCTGGATTGGCCGCGGCTGGGACCGGCCTATCTCCGAGAGCTGCTCACCGTGCTGGAAGCACGCGGCTACCGGGGCATCGCCGAGCACTTCGCCGTCGACCGGCTCGACACGCCCCAGACCTGGCACGACCGCGGCATGCTGGCGGGCACACCGTTCTCCGCGGCCCATCTCTTCCGCCAGACCGGCCCCTTCCGGCCGAGCAATTTCCCCCGCTCCAGCGACAATGTGGTTATCGCCGGTTGCGGCACCACGCCAGGTGTGGGCGTGCCGACCGCCCTGCTTTCCGGGAAACTGGCGGCAAACCGTATCGTCGGCGAGATCGGGCGCGCTCCGCGTGCGACCCCGCGCACCAGCCGGATAGTGTTCGAGGCGACGCCGTAAACTAAGCGCCGACCTATTCGCTCGCGGTTGCGACCGCCGACCATTCGGGGGGACCGACACCAGATGGCATCCCCCGAAACGCGCACCGCAGAGGCCGCCTCCGCCGGTGACGTCCGCACCTCGTCACTCGCCTCCGCACGTCGCGAATCGGCCGCTCCCCGTGGTTTCCTGTGGTGGATGCGCACCTGCGCCGACTTCGCCAGGAGCCCGGAGGGCCATGCCGCCCTGCTCGGCTTCTTCGGCGCGATCATGATCATGTTCGGCGGATTCGGCGCGGGCAGCGTCCGCAAGCGCGATCCGCTGCTCGAGGCCATGCACCTGTCCTGGCTGCGGTTCGGGCACGGTTACGCGCTGTCGACGATCTGCATTTGGATCGGCGTGCTGCTCATGATCACCGCCTGGGTCCGGCTCGGCCGCGCCACGATCGGGACGGGCGATCGGATCGGCGCCGAGGTGACGCTCAACGAGCTACGCGCCATCGTCGGCATCTGGATCGCGCCGCTGCTGTTCGCGGTGCCGATGTTCAGCCGCGACGCCTACTCCTACCTCGCCCAGGGCGCGCTGCTGCGCGACGGCTTCGACCCCTATCGGGTCGGACCGGTCGCCAATCCCGGTGTGCTGCTGGACAACGTCAGCCCCGTGTGGACCACCACCACCGCCCCCTACGGGCCGGTCTTCCTGCTGCTCGGACGCGCGATCACCGCCGTCACCGGCGACAACGTGGTGGCGGGCACCATCGCGATGCGCCTGGTCATGCTGCCCGGCCTGGCGCTGATGATGTGGGCGGTGCCATACCTGACCAAGCACCTCGGCGGCAAGCCGACCGTCGCGCTGTGGCTGGCGGTGCTCAACCCGCTGGTGCTGATCCATCTGATCGGCGGCGTGCACAACGAGATGCTGATGGTCGGCCTGATGTGCGCGGGCATCGCGCTCGTGCTGGAGCGCCACCACGTGGCGGGCATCGTGGTCGTCGCGATCGGGGTGGCCATCAAGGCGACCGCGGGCGTGGCGCTGCCGTTCCTGGTCTGGATCTGGATGCTGCACGAACGCGAGCGCCGCGCGGCGCAGCGGGTCGGACACGATCCGGCGCACCTGCCCGCGGGCGAGCGACCCGGTGACGCCGCGGAGCCCACCGAGGACATGCCGCATCCCGCGCTCGTGTTCGGCAAGATCGCGGGGCTCGGTCTGAGCGTGTTCGCCGTCGTCTTCGTCGCCGCTTCGGCCATCGCGGGCGTCGGCATCGGCTGGCTCACCGCGCTGTCCGGGTCCAAGAAGATCATCAATTGGCTGTCGCTGCCCACCGTGATGGCGCACGCGGTCACCTGGATCACCCCGTTGCGCCTGGAATCGGTGCTCGAGGTGACCCGCGCGCTGTGCGCGCTGGCGCTGGTCGCGGTGCTGGCCTTGACCTGGTGGCGGTTCCGGCACAGCGAGCGGGAGGCGGTGCTCGGCATCCTCATCGCGTTCGTCGCGATCGTCATCCTCTCACCCGCCGCACTGCCCTGGTACTACTCCTGGCCGCTGGCGCTGGCCGCCGGGTTCGCGTTGTCCACCACCACGCTGATGGCGCTGGTCGGCGTGTGCACTTGGCTGATGCTGGTCTTCCAGCCGGACGGCTCGATCGGCCTGTACAACTTCTGGCACGTCGCCGCCGCCACCTTCGCCGCGGGTGTGGCGGCGCTGTCGCTGCGCACGGTGGACCCGCTGCGCCTGCGCGCCGCGCCGCCGAGCACCGTCGCGGCCACACCCGGCAAGGCCACCGCTTCGTCCGCCGCCCCATGACCGGAGATCGGCTGCCCGATTCCGCTCTGCTTCCGCTCGCGTATCGCGAGTGCAGGCAGATCGCCGCCACGCACGGCCGCACCTATTTCCTGGCCACCCGGCTGCTGTCGGCCGAGCGACGGCCCGCCGTGCACGCACTGTACGCGTTCGCACGCATGGTGGACGACGTCGTCGACCGGGCGGACAGTCCCGCCGGGGCGTCCGATCGCGCCCCCGCCGCGGAACTCGACCTGATCGAGCGGGACCTGCGGGCCGCACTCCAATCCCCCGTGGGCCGGACCGCGAGCCCACAGCCACGTGCCCTGGTGCTGGCCGCCGTCACCCACACCATCCACCGCTACGGTATTGCGGCGCAGCACTTCTGGACGTTCCTGGATTCCATGCGCATGGACGCGCCCGGTACCCCGGCCTTCCGCAATCGCTACGCCACCATGGCTCAGCTACGCGCATACATGCGCGGCTCGGCGGCCGCGATCGGATTGCAGTTGCTACCCGTGCTCGGCACGATCGTCCCGGTGCGTGAGGCCGAGCCCGCCGCCGCCGCGCTGGGCGAGGCGTTCCAGCTGACCAACTTCCTGCGCGATGTCGCCGAGGATCTCGACCGCGACCGGGTCTACCTGCCCGCCGATGCCCTCACCGCGTTCGGCGTCGACGAGGAACTGCTGTTCGAATGCCGCCGCACCGGCCGGACCGATCCACGCGTGCGCCGCGCCCTCGCCCATCTCATCGCCGTCAACCGGGATCTCTACCGCCGCGCCGAACCGGGCATCGACCTGCTCGAACCACGGGTCCGCCCCGCCATACGCACCGCGGCCACCCTGTACGCCGACATCCTCCGGCACATCGAAAGCAGCGACTACGCCGTCTTCGGCCACCGCGCGGTCGTCCCCCACCATCACCGCCTCCGCATCGCCGCCACCGAATTCACCACCGCCACCCTCCGCAGCCGCCGCACACGCTGACGGCTGATTGCGTCGGTCCCATCCGACAGGAGGAACTCGAGAAAGGGCGTCAAAGCCCGGCGACCACCGCAAAGGAGCCTCCGAAACGGCGAGCTACGGGCCGCAAGGTTCATCTCCGCCGCGCCCAGCTCACCGCAACCACGTCTTTCGAGCGAAGCGAGACCCAGCATCCGCCGTTCGCGAGCCACAAAGGGGCCGCGAACACCCAGCGCCGAAGGCGCTGGAAATTAAAACGGCTCCGCGGCGGCCCGGCGCAGGACTTCCCGGGCGAGCGGCCCGTGCAGGGCGTCGATCGGCTTGCCGGGCAGGGTCTCGTCTTCGGTGAAGATCCACTCCAGGATCTCCGCGTCGGTGTACTTGGCATCGCGCATCACCGTGATCAGGCCCGGCAGCGGCTTCACGACCGCGCCCGTGTCGTCGAAGAAGCGCTCGGGGACGCCCGCCACGCCGCCTCGGCGGACCGCGATCAGCTGGTGATCGCGCAGCATCTGGTGCACCCGGGTCACCACCAGCCCGAGTCGCTCGGCCACCTCCGGCAGCGGCACCAGGGCCACCGACTGCGGAAGGACGTCGTCACTGCAGGGAAATGCACTCACCCGGACAACGGTAGACGGTCGGGCGCCGCACGTCGTGAGACACCCGGGCTGGTGGGAGTCGATACCATCGTGGGGGCCGCACGGAGCGGCTGACTATGTGAAAGCCGGAGGACTTCTCTTGATCGGCCAGATGCTGGAAGGGCGCTATCGGATCGATGCGCCGATCGCCCGCGGCGGAATGTCGATGGTCTTCCGCGGGGTCGACACCCGCCTGGACCGGCCGGTCGCCATCAAGGTGATGGATCCGAAGTTCGCCGGCGACCCGCAGTTTCTCTCGCGGTTCGAGTTCGAGGCGCGCGCCGTCGCCAAACTCAAGCATCCTTCGCTGGTCGCGGTCTACGACCAGGGCGTCGACGGCGATCACCCCTTCCTGATCATGGAACTGGTGGAGGGCGGCACCCTGCGTGAGCTGCTGCGTGAACGCGGCCCGATGCCCCCGCACGCGGTACGCGCCGTCGCCGAGCCGGTCCTCGCGGCGATCGGCGTCGCCCACTCCGCGGGCCTGGTGCACCGCGACATCAAACCGGAGAACGTACTGATCTCGGACGCGGGCGAGGTCAAGATCGCCGACTTCGGCTTGGTGCGCGCGGTGGCGGCGGCGAACACCACGTCGGCGAGCGTCATTCTCGGCACCGCCGCCTACCTCTCTCCGGAGCAGGTCACCAGTGGCTCCGCCGACTCCCGCAGCGACGTCTACTCCTTCGGACTGCTGATCTTCGAACTGCTCACCGGCCGGGTGCCGTTCACCGGCGACACGTCGATCTCGGTGGCGTATCAACGCATCGAGAACGATGTGCCCAGCCCGAGCGGCTTCATCTCCGGGGTACCGCCGGAATTCGACGAACTGGTCGCCAAGGCCACCGCGCGTGAACCCGCGCACCGGTTCGCGGACGCGAACGAGATGGCTACCGCGCTGCGGCGGATCGGCGCCGCGCTACACCTGCCCCCGTATCGGGTGCCTGCGCCGCAGGAGTCCGCCGAGCATCTCAGTGCGAGCTACCGGGCTGTTGCGCCGGCTCCGGACGACCGGCCGGGCTTCGCCGGGGCGTCGGCCCATGAGCCGCACGCGCCGCAGCCGCTGCAGCACACCAGAGTGGTCACCGCGCAGCGGCCCCGCGTCGATCATGGTCCGGAGGCTTACGACCCGCCGCAACCGGTGCGGCAGGCTCACCCCGCACCGCCGTACTCGCCCTACGCCGACGAACTCACCCGGTCCCGGCGCACCGTGTGGCTGTGGGTGGCCATCGTCGCGGTTCTCACGTTGCTGGTGGGTATCGGCGGCTGGTGGCTGGGTGTCGGCCGTTACTCGCCGGTGCCGCCGATCGCCGGTCTGGACACCGACAAAGCGGTCGCCACGTTGCAGAACGCCGGGTTCGAGACCGAGATCCGGCAGAAGGCGTCGGACACCATCCCGGTCGGCGGCGTGGTCGGCAGCGACCCGTCCGCCGGATCCAAGATCACCAAAGGGTCCACGGTCGCCGTCCTGGTCTCCAACGGCAAGCCCAAGGTGCCGGACGTCAAACCGGGTGACCAGGTGTCGAAGGTCAACCAGTTCATCCGGGACAACGGCCTGCAACCGGTGGACGCCGGTGAAGAGGGCAGCACCGCGCCGAAGGGAACGGTCGCCAGGGTGGAGCCCAGGCCCGGCACCGTGCTGCCGCTCGGCGCGCAGGTGAAGGTCTACCGCAGCAAGGGATCCCAGCCGGTGAAGGTTCCCGACGTCCGCGGTAAGTCGACCGACGAGGCCACCAAGATCCTCAGCGACGCAGGCATCGCGATACGCGAGACCAAACCCCAGTTCGACCGCACGATCGAGGCGGACAAGGCCATCGGCACGCAGCCGGGCGCGGGCGCCACCATCCAATCCGGCGACGGCGTCGTCCTGTTGATCTCCAACGCGTTGAAGATGCCGGACGTGCGCGGATGGACCGTGGCCAACGCCCGCGCCAAACTGGAGAGCCTCGGTCTGCAGGTCGAGGTGAAGCAGTTGGCCCGGGCGGACAGCTCGCTGGTGGTCTCGCAGACCCCGGCCATCGGTGTCAACCTCGAGGCGGGCGACACCGTCACCATCGTGGCCCTCCCCTAGCGGACCGGCCCGCGGATCGGCGACGACCACGCGGCCCGGATGCGGGAACTCAGCGCAGCATCTCGGCGACGAGGAACGCCAGTTCCAGCGACTGCTGGGTGTTCAGCCGGGGATCGCAGGCCGTCTCGTAGCGGCCGGACAGGTCCAGGTCGGAGATGTCCTGTGCGCCGCCGAGGCATTCGGTGACGTCCTCACCGGTGAGCTCGATGTGCATGCCGCCGGGGTGCGTGCCGAGCGCGTGGTGCACCTCGAAGAAGCCCTGGACCTCGTCGACGATCCGGTCGAAGTGGCGGGTCTTGAATCCGGTGGACGCCTCGTGGGTGTTGCCGTGCATCGGGTCGCACTGCCAGATCACCTGGTGACCGGTGGCCTGCACCTTCTCGATGATGGGCGGCAGCACGTCGCGGACCTTGCTGTGCCCCATGCGGGACACGATGGTCAGCCGGCCCGGCTCGTTGTTCGGATCGAGCCGCTCCACGTATTCCACTGCCTGGTCGGGCGTGGTGGACGGGCCGATCTTCAAGCCGATCGGGTTGGCGACCAACTCCGCGAACGCGATGTGCGCGCCGTCCAGCTGGCGGGTGCGCTCACCGATCCAGAGGAAGTGCGCCGACAGGTCGTAGAGCACCGGCTCGCCGATCGCGTTCTCGCTCAGCCGCAGCATGGCGCGCTCGTAGTCCAAGACGAGCGCCTCGTGGCTGGCGTAGATACGAGCCGCTTTCAGGCTCGGATCGTTGACCCGGCACGCGGTCATGAAAGCCAGGCCGCGGTCGATCTCCTCGGCCAGCGCCTCGTAGCGTGCACCGGCCGGCGACTTGGCCACGAAGTCGCGGTTCCAGTCGTGCACTTTGTGCAGGTCGGCCATGCCCGCGCCGGTCAGCGCGCGGACCAGGTTCATCGCGGCGCTCGCGTTGGCGTAGGCGCGGACCAGGCGCGACGGGTCGTGCTCGCGCAGCGCCGCGTCGGCGGCCAGCGAGTTCACCATGTCGCCGCGGTAGGACTTGAGGCCGAGCGAATCGGTGTCGGAGGAACGCGGCTTGGCGTACTGGCCCGCGATACGCGCGACCTTCACCACCGGCAGGCTCGCACCATAGGTGAGCACGACCGCCATCTGCAGCAACGTGCGGATGTTGCCGCGAATGTGCGGCTCGGTGTTGTCGGCGAAGGTCTCCGCGCAGTCGCCACCCTGCATGAGGAACGCCTCGCCGCGCGCGACCTCGGCCAGCTGGGAGCGCAGCTCCTCCACTTCGGCGGGCACGCAGATCGGCGGCACGCTCTCCAACACCGTGCGCATCTTGGCCGCCTGCTCCGGATCCCAGGACGGCTGCTGCAGCGCAGGTCGCGCGAGCGCGTCGTCCAACCGCCTGCGCAGCTCGGCGGGCAGCGGCGGCAGTTCCGGCAGGCGATCGATGGGTACGTCGACGGTCCAGTTCACGACTTCAGAATACGGACCGTCCACCCCGTGGGGATAGCCGGTAGTAGTGGTCGAGTCCGGCACCAAGGTGGTGGAAATCTCCACCGTATGGACCCTTGCGCGACGCTCGGCGCACGTCACCATAGGGTTGCCGGGGAACCCTTCACCTGCCGCGACGGCACCGGAAGTCGAGGAGAGACCGATCTCGCTGCGATATTTTTATGACTGCGAATTCATCGAGGACGGTGTGACCATCGATCTGGTCTCCATCGGCGTCGTCTGCGAGGACGGCCGGGAGTACTACGCGGTGTCCACCGAATTCGATGCCCGACGCGCCGGGCCCTGGGTGCGCAAATTCGTGCTGCCCCAGCTGCCTTCGCCTTCCTCGCCGCTGTGGCGCAGCCGCGACCGGATCCGGGACGAGCTGTACGCGTTCCTGGTGCCGCGGCCGACGGTGCAACCGGAACTGTGGGCTTGGGTCTCCGCCTACGACCACGTCGCCCTGTGTCAGCTGTGGGGTTCCATGGTGGACCTGCCCAACGCGCTGCCGCGCTACACCAACGAGTTGCGCCAGCACTGGGAGGCGCACGGCCGCCCGGAACTCCCGCCGATCCCGCCGGACGCGCACGACGCGCTAGCCGACGCCCGGCACAATCTCGCCAAGTTCGAAGCCATCGAGGCCGCACGACGGGCCGCTCCCCGCCTGTGACACCCGCGGCATGACGCACGACGGCCCCGAGTCGGATCGACTCGGGGCCGTTCGCGTTTGACGGGCGTCAGTGGCCGTTCTTGCCGTTCGCCGCCTCTTGCACGCGCTGCAGCACCTTCAGCTGCTTGTGCTCTTCCGCGTGATCGATCTCGAAGTGCCGGTCGCTCTCCTCCTGCGGGTCGGGCCGCAGGAAGCTGCCGGTGCCGGGGCTGCCGGCCGAACCGAGCTGGTTCATCTTCTTCGGGACCGGAGCACCCTGGTACTCCAGCGGGATCGGGTGGCCGTGGTCGTCGACCGGGCCGAGCGGCTGGTGCACCTCGATGTACTCACCGTGCGGCAGACGCTTGATCACGCCGGTCTCGATGCCGTGCTCGAGCACCGCGCGGTCGCTGCGCTGCAGCCCGAGGCAGAACCGGTAGGTGAGGTAGTACGCGACCGGCGGCGCGATCAGCAGGCCGATGCGGCCGATCCACGTGGTCGCGTTCAGCGAGATGTCGAACTTCAGCGCGATGATGTCGTTGACACACGACAGCGTCAGGACCAGGTAGAACGCGATGGCCATCGCGCCGATCGCGGTGCGGACCGGGACGTCGCGCGGACGCTGCAACAGGTTGTGGTGCGCGCCGGTGTCGCCGGTCAGCCGCTTCTCGATCCACGGGTAGGCGATCAGCACGGTGAATACCAGACCCATGATCAACGCGACCCAGAACACCGCCGGGACCGTGTAGTTGCCCAGGTAGAGCTCCCACGGCGGCATCAACCGGGCCATGCCGTCGGTCCACATCATGTAGAAGTCCGGCTGCGAACCCGCCGACACCTGCGACGGGTTGTACGGCCCCAAATTCCAGATCGGATTGATCTGGAACACGCCGCCCATGATGCCCACGATGCCGAGGGTGAAGGCGAAGAACGCGCCCTGATCGGCAGCGAACACCGGCACGATCCGCGCGCCCACCACGTTGTTCTCGGTGCGGCCGGGGCCGGGGAACTGGGTGTGCTTCTGGTACCACACCAGCGCCACGTGCGCCGCGATCAGCGCCAGGATGATGCCGGGGAACAACAGCACGTGCGCGATGTAGAGCCGCGGGATGATGATGTCGCCGGGGAAGTCGCCGCCGAAGATCAGCCAGTGCATCCAGGTGCCGATGATCGGGATGCTCATCGTGATACCGCCGAACGCGGCCCGCAGGCCGGTGCCCGACAGCAGGTCGTCGGGCAGCGAGTATCCGAAGAACCCTTCGAACATCGCCAGGATCAGCAGCAGCGAACCGATCACCCAGTTCGCCTCACGCGGCTTGCGGAACGCGCCGGTGAAGAAGATGCGGAACAAGTGGATGATGATCGACGCCGCGAACAGCAGGGCCGCCCAGTGGTGGACCTGGCGGACGAACAGGCCGCCGCGCACCTCGAAGGTGATGTTGAGCGCCGTCTCGTACGCCCGCGACATGGTCACGCCGCGCAGCGGCTGGTAGGCGCCGTTGTAGACGACCTCGCTCATCGACGGATCGAAGAACAGGGTCAGGTAGACGCCCGACAGCAGCAGGATGATGAAGCTGTAGAGCGCGATCTCGCCGAGCAGGAACGACCAGTGTGTCGGGAAGACCTTGTTGATCGACCGCTTCATGAAGGCGGCGGCGCGGTAGCGCTCGTCCGCCTCGCTGGCTTGGGCTGCGACTGAAGGACTCATGAACGGCGCTCCCAGTAGGCCGGGCCGAGCGGCTCGATGAAGTCGCCGTTGGCGACCAGGAAGCCCTCAGCGTTGACGGTGATCGGCAGCTGCGGCAGCGCGCGAGCGGCGGGACCGAAGATCGGCTTGCCCCACTCGGTCGCGGAGAACTGCGACTGGTGGCAGGGGCACAGGATCCGGTTGGTCTGCTGCTCGAACAGCGAGGTCGGGCAGCCGAGGTGGGTGCAGATCTTCGAGTAGGCGAAGTAGTCGCCGTAGTTGAAGCTCTCCTGGCCCTTGCGCTTGATCGCCTTCTGCGCGTCTTCGGTGCGCAGGCGGATCAGCATGACCGCGTTGCGGATGCCGCGCAGCGATTGAAGGGTCGCGTGCTCGTCACCGCGCCACTTCTCTTTCCAGGGGAACACCGTCTCCATGGCGCCCGCGTCCAGATCCTCGGGGCGCACCAGCACCACGTCCTCCGGGCGACCGGTGTCGCGACGGATGTAGATGGTCTCGCCCGGGAAGTCCGGAGTCCAGCCGGAGACCCACAGCGGCGACTTGTCGCCCTTGGCCCACGGGTTCTTGATCAAGCCGCCGACGAACACCAGCAGCGCGCCGACGCCGAGCACGCCGACGCCCGCGCCCGCGGTGCGGGTGATCATCTTGCGACGCCCCAGCGTGGAGGTATCCAGCGCGTCCTGCAGTTCGGCGACCAGAGTGCGTCGCTCGACCTCCGGCGACGGACCGTCATGCCGCTCCTGGATGGACAGCTCGGCGGGGATGAACAGCTTGCGGATCAGCACCACCGCGACGCCGATGACCAGCACCGAGATGCCGAAGGTGAGGCCGACCAGGGGGGTGAACAGGGAGTAGAGCCCGTGGCCCTCCTCGTCCTTGCCCTTGAACTCCCACGGCCAGAACAGGAACACGCCGACCAGCGCCGCGGCCGCGATGCCGGACACGGCGAACCAGAAGGTCACCGCGCGCTCGGCGCGCTTCTCCGCCCGGGTGCCCGGGATCGGGAAGCGCTCGCGGCGGTAGGCGACGTCGACGCCGTCGCGCTCGGTACCGAGTTTGACCAGCTCGTCGCGCGACATCTTGTCGAGGTCCGCCTCGGTCGGCTCGGCCGGGTTGGCGTTCACCGACTGCTCCTTCGACAGATGCGCGTCGTGGCCTTCATCCGGCCGACCCATGTCGTCTCGCTCCTTCTCGCTATTGCTCATGACCGGGATCCGATCCACATCGCCGCGCCGACCACGAGCGTGATGCCGACCACCCAGATGGCCAGGGCCTCGGTCGCGGGGCCGAACCCGCCGAGATCCCAGCCGCCCGGGGCGCGCTCCTCGGTCGCGTTCTTGACGTAGGCGATGATGTCGCGCTTTTCCTCCGGGCTCAGCTGGCGGTCGGAGAACTTCGGCATGTTCTGCGGGCCGGTGAGCATCGCGTCGTAGATCTGCTGCTCGCTGGCCGGTTCCAGCGGCGGAGCGAACTTACCGGAGGACAGCGCGCCGCCGCGCCCGGTGAAGTTGTGGCAGGACGCGCAGTTCATCCGGAACAGCTCCGAACCGCGGGCGATGTCGCCACCGCGCAGCGACTCCTGGGCGATCTCGCCGTCGGCGTCGCGGATCACGCTCGGGCCGCCGCCGTTGGCCGCCACGTACGCGCCGAGCGCGTCGATCTGATGGGCGTCGAACTTCGGCGGCTTGCGCTCGGCCTGGGCCTCGTTGCGCGCCATCGGCATGCGGCCGGAGGAGACCTGGAAGTAGACCGCGGCCTCGCCGACGCCGATCAGGCTGGGACCGCGGTCGGCGACACCTTGCAGGTTCGCGCCGTGGCAGGTGATGCAGGACGTGTCGTAGAGCTGCTGACCCTCGCGGATGAGCGCGGACTGGTCCTCGTGCGCGGTGGCGCGCTGCGGGTCCGGCGTGAGGGCCGATGCCAGGAAGCCTGCTCCGACGAGGCCCACCAACAGCGCAAGCCCGCCCGCGATGCGACGGCGAACGCGGCGCTGCCTGCGCGTCTTGCTGGCCTGGCCGTTCCCGGGGCTGGCGGGCTCTGGCGCTGACGGGGGAGATGAACTCATCTGTGTCCCTTTGGAGTAGACGGAACCGACTTCTGCGAAAGATCCTGGGTCGCACCGCGCGCGCTCGGCAGCGCGGCGTCCACGATCAGCGGACGAAATAGATCGTGGCGAACAGCCCGATCCACACGATGTCGACGAAGTGCCAGTAGTAGGAGACGACGATCGCCGCGGTGGCCTGCGCCGGGGTGAACTTGCTGACCTTGGTGCGCACCAGCAGGAACACGAACGCGATCAGACCGCCGATGACGTGCAGACCGTGGAAACCGGTGGTGATGTAGAACACCGAACCGTAGGAGCTGCTGGAGATCGACGTGCCCTCGTGCACCAGGTTCATGTACTCGTAGGCCTGGCCGCCGACGAAGAACGTGCCCATCAGCAGCGTGACGACATACCAGCGGCGCAGGCCGAACACGTCGCCCTTCTCCGCGGCGAACACGCCCATCTGGCAGGTGAACGACGACGCGACCAGCACGGCCGTGACCGGCACGGCCAGCTTCAGGTTCAGTTCGGTCGGCTCCGGCGGCCAGTTACCGTTCGCCTGGGCGCGGGCGACGAAGTACATCGCGAACAGGCCGGCGAAGAACATCAGCTCGCTCGACAGCCAGATGATGGTACCGACGCTGACCATGTTGGGCCGGTTCAGCGAATGCACACGCTGGGTAATGGCCGATCCTGGGGTCCCTACTGCGGTCGTCACGGGGGTAAGTATGACTCGTCGTAGTACGACGGCCGTACCCGGGTACGAAACTGGTTCCTCCGTGTCGGAAAACCCAGGAAACGACCGGCGCTGGACCAGCGGGCGGCCTCGGGCGAGTGGTGTGCGCGACGCTGGAACGGGTCGCATGCGGACGAACGCCCGGCCAGCATGACAGCCGAGGGTAAGGAGAAGCTGAGATGAAGGTTCGGGTTCCACTGTGGCGGCGGCTGTGGCGGCGGGGCCGGGATATCGGCCTGGACCCGGACCGAGCCGATCTTGTCGTGGTCGCGTCCGGCTTCGACGACGCCGAGGCGTGTTCGGCCGCGTTGGCGCGCGCGACCGGGCTGACACCCGACGCGCCCGCGGTGCTGCGCCATCACCTGCGTATCCCGCCCCAGCATGTGCAGACCGTCTGCGCGATCGCCGCGCAGGACGGCTACTCCCCCGCGCCGCAGGTCGGCGGCCCGGGCACCGGCGCGCTCGAAACGGTCGTCCTCCAGCGCGTCCAGCTGCTCGACGCCCTGCACTGCTCCCAGGAGCGCTCCCGCATGGCGGGCCTGGCCCAGCGTCACGACGGCATCGCCGACGGCTGGGACGCCCTGCAACCGGGACCGTTGACATAACCGGTCGCGCACTAGGCTGCAGGCAACCAAACTGGTGCGGGAACCGGTGTCGACGGGAGAAGTGTGGAATGAGCGTGCGCAGCTGGCCCCAGGTGCTCGGAATCCTCGCCGACGGTGGCGACCTGGCCGCGGACGACACGGCATGGGCGATGAACGAGATCATGTCCGACAACGCCACCCCCGCCCAGATCGCCGCGTTCGGCGTCGCCATGAAGATCAAGGGCCCCACGCCCGCCGAGCTGACCGGACTGGCCACGGGCATGCTCGAGCACGCCCGGCTGGTGCGGATCGACGGCGACGCGGTCGACATCGTCGGCACCGGCGGTGACCGCTCCGGGTCGGTGAACATCTCCACCATGTCCTCGATCGTGGTGGCCGCGGCGGGGGTTCCCGTGGTCAAGCACGGCAACCGGGCCGCGTCGTCCAAGAGCGGCGGCGCCGACGTGCTGGAAGCGCTGGGCGTCAAGCTCGCACTCGGCCCCGAGAGTGTGGCGCGTTGTGTGCGGGAGGCAGGCATCGGTTTCTGCTTCGCCGCCGTATTCCATCCCGCCCTGCGGTACGCGGGTGCGGCACGCAGCCAGATCGGCATCCCGACCGTCTTCAACGTGCTGGGGCCGCTGACCAACCCCGCGCAGCCGCGCGCCGGGCTGGTCGGCTGCGCGTTCGCCGATCTGCTGCCGGTGATCGCGGGCGTGTTCGCCGAACGCGGCGCGAGCGCGCTGGTGGTGCGCGGCGACGACGGCCTCGACGAGATCACCACCTCCGACACCACCGAAGCCTGGATCGTCTCGGGCGGACGGACCCGCCGGACCACCATCGACCCGACCCGCATCGGGATTCCCCGGGTCGAATTGGACGCGCTGCGCGGCGGCGACGCCGAGGTGAACGCGGGCGTGGCCCGCGACGTGTTCGCCGGTAACGGTGGCGCGGTCCGCGACGCGGTGCTGCTGAATTCGGCCGCCGCGATCGTGGCCTACGACTGGTCGCGCGGGGCGGGCGATCCGGACGCCGATCTGCACGCCGCGCTCGCCGCGGGCATCGAGCGCGCCGCCGCGGCGATCGACACGGGCGCTGCGACCGCACTGCTGGAGCGCTGGGCGAAGCTGACGCAGACCCTCGGCGACAGCTGACGCCTGCCGCCGCGGGCCGACACGCTGAGCTGGACGAAGGCCCTGGTGGAGCCGGGCCGGTAACGTCGGGCGAGCAATCCGGCGCATGCCGAGTTCGCCGGGCCCCGCGCCGACCGGTTCGACCGACGAGGAGCACAGCCATGCGACCCACTGTCCCGGCGCTACTCGCCGTCCCCGCCGTCGCGGGCATCATCGCCGCCCCGACGGCGAATGCGGCCGACGGCGTCTTGTTCGCCGACGACGTCGCCTATGAGAACCCGGCCGGCTGCCTCGAGGTCGGCGACGGGTCCGACGTGGAGATCCGCAACCGCACCGACGTCGTCGTCCACCTGCACGACGCGCCGGGATGCTCGGGCGACGTCGTGGCACTGGCGCCCGGCGACGCCGCCTATTTCGCGGTGCGCAGCGTCCGGGTCGAGGACTGAGCGGGACTACTCGCCCAGCGAGAAACCGGCCTCCACTTCGGCGCGCGAGTACGACTTGAACGCGATGTGCGTCGTGGTGCGCTCGACGCCCGGTGTCTTGTCGATCCGGCCGGTCACCACCTCGGCGATCTGCTCGTGGTCGCGCACCCGCACGATCGCGATCAAGTCCACGTCACCGGCGCAGGAGTAGACCTCGGCGACGCCCTCGGTGTCCGCGACCGCCTGCGCGGTCTCGGGGATGCGGCCGTTGTCGGCGTGAATCAAGACGATCGCGGTAATCATGTCGCTCAGCCTAAGCGGTCGAGATAGCCCTGCTCGGTCGGTTGCGCGCGGACCGCCGCGTCGGCCAGTTCCGCCCAGCCCAGCCAGCGCGCCGCGCCGAGCGCCGGCTCGTGATACCCGTCCGTGGTGCGCACGATTCGCACCCCGGGCCGCGCCAGCCAGCGGGCGATCAATGCCACCTCCTCGGGTGCGGCGCCCCGCAGTGGCGGGGCGTCCTCGACCGCAGCGCTCTCCCCGGATTCCCGGATCGCCGCCTCTCGCTCCGGAAGCGAACCCTCGGCGTGCGTGAAAATACCTGTCGCAACCACGGTTTCGGCGGAGGCGACGATCTGGTCCACGATCGGCATCGGCGGCGTGCCGCGCGGCGCGGTGCCCGAACCGGCCAAGCGGCCGTACCGGATGACGGCGAACTCCCACCCGCCGTCGCCGTCCGGATGCGCGGCGATCAGTTCGGCGATACGAGCCACGGCGGCCAGTCGCTGCGTTCGATGCAGCGCGCGCACCACCCGCGCCGTCCGGTCGCGCAGCCGCGCGGCGGCCTCGAAATGTTCGGCCCGGGAACATGTTTCGATGCGATCGAGCATGGATCGGATCGGCGCGTCGCTGTGCCCGGCGAACAACGCGCGCACGAGCGCGGGCACGGGGGCGTACTCCGTCATGGTCGACGGCCTGCCACCGGCGCCCGCCGGACACCCGCCGACGAGCGCGGGCGGGCACTCGTGCGCCGCCCGCCGGGACAATCGCGTCGTACAGGTTCGCAGACCGGTGAACTCGGCGATGATCACACCCAGATCGGTGGCATCGTTGCGGGAATGGAACGGCCCCAGCGCGTCCCTACCGGCCTCGCGCACCACCGAGAACCGCGGGAACGGCTCGTCGGTCAGGGTGAGCCACCAGGCCCGCTTCGGGAATTTCGACCGGCGATTGTAGGGCGGGGTGTGCGCCACCAGCAGACGCAGTTCACGGACCCCGGCCTCGAGCGCGTGCGCGCACACCACATGGTCCACCCGCGTCGCCAGTGACACCATCTCCTTCATCCGGCCACGGGTCTCCGAACCGGTGAAGTAGTTCCGGACGCGGCGGCGCAGGTTCACGGCCGTCCCTATATATAGGGCTTCATCGGAAGGACCGCGGAACAGATACACCCCCGCAGCGGCGGGGAGGTCGGCCGCGAGGACACGTTTCGAACGCTGCCGGGGCGTGACGTCGGGGAGATAGTCGAGCAGCTCGGTCAGACTGTGGACGCCCTGATTGCCCACTCGGCCGATCAGCGCGTGCAGCACGTCGACGGTGGCGCGGGCGTCCTCCAGTGCACGGTGCGTCGGCTGCGTGGCGGCGCCGAGCAACCGGGCCAGCGAACTCAGCCGGACGGAGGGCGCCTCGTCGCGCCCGAGCACCCGCCGCGCCAGCTTCACGGTGCACAACACCTGCGCCGGCGGCCACGGGGTGTCGCACTGGGCCGCGGCTGCGCGCAGGAACGCCATGTCGAATCGGGCGTTGTGTGCGACCAGCACCGCGCCGGCCGCGAATTCCAGGAAGCCGGGCAGCACCGCCTCGATGCGGGGCGCGGCGTAGACCATCGCGGTGGTGATGCCGGTGACGTGCACGACCGCGGGCGGGATCGTCCGTCCGGGGTTGACCAGCGTCGCGAACTCGCCGAGCACCTCCCCGCCGCGCACCTTCACCGCGCCGATCTCGGTGATGGCGTCGGCCCCGGGGCTGGTCCCGGTGGTTTCCAGGTCCACCACCACGAATGTCGTGTCGTACAAAGGGGTGTCGAGCTCGTCGAAAGCCAGCTGGTGGGCGGGCGGGCGCGGCGCGGGGTCGGACACGGCGTGCAGCGTATGGCCAGGGTCCGACAGGAACCGGGCGCGCGGACACCACACGAAATGTCCGAATGACACCGTGGGGATTCCGGGGCGATACCCGGCAAATGATCTAGAAATGCGATAAAGAGACTCAGATCACAAAAGTTCGAAAACTGTATCAAACATTGCCGCGAGTCGGGCGAAAAGCGACAGCCTCGCGCCGAGCGAATCGACAAGCCGTGACTCTACGGTGCACGAACGCGACCACCATATTGATCACTACGGCTCATTTTGCGTATCTACCTGCGAAGATGATCCGAGAGACGATCCCCGACCCCCGTGCGGTACTGGCCAGTTCTCTCGGCTGCCGAAGCCTGTGCGGTGCTGGGAATACGCTGCCGTTATCTGTTCGTGATTCCATGGGACACATCTCACACCGATTCGCCGGTGAAATTGTTGAGCGAGCGCTTTTCGCTTTGTCGACGCTTTACAAATCACCGTGATGTGTTCGTAACCTTTTCGAGACCTCACGGAGTCCGCCGCGCCGATCGGTGCGGCCCCGACGCAGTCCGCGGCACCACCGGGTGCGGCGTCGTGAGGCAGATTGGGAGTACCGCATCATGACGACCAACGCCGTCAAGCGTCACGCACAGCGCGCTGTTGCCGCCGGGGCCGTCGGCGCTGCCACCATCGGCGCGTTCCTGCTGCCCGCAGCCCCCGCGTCGGCCCAGCCGGTGACCATTCCCGGCGTGGGAACCTTCGAGGTTCCGAACGAAGTCCCGGTGCCGCCGGGTGTGCCGGGCCTCGAACTGCCCGGTCCGGCCCCCCTCCCCTTCGTCGCCCCCAAGAGTTCCGGCGACATCGCCCTGGACGCCGCGCTGAGCAAGGTCGGCTCGCCGTACGTCTACGGCGCCGCGGGCCCCAACGCCTTCGACTGCTCCGGCCTGGTCCAGTGGTCCTACCGCCAAGCCGGCGTCGAGCTGCCCCGCACCAGCGGCGCGCAGCTCGCCGCGGGCAGCCCGGTGTCCCTGGACGATCTGCGGCCGGGCGACCTCGTCTCCTTCTACGGCGGCGGCCACTCCGGCCTCTACGCCGGTGACGGCAACGTCGTGCACGCGTCTACTTCCGGCCAGCCCGTGAAGGTGGCGCCCATCTCCTCGATGCCGGTCGCGGGCGCTCGCCGCTTCTGAGAAGCAGCTGGTCGGGCCGCGAGGCCGCGGCCCGACCGCAGGACGGCTCCGTGATCGTTTCGTGCTCTGCTGGACATCGACCCGGGCCGTTCCGTAACCTAACCGAGACCTTCGATCGATTACCCTCGGTTCGCCCACCGCAAACCCCGGGTCGGACGAAGACCTCCGCGTCGGTTTCGCGAGAGAACGCTTCACGAGAGAACGGGGCACCTCCGGCTGTGGCCGCACATCACCGCAGACAGCAGACCAAACGCCTGATGGGCGGGACGCTGGCAGCCGGAATCCTGGCCGCGGGCCTCTACAGCGGCGGTCCGGCCGGAGCGGATCCCGTAGCGCTTCCCACGAACGCCACCGAGGCCGTGCAGCGGATGATCGATCTGTCTCATCAGTCCGAGCAACTCAACCAGCAGGCCCTGGGAGCGGAAGCCGAACTGGAGGCCAAGCTCGCCGTCCAGCGTGATGCCGACGCCCGGCTGGCCGCCAGCACCGACATGGTCGACCGCGCCCGGGACGAGGTGCGCCGCTACCAGCCGGTCATCGACCGCACCGCGATCGCCGCCTACCAGGGCGCCCGCACCAACCGCTTGTTCGCCGTGCTGGTCAGCGATTCGCCGCAGCAACTGCTGGACCAGATGTCCACGCTGGACGTGGTGTCCGCGCAGACCTCCGAACAGCTCCACCACTACGACAAGGCCACCGCCGCCGCCACCGCGGCCGAATCGGCGGCCCGCACCGCCGCCGACGCCGCCCGCGCCGCCGCGCAGAAAGCCGACGCGGTGCGCATCGATCTGGAACACAAGCGCAGCGATCTCGGCGGCGCCATCGCCGAGGTGGTGCAGGCTTGGAGCGCGCTGTCGGCCAAGGACAAGTCGGCCCTCGCCGGATCGCCGTTCCCGCCCGGATTCGACCGCGACACCCTCTTGCAGGGCCTCGTTCCCGGCAGCGGCACCAGCGCGCTGGCGGCCGGGCTCACCCGAGTCGGCGACCCCTATGTCTGGGGCGCCACCGGTCCGAACCAGTTCGACTGTTCCGGCCTGGTCCAGTGGGCGTTCAAACAGGTCGGCAAGAACGTGCCCCGGACGAGTTCGCAGCAGGCCACCTACGGCACCCCCGTGGCCAAGGACGATCTGCAGCCCGGCGACGTCGTGTTCTTCTACTCCGACATCTCGCACGTCGGCATCTACGCGGGCAACGGGCTCATGCTGCACGCCTCCACCTTCGGCGTCCCCGTCGCGGTCGCCCCCATGAGCTCGACACCGTTCCATTCGGCTCGGCGATACTAGAGGCCGTGAGCGAGCCAACCAGCGGCACCGCACGACCCACGACAGCACCGACCGGCGACGGCCGATCGTGAGCGACCCACGCAGGCGAGGCGGCGCGTCCGTCACCGCACGGCCCCTCGGCGCCGCAGCCCCGTCCGAGGTCCGTCGGTGAGCGGTTCGAGAAGACTGCGTGCGTGGTGGTCGGCGCGGCGGCGATTGGAGTTCTGCCTCACCGTCGCGATGGTGGTGGCGCTCACCGGCGTGTGCGTCGCGCTGCTCATGATGCCGAACACGGTGCTGCCGAAACTGCGAGCCGCGGAACCGGGCGCGGCCGAGGCGGTGGGTCAGGCGGCGGCCGCCGATCCGAGACTGGCCGAGGTGCGCCGCATCGTCGAACCGTTCGGATCGATCATCGCCCGCCAGGTGCCGACCGGAGACGCGCGGCAGTCCCTGGTCGTCGGTCATCCCGACCAGCGAATCGAAATCGATGTGCTGGAACGCGAGCTCGCCGACGCCACCGCCGCCGTGACCGACGTGTGGGGTCCCGGCTGGGCGCAGTCCGCGCTCGTCGTCGTCGCCTCGTCGCCCTCCGAGTTCGCGGCTCTGCTGCGTTCGCCGAGCCTCCTGCCCGCCGAAGTCGCCGCCGCTTCCATCGCCGATCCGTGGTCGCCGGGCAGCCAGCCCACCGGTCAGCGTGTCGTCTTCGGTCCCGACACCGGGCGCCGTCTCGATCCCGAGGGCATGGCCGCCCTGCTGCGGCACGAACTCACCCACATCGCCGCGCGCGCCGAGACCGTCGACGGCGCCCCGCTGTGGATGCTGGAGGGCTTCGCCGACTACACCGCTCACCATCGCGAGGGCCAGCGCTTCGCCGACATCGCTCCTACGCTCACCGCGCATGCCCACGCCGGGCGGATCCCCGACGACCTGCCCACCGACGCCGAGTTCTCCGGCCCCGACGCCGCCTTCACCTACGAGAAGGCCTGGTCCGTCTGCGCCTTCGTCGCCGAGAAATACGACCGGTCCCGCCTGGTCCAGCTTTACCGCCGCATCGCGGCGGGCACGCAGGATCCGGCCACCGAAGACAGCATCCTGCGCGAAGTCCTCGGCACCACCCGCGCCGATTTCGTCGACGACTGGCGCGAGTGGCTCCACACCCGAACCGCCTGACCCCGCAACCGGCCCGACATCGCGTTGTCGTCGCCGCTGCGTCTCGGCCTGAGCTGCCGACCGAGACACGTGGCGCAATCGCGACAACCACGACGATCGCGGCGGCCCCATCGCGGCAACGCCCCGGGTTCCTGTCCGCCACCACGGTCACCTCACCAACGGCGGCGAAAGCATCGGCGTCTTCGTCGCGGCTGCCCCAGTTCGCATCCGTACGACCGCGGCGTTGACGATCGCCACCGAATATCGCCCCACCCACACCATGCACCGCGTCCCGAACCCAGCTCCCTCCCGCCCAGGACGAGCAGATGATCAGGCTCGCGTTCGCGCGGCCGCCGCGTACGCGACGAAGGAGCAAGCGGCGGTCGCGCGAACGCGAGCCACAAGGGGCCGCGAACACGCCGCGCCGAAGGCGCGGCAAAACAAACACAGTATTTTGTTGCGCATGGCCCGAACTTTGCTGGTTACCAATGATTTCCCGCCGCGGCCGGGCGGTATCCAGTCCTATCTGCAGGCTTTGGCCGGTGAGCTGCCGCCGGATGACCTGGTGGTCTACGCTCCGCGCTGGCGTGGCGACAGCCATCTGAAGTTCGACGCCGAGCAGAAGTTCCAGGTGATTCGCCATCCGACGACGCTGATGCTGCCGACGCCGCTGGTGCTGCGCCGCGCCGCGCGACTGCTGCGGAGCGAGAAGTGCGACACGGTGTGGTTCGGGGCGGCGGCGCCGCTGGCGCTGATGTCGCCCGCACTGCGACGCGCGGGCGCCGAGCGCATTCTGGCCAGCACCCACGGCCACGAGGTGGGCTGGTCGATGTTGCCCGGCGCCAGGCAGGCGCTGCGGGTCATCGGCGAGCACGCCGACGTGGTCACCTACGTCAGCCGCTACACCCGCCGCCGTTTCGCATCCGCGTTCGGAGCGGATGCGGCGCTGGAATACCTGCCGCCGGGCGTGGACACCGAGGTGTTCCGTCCGGATCCGGCGGCGCGGGCCGAGCTGCGCGCGCGTTACGGTCTGGGGGATCGCCCGACCATCTTGTGCCTGTCGCGACTGGTGCCGCGCAAAGGACAGGATGCGCTGATCGTGGCGATGCGGGATATCCGGGAGCGGGTGCCGGGCGCGGTCCTGGTGATCGCGGGTGGCGGCCCCTTCGAGGAGAAGTTGCGCGCTCTCGCGGTCGCCATGGGCGTCACCGACGACGTGGTGTTCACCGGCCGCGTCCCGTCCGGTGAGCTGGCCGCGCATCACACGCTGGCGGACGTGTTCGCGATGCCTTGCCGGACCAGGGGCGCGGGCCTGGACGTGGAGGGCCTGGGCATCGTCTACCTGGAGGCGTCCGCGTCCGGCGTTCCGGTGGTGGCGGGCAATTCCGGTGGCGCCCCGGAGACCGTGATCGAGGGCAAGACCGGGCGGGTCGTGGACGGCCGTTCCGTGCAGCAGATCGCCGACGCGCTGGTGGAGATCCTGTCGGATCGGGAGGCGGCCGCGCGGATGGGCGCGGCGGGGCGCGCGTTCGTGGAGCAGCAGTGGCGCTGGGACAGCCTGGGCGCGCGCCTGCGACAGCTGCTGCGGTGATCCGCGTCGCATCTACTACGCTCAGCGGAGTGAGCAGTATCCAGGTCGCAGATCAGACCTTCGTCGCCGCATCGGGGGCCGCCGTGGCCGACTTGCTGTCCGCGCCGAACCAGTGGCGCCGGTGGTGGCCGGACCTGGACCTGGAGGTCCGGGAGGACCGGGGTGAGAAGGGAATCCGCTGGTCGGTGGCCGGGGCGCTGACCGGAACCATGGAAGTGTGGCTGGAGCCCTCGCTCGACGGAGTGATCCTGCACTATTTCCTGCACGCCGAGCCGCAGCCCGCGCTGCCGGTGGGCAAACTGGCCGCCGCCAACCGCGCACGCCGGGTCGCGGGCAAGAGCATGTCCTTCGAGCTGAAGTCCCGGCTGGAGGCGGGTCGCGCGGCCGGTGTCGCTCCCGCGCCCCAGTCTTGATCTACCAGCACCGACGCTGAAAGGAATCGCTGTCCGCATGGCCGACAGGACCCAGAGATCGATCGTCATCGCGGCCCCGTCGCAGCAGGTGATGTCCGTCATCGCCGATCTGGAGTCCTACCCGGAGTGGGTGTCGGCGGCGAAGTCGGTGGAGGTGCTGGAGGTGGGGCCGGACGGTTTGGCCGAGACCGCGCGGTTCGTGCTGGACGCGGGGGTCGTCAAGGACACCTATGTGTTGTCCTACGACTGGCGCGCCGACCGCAAGGCGGTCAGCTGGCGGCTGCTCAGCGGCGAGTTGCAGAAGGCGCAGAACGGCACCTACGAGCTGATCGATCGGCCCGACGGGGGCACCGAGGTGGTCTACACGCTGACCGTGGATCTGAACATCCCCATGATCGGCATGTTCAAGCGCAAGGCCGAGAAAGTGATCACCGACACCGCGCTGAAGGAACTGAAGAAACGGGTCGAAGGCTGACCGCGCACAAGACCCGGGTCGAACTGTTCATCGGCAAGGGCGGGGTGGGCAAGACCACGCTCGCCTGCGCCACCGCCGTGGCCGAGGCCAGGTCGGGCCGTCGCGTGCTGATCGCCTCACTCGATCAGGCGCACTCGCTGGGTGACGCGCTCGGCTTCCGTTTCCCGCACGACCCGGGCACCGTCACCGGTGTCGCCACCGTGCAGCCCGGCTTGGACGTGATCGAGATCGATTCGCTGGCGCTGCTCGAGGACCGTTTCCGCGACGTGGCGCGGTTGCTCTCGACCGGCCGCGGGCACCGGCACGGCCTCGATCTCGCCGCGCTGGATCCGGCCGAGCTGACCGGTCTGCCCGGCGTGCAGGAACTGCTGATGCTGGTGGAGATCACCCAGTTCGCCGCCGACGACGACTGGGATCTCATCGTCGTCGACTGCCCGCCCTCGGCGGACATGCTGCGCCTGGTCACCGCGCCCGGCACCTTGCTCGGTTACCTGGAACGGATCTGGCCGCCGCACGAGCGCGCGATGAGTGCCACCGGCACCGACCTGCACCGCGCCGTGCTGGCGGCGACGGTCGAACGGATCGTCAAGGCGGTCACGGAGGTTCGCGATCTGCTCGCCGACCACCGGCGTACCGGCGCACGGCTGATCACCGTGGCCGAGCGGGTCGCGGTGGCCGAATCGGAGCGGGTGCGTTCGGCCGCGACGCTGCTCGGCCTGCGGCTGGATGCCGTGGTGGTGAACAAGGTACTGCCCGACCTTCCGGCGCCCACCGCGCCCGGCGGAGCCGAACATCCGGCGGTGCAGTGGTATTCGAACCGGCGCGGCGAGCAATCGGATGTCATCGGCGCGTTGCGGAGCAGGATGCGGGGTATCCCGGTGGTGATCGCGCCGCATGCCGGGCCCGAGCCGATCGGGCTGAACTCGCTGGCCGCGCTGTCGCGCGCGATGGAGTCGGCGGGCGACACCGGCGACGCTGCGCTTATGCTGAGCGACAATCAGACGGAGGTCGACGCGAGTTCCGGCGAACCGCTGGTTCTCCGGGAATCCGGCACCGGATTGCAGTCGGTGTACGCGCTGCGCATGCACTTGCCGGTGGTCGACGCCGCCACGTTGCGCCTTGGCCGAGTGGAGGACGATTTGATCGTGGGAGCGGACGGGGTCCGGCGCCGGGTGCGCCTGGCGCCGGTATTGCGGCGGTGCACGGTCGACGGCGCCGAACTCGCGGACGAGTACCTGGTGGTCCGGTTCCGGCCCGATCCGCGGATCTGGGCGCACACGTCCGAAAGTCACGACCATGACCGGTGATCCGCAGGAGCCGCACGGCGACGGAACCGGCCACACCGCGCCGGACGGTCTCGGCGAGTTCGCCGAGGAGTTGAAACTGCTCGCCGAGGCGGTGCTGGAACGGGTGGAACCGGTGCTGCGGCGCGCCGCCGACGGGCAGGCCGAGTGGGCGAGCTGCAGCTGGTGCCCGGTGTGCGCGGCCGCGGCGCTGGTGCGCGGGGAGCACCACGACGTGCTGGCCGCGATCGCCGACCACGGCACCGCGATCGTCACCGTGCTGCGCGAGGCGCTGGCGGGGGTGCCGGTCGACCCCGTCATGCCCACCGACGCCGACCCGGAAACCGGTGCGCCGCATCGCCACGGTCCACCCGAGGACGGCGACGGCCCGCGCTACGTCGACATTCCCGTGACGATCAAGGTATGACGCATCAGATGGCCGGCACACGACCGCTGACCGTCGGAATAGACGTCGGCGGCACCAACATTCGGGCGTCCGTGATCGATGACAGCGGCGAGGTGCTGGACACGGTCCAGGCGCCGACGCCGCATTCGGCCCGGGCCTTGGAGGACGCGCTGGACCGGGCCGTGCGCGACCTGTCCGGTCGGCATGCCATCTCCGCGGTCGGCCTCGCGGTGGCCGGTTTCATCAACGGCGATCGCTCCACCGTCCGGTTCGCCCCGCACCTGCCGTGGCAGGACGCGCCGGTCGCGCAGCGGCTCACCGAGCGGCTGGACCTGCCGGTGATCCTGGAACACGACGCCAACGCGGCGATGTGGGCCGAATACCGGTTCGGCGCCGCCGCGGGCGGGCACAACGTGGTGCTGGTCGCGATCGGCACCGGGATCGGCGCCGCCCTGCTCATCGACGGCCGGCTCTACCGGGGCACGCACGGCGTCGCGCCGGAACTGGGTCATCTGCAAGTCGTTCCGCAGGGGCGGCCCTGCCCGTGCGGCAAACACGGGTGCTGGGAGCGCTACTGCAGCGGAACCGCGCTGGCCGAGACCGCGATCGAGATGCTGGCCAGCGACACGGTGCACTCCGTGCTGGCCAGGGACGTGGCGCGCGATCCGGGCTCGCTGACCGGACGGCGGGTCGCGGGCGCGGCGCAGGACGGCGACCCGCTCGCGTCGCGGGTGATGGCCGACTTCGCGCGCTGGCTCGGGCTCGGACTGGCGTTCGTCAGCGACATCTTCGATCCGGACCTGGTGGTCATCGCGGGCGGGGTCAGCAGTTCGGCGCCGCTGTTCCTGGACGAGGCGCGCGAGGAGTACGCGCGCGCGATCACGGGTGCGGGACACCGGCCGCTGGCCCGCATCCGGACCACCCAGCTCGGCGAGGCCGCGGGCATGATCGGCGCCGCCGATCTCGCCAGGGCCGCACTGTCCTCCGGCGCGCGCAAGTCCGCGCGCGTGGCACGGACCAGCCGGTGACGGCACCGGCCACGACCCTCGTGGCCTGCCGCGACACGCCGATCGCCGCCATCGGTCGGCGTCGGGGCCGAAGTGTGGTGAGATTCGCCGCCGCGGTTGGATGTGATCTTGCACCAGCGGTAAAGTCGGCAATTGAAGCAGGTGCCCGCAACTATCCCGGTCCCGGGGGAAGGACGTCATGTTCTACTGGCTGCTGAAGTTCGTGCTGCTGGGACCGTTCATCCATCTCTACAATCGGCCTACGGTCGAGGGTGTGGAGAACATTCCGGCGGACGGGCCGGCCATCATGGCGGGTAATCACCTCTCCTTCGCCGACTGGCTGTTCGCTCCGTTGCTGAGCCCGCGGCGGATCAACTACCTCGCCAAGGCCGAGTACTTCACCACTCCGGGCATCAAGGGCCGGTTCCAGAAGTTCTTCTTCAGCGCCACGGGGCAGTACCCGATCGACCGCAGCGGCGCAGACGCCGCCGAGGACGCGCTCAACGCCGCCCGCAAGCTGCTCGATCAGGGCCGCTTGGTCGGCCTCTACCCGGAGGGCACCCGCTCCCCCGACGGCCGCCTGTACAAGGGCAAGACCGGCTTGGCCCGCTTGGCGCTGGAAACCGGCGTCCCCGTCATCCCGGTCGCCGTCATCGGCACCGACGCGGTGAGCCCGCCCGGACCTTTCCGCTGGCGCCGCAGGAAGGTGACCGTCAAGTTCGGCGAGCCCATCGACTTCTCCCGTTACGAGGGCATGGGCGGCAACCGCTTCGTCGAGCGCGCCGTCACCGACGAGGTCATGTACGAGCTCATGCGGCTCACCGGCCAGGAATACGTCGACGTCTATGCCCACAGCCTGAAGAAGGGCGTCCCCAGCGGCAGCCGCTCCGATACCGCTTCCGTCCGCATCCCGGACACCGCCGCGGGCTGAGCCACCCTCACGTCCGCACGGGAGGGCTGGGCGCAACCGTCGACCGTTCGGACGAAGATCTGAGGCATCCGGATCCGAGGCCGACCTGCGCACAGGCGCCAGACGCGATCGGATTCCGCTCGGGTGTCACGCATGTCGGCGGGGATGCGCTCGATCGGCGGCGCGCCGTGATCCGAACGCCGCACGACCGGTCCGTCAGCGCCGCCGCAGTCAGCGCGATGGCCGAGTTCGATCGTCCCGTGGCGCTCGCCGGTGGCGTCACGTCCGCTCCGATATCCGCCGCTATCCGACAGACCGCCCGTAGGCCGTCGATACCGACAGCAGCGCGGAAATCCTTGGGCGATGAAGATTCCGCTGCTTGCGCCGCCTTCGTCGCCGCGACTCGATCGACGTCAGGACCAACCGCGCCGGCGCTGCCGCGTCCGCCGGTGCCATAGACTCGGCCGAGTCGTCCGGAGCGACAAGGTGATGACAAGTCTTCGGTAAGGCGACGCGGCGAAAGTACGAGCATGTTCAAGAAGTTGCTGGCGGCGGCCGGGGTCGGTGGGGCCGAAGTGGAGACCGAGTTGTTCACGCCGGGCGTGCAGCCCGGGGGCACGGTGCAGGGCGTGATCCGGTTGCGAGGCGGGGCGGTGGCTCAGGACATCGCCCATGTCGCCGTCGAGTTCGTCACCAGGGCCGAGCAGGAGTACGAGGATCACGAAGGCGTGCGGGACATCCCCTTCGGCCGTACCGGGGTGCACGGACCGTTGCACCTGCCCGCGGGTGCGGTGCCGGAATTCCGCTTCGCGGCCCGCGCGCCGATGGAAACGCCGATCACGTTCTACAACGGCAGGCACCTGCCCGGGACGGTGGTCTCGCTGCGCACGATCGTGGAGATCCACGGCGCGGTGGACGCCGCCGACACCGACCCGATCGGCGTCGGCGCACTGCCGGCGCAGCACGTCGTGCTGGAAGCCGTCGAGCGCTTGGGTTTTCACCTGCGCAGCGCGGACGTGGAATCGGGCCGGGTGCACAACACCCCGCAGACGCTGCCGTTCTACCAGGAGATCGAATTCGCCGGTGCGCCGCGCTACCCGCGCCTGAACCAGCTCGAGGTGACGTTCGTCCCCACCGAGACCGGCATGAGCGTGGTCTTGGAGGCGGACAAGCGCGGCGGTTGGATCTCCGAAGGCCGCGATGTCTTCGACGCGCTCTGGGTGGACTACCAGCATCTGGACGGCGTGGACTGGGCGGGCGAACTGCACCACCGGCTGGAGCGCTTGGCGCACTGAGCTTGTTGGCCGCCCGGACCCGGCCTGTTCACGTGGCGTTGAGGTAGTTGCGGCAGGGTTGCCTCATGAGCGGCTCGGCCTCAGGACCATCCCGGCGCACCGTCTTGCGCGCTTCCGCGCTCGGACTGGTGGCGGCCCCGGCGGCGGCGTGCTCCCCGGACAGCGGCCCGGCGCTGGTCCGGCCGCGACCGGTGCTCACGCACGGTGTGGCGGTGGGTGATCCACGCCCCGACGGTGCGTTGATCTGGGCCCGCTCCGATCGCCCCGCCACCTTGATCGTGGAAACAGCTGCCACGGAATCGTTCACCGATGCCAGGCGTTTCACCGGTCCGCTGCTCACCCCGGATTCCGACGGCACCGGCCGCGTGCGGGTCAACGGCCTGCCCGCGGGCCTGCAGGTGCACTACCGGGTGACGCTGCGCGACGAGGACGGCGCCACCTCCGAACCGGTCACCGGTCTCTTCCGCACCGCCCCCACCGCCGCGGCGGACATCCGGCTCCAGTGGTCCGGCGACGTCGCGGGTCAGGGCTACGGTATCAACCCCGAACTGGGCGGCATGAAGATCTTCGCCACGATGGCCGCCCGCGACCCCCACCTGTTCCTGCACTCCGGCGACTCGATCTACGCCGACGGACCGTTGCAGCAGTCGGTCACCCTGCCCGACGGCCGGATCTGGCGCAATGTCGTGAGCGAGGCGAAGAGCGCCGTCGCACAGACCCTGGATCAGTTCCGCGGCAACTACGCCTACAACCTGACCGACGGGAACTACCGCCGCTTCAACAGCTCGGTCGCCCAAGTGGTGCAGTGGGACGACCACGAGACGGTGAACAACTGGTACCCGGGCGGGCTGGTCGCCGAAGCCAAGGGCTACACCGAACGCCGCATGGACACCCTCGCCACCCGCTCCTGGCAGGCCTTCCACGAATGGATGCCGCTGGAGCCGAGGGAAGCGGTGGACGGCAGACTGTATCGCAAGATCGCCTACGGACCGCTGCTCGACGTCTTCGTGCTCGACATGCGCGCGAACAAGGACACCAACAACGCCAACAACGGATCCGACGGTCATATTCTCGGTCCGGCACAGACGAAGTGGCTCATCGACAGCCTGCGCGCATCCACCGCCACGTGGAAGATCATCGCCAACGACCTGCCGCTGGGCCTGATCGTCCCGGACGGCGAGCAGAAGAACACCACCGCCTACGAGGGCCCCGCCAACGGCGATCCGGGCGCGCCGTCGGGTCGGGAACACGAGATCGCCCAGGTGCTGTCGTCGATCCGGGCGAACAAGGTGACCGACGTCGTCTGGCTCACCGCCGACGTGCACTACACGGCGGCGCACCGCTATTCGCCGGAGCGCGCGGCCTTCACCGATTTCGACGAGTTCTGGGAGTTCGTCTCGGGTCCGCTGAACGCGGGGGCGTTCGGCCCGAACCGGCTCGACGGCACGTTCGGCCCGGAGGCGGTCTACGTGCACGCGCCGCCGGTGCAGAACAGCTCGCCCTTGGACGCCTTCCAGCATTTCGGCGAGGTGCGCATCGACGGAAAATCCGGGGAACTGACTGTCGATCTGTGCGATGCCGCCGGATCCGTCCTGTTCAGCAAGAGCCTTGCGCCCGCGTCGCGATGACACCCGACTTCGGGGGAGCGGCGGGGGCCGCGCTGTGGTTAGCTTTTCTGCCATGAGCACGCCGCACACTGTCTCCAACGCCGAGGAATACCTCCCCCGCGATACCGCCGATGTCGTTCGCACGGTGCGGGATTCCCGAGGGCGAACGGAACGGCTGATGGTGCGCGGCGGCGAGCTGCTCGACGAGGGGCTCACGCTGCCCGCGCAGCCGACCGTGGTATCGCTGCGCCGGATGAATCAGGTGCTGGACATCAATCTGGGCCGTCGCACCGTCCGGGTGCAAGCGGGCGCCAAGCTCTCCGACGTCGACCGCAGGCTCGGCGCACACGGCCTCGGCCTGCCCGTCGTCGGGGACCACCGCGACATCACCGCGGGCGGCTTCGCCTCGGTCGGCGGCGTCAGCGCGGCCTCGCACAAGCACGGCCTGTTCATCGACCAGATCGTCGATCTGGAGTACGTGGACACCGACGGGCGCATCGGCACCTGCGGGCGCACCCACCACACCGAGCGGTTCCAGCGCATCCTGGGCGCGGGTGGCCGGGCGGGCATCATCACCGCGCTCACTTTGGATGCGATCGAGGTCGACAAGGACCACACCTGGCTGACCACCCACGCCGACCGGTTCCTCGACTTCGACTCGTTCGTCGAGCACGCCCACGCGGAGATCGCGCGGCCAGGCAACGCCGAACTGCAGGTGGGCCGCTGGGTCGACACGGCGCCGCTGAAGGTGGCGCGTCCGGTCGGTACGGGCCATGTGCAACTGGGCACCGTGCGCTTCGGTCAGTGGTCGAGCCTCTACCCCACCGCGCCCACCCGAGGACTGCGCGCCCGCCGCGAGGTCGGGTCGCGGGCCCGGAAATCGCTGGGCGCCATCGCCTCCGCCGCGCCCGGTAAAGCGGGCATGCCGGTGCGCAACGCGGCGGCGGGCGCGGTGCTGTTCGCGCCGAAGGTCCAGACCCTGCGCGATGCCGAGTATCTGGCCGATACAGCGCTCAGCTCGTCGGAGCGCGGTCCCGCCTACCGGGTGGGCGTTTTCGCGCCGCTGTCGAGCTATTCGTCGGTGTTCTACCGCCTGCACGATCTGTTCTCGGGGCACCGGGAACGCACGGGCTGCTTCACTGTCATCTCCGCGATGACCTACGGCGTGCGCTCGCGCTACTTGCGCGCGGAATCCGCCGCCCGCGGCCTGCCGCCCGAGGACCACGGCCTGATCACCTTCACCTGCCGCCTGCGCCCGGCCGCACTGCCCTCGGAACTGCTGCGCGACATCGTCTCCGGCATCGAAGAGATCTGCCGCTCGGAGAACGCGCTGCGCTACGAGGCGGAGTAGGAGACGCCTGAAAACGCGCATATGACAGTGCGTTTCGATGCTCTCTCCGAAAACGGGGGTTGACCGCTACATCGCTCCACAGTAACTTCTCCTATACGGGGCGGGGAGTTCGCTCCGTTCTCAGGGAGGGAATGCAATGACCGCACCAACCGATATTTCGCCTGTTCGCGGCTCGGAGAACGGCAATATCGTCAGCCTGGCGACGGAATTGACTTCGGATCAGTTCGAGAAGCTGTTCGCTCTCGAGCTCCGTCGGCCGGTTGCGGTGTCCGACGCGGACACTGCGGACTAGGGAAACAGCGTCAACGGGGGCGGAATCCTGCCCCCGTTGACGGGTTCCGATGCACATGCGGACGCTGCATGTATTCACAGGACCGACGATCAGTCCCGCGGAAGTTCTCGAAATAGCACCGCGCGCCCGAATCAAAGGCCCGATCGCGCACGGCGATTTATTCGATTCGTCGATTCGTTCCGGGGATATCGTTTTGATCGTCGACGGGCTTTTTCATCACTCTGCGACCATCCGGCACAAGGAAATCATCGGCGCACTGGACGGCGGCGTCGTCGTAGCCGGCACCGCGAGCATAGGGGCTTTGCGGGCGGCAGATCTGGAGCCGGTGGGGATGATCGGATACGGCGAGGTTTTCGCAGCCTATCGAGACGGGACGATCTGGGACGATGCCGAGGTAGCGGTCGTGCACGCGCCCGACGGCGACCAGCGAGCGCAGACGGTTCCGCTGGTCAATGCCCGGGCCATGCTCGCATCAGCGGTGGCCGAGCGCATCATGCCACCCGAGGACGCGGAACCCGCCTTGGCCGCGATTCGCGATATCTACTACGCCGAACGGACTGTGGGTCACATGGTGCGGGTGCTGACCGCCGCCGGATTCGACGAACTCGCCCGCTGGCTCGGCCGTCGCCTCGATGACGACCCAGAGTTCGGCGACGTCAAGAAGCGGGATGCGGTGGCGGCCCTACTCGCCTGCGAAGGCGCGCCTGCGGCCGTCCGGCCCGTGCCGCGCGACTGGATCACATCGTTCTACCGTGACTGGCGCAACTTCTTCATCGAGGATCCGGCCGGCCCGGGCATCCGCTATCTGGATCGGGTGCGATATCAGCAGATCTTCCATCCGGATTTCCCCCGGGTGTGGCGGGAATTCCTGACCTACAGTTCGCTCGAACCGGCGGACGGGACAGTAGGCGTCGCGCTCGGAGAACGCATCCAACGGCTCGGTGCGAGCGCGCTCGACCCGGCTGTCGTCTTCTCCCCCAGGTTCGATGTGGCGAACCCGGCGCATCGCGCGGTGCTTCTGGCCGATGAGACAGAACACGATCGGGCGGCGGTGGCCGCGTACCGCGCGGCCCATTCCTCGTTCACGGCGCAGCATGCCGCGGTCGACCCGCGAGCGCTGCATCGGTCGGTCGGGCGATCGGTGCTGAGCGCGCTGTGGAACGTTCCGGTGGAGGGTCTGACAACCGAATACGCACGCCGCGGCCTTCGTTCCGAGCACGACGCGGTGGAGGCGCTCGCTCTGTTCATCGTCGGCTATCTGCGGGATGTCGCCGCCGAACGCAACGAGGCAGGTCTCCGTGCCTGATACCCGCGTGGACCTCCACGGCACCTACCGGGCACGGGAGCCCGAGCAGACATGGGAGTCGATCGCCCCGTTGCTGCCGGAGTTCGGCATCACTCGAGTGGCCGACGTGACACACTTCGATTGCATCGGAATACCGGTCGTCATGGCGACCAGGCCGCGGTCGGAGACCCTCGTCGTCTCGCAGGGCAAGGGTTCGACTCCGCTGCTCGCGCGTCTCTCGGCAGTGATGGAATGCATCGAACTGGACCACGCCGAACGCCCTGCGGCAGAGGCGTTCTCGGCTCGTGCCGATGAGCTGGCAATGACCTACGACGTCGCCGACCTGCAGCTCCGCGTGGACGCGCACGTCGTCCGGCAACTCGATCTCCAGTGGTACCACGCGACAACGCTGGTCAGCGCCACGCCGAGCATGGTTCCGCGTGGGCTCGTCGATCTGACGTTCGGCAACGGTTACGACTGGCGTCCGGGAGTCTTCCGCACCAGCAGTACCGGCCTGGCCTCCGGAAACACCCGGGACGAGGCCTTGCTGCATGCGCTGTACGAGTTGATCGAACGAGACACCGTATCGTCGCTGTCATCGGTGACGGCCGACTGCCGCCGAGTGATCGACGTGTCCACGGTCGACAGCGACCACTGCCAAGAGCTGTTCGAGAAGTTGCGCCGCGCCGGTGTCCAGTTCGAAACAGCGATGGTGCCCAATCCTTTCCGGGTACCCACCGCCGTGGCCTTCATATGGTCGGAGGATTTCGCGCTCACCTGCGCCGGCTCCGGCGCGCACTCCGATCCCGCGGTAGCACTGTCGCGTGCGGTGACGGAAGCAGTGCAGTCCCGACTGACCGAGATCGTCGGCACCAGAGACGACATACCCTCCGACGGAGCTCCCGCAATCGACGCGCGTCCTCCGGTACCCGCGCTCGACGCGAGCGGAATACCCTGGGCCGAAGCCGTGGGCGAGGAAGGTCTGCACGAGGATTCCTTCGCGGACGAGCGCGCCGCCGTAGCGGAGCGCATCTCCGCACATACCGGTCGTGAACCGATCTGGATCGATCTGTCCACACATCCCGATGTCTTCTCCGTGGTGCGAGCCTTCGCGCCGGGCCTGGTCTACAGCGCCCGGGGACATGTCCCGCGATGAGCGGCGTCCTGCCCACCCGGCCCGGAACCGATGTCCGGGTGGTGCGCGAATCGACCGAACAGCACATCACCGGTAGCTCGCGTCTGCACGAGGTAGCGGCACGGACACCGGAAGGGTACGAGCTGCGCTTTCTGATCCGCAGGCCCGCCGCGATTCGCGACCGCTACTTGCATATTTTTGTCCACGGTCAGGCCAAGCGGGAGAAGTACAACCCTCCGGTCTTCTACCGCCAAGGCAGCTCACGCAGGCTCGGTGCGGTGTGCGTTTTCCTCTGCGACCCGATTCTGCTGTACTCGACCGACTGCTCGATCGGCTGGCATCTGCTCGGCGACGACAAATTCTGGCCCGTTGTCACAGATTTGGCCGATTCGCTGATCCGGGACGACGACCTGCGAGGTGTGGTGTGGCACGGCTCCTCCGCCGGCGCCTACGCGGCAATTCGCAACGCCTTGCGGTGGACCGGCCCCTCCCTCACCATCGCCGTCGCGCCACAGAACGACCCCACGACGTTCTATTACTGGCCGGAATTCGCGCCGTACTCTCGACTGGCGCATACAGCACCACCGGAGCGATTGGACCGATTACTGGAACAGCATCCCGTGCCCAGCCTCTCCCGAATACATGTCATGGTGAACAACAAAGATACGTATCACCTTCTGGAACATGTGAGGCCCCTGCTCGCGCATGCCGACACAAGCCCCAACATCACCGTGCGAATGATCCACAACGAGATGGGCCACGAACGAATCGGAGAGATGGACTACTGGTCTAATTATGAGCTGGCGGAGCGCCGATGGCGTGACTGTCAACCATAGTAGGGAAGACGCAGATCACGCGACAGGATCGGGGGGTGTCGAAAAATCCCCCGTTTCGGAAGATCGGCAGCGCCGGGGTCATCCGGAACGAACAGCATTCGATCCCTGTCGAGCCGCGCACGCCGCACGACAATGCGCCCAGGAGCCAGCCTCTGCAACTCTGCCGCCATCGCAGCGCTGAAGACCGAAGTTCGGTCCGAGATCTTGCTGCGAAGATGGGCCGGAGTTTCGATCGAGGCGATCACGTCGGACGGCACGATCACGTGAAAGTAAGTTTCGCGCCAGGGAACCGGAACTCCCGCTATCCGACCGGTCCAGAAGGGACGCGTGTTCGAGAACATCGAGAACGCCCATTCGGACTTGACACCGATGAGGAGAAGCCCGAAATTGAGTCCTCCTAGCACGATCGGTGCCACTGCGGCCGCGTGCGCTACCGGGGCGGAGGGATGTGCCGTTCCGACTATTCCCACGCAGACCGCGCCGTAGGCGGCTCCTAGCGTCGCGTTCACCCCTCGCCCGGCGCGGCGGTGTGAGAACACCTCGGCCGAGGTGAGGAACCAGCCACAGAGCCCACCGGCGATCACGGACACGACCGTTGCGGCGATCACCGCCTCGTCTAGGCGACCATCCGCGGAAAGCGCCAGCGCCCACGGAGCCAGCACCAACAGCGAGAAGTGAAAGTTCCCCAGCATGCCGAAGGCCAGATGCACGACAGCCGCCAGCGCGAAGGCCGGCCAGAGTCCACCCGGCGTGAGAACGAGAACACCGATCCCGGTCTCGCTCAGCACGGCTATCCACGGAGCAATCCGCACGACCGGCTCGGGGGCCGCGAAGCCCATCCGGGCGGCATACCTGCGCAGCATGAATTTGGCCGCACTCACCTCGGCTGACAAGAACTCTCGGTTGACTTTGATCGCCGCTGCCGAGAGATACAGGATCGCCAGCAGCCACCGCATCGCCGTGGCGGGCTCGGACGCGGCGAAGATCAGCGAGGTCAATGCCATCCAGGACAACGCCAAGTGGTTCGAAAGCCGGTGCGGCTGACACATCAGCCACGCAGTGAACACCAGCACGGCCGCGATAGAGGCCGGAACTGTTCCCACCCACACCGCCCCGAAGAGCACTACAGGAGCAACGACGTGGCAGACGCTGTTCAGGGGGGAAGGTATCCGCACCCCCAATGCCGGTGCGAATGTCGAACGTAGATGGCCCGGTCCGTCACGAACGACGTAATAGGCGATGTGCCCGGTAATTCCGATCAGCAACAGGATCGCAAAATATTCGCGCATTATCGGCCGGCCGAATGTCAACCACCGGCTACCGCGCACAAGATGGTTACCGTCGCTCCGGGCCGAATCGGAGCGGCCACACCACCGAGCGCGCGCGCGTCTTCATCTTCCACGTACACGTTGACGAAACGCCGGATGTCGTTTTCCCCCGTCGTGATACGCGTCTTCAAAGCGGGATGTTGACGAATCAGCGAGTCCAGAACTTCCCCGACAGTCGAGCCGCTGCACAACACTTTCGAATTACCTGCCGCATGTGGCCGTAGCATCGTCGGCAACACGACAGTCGCACCGATTTCCCTGTCCACCCCGTTACTCCCCTCCCCGCTGGATATAGGGACGGTACTTCGGTAAGTTTCCCGCCCGTGTGGAGCATACATCGGATGCGCTTGCGGGGGGTACTCGCGGAGCCGGATTTCCGGGCGTTGTGGGTGGCGAATGCGTTCGGGGACATCTCTTCCAACACGACGGTGGTGGCGCTGAGCGTCACATCGGTCGTTGTCCTGCACGCGAGCCCGTTCCAAGTCGGCGTGATCGCCGCCCTGTCCCGCGCCGCGTATCTGGTGGTGGCGCTGCCCGTCGGCGTATGGGTCGACCGGTGGAGCCGCAAGCGCGTCCTGCTCGTCTCGGATCTGGTCCGGTTGGCCGCTGTCATGTGCATCCCACTCGCCTACTTCCTCGGTGTGCTCGCGATCTGGCAGCTGATGCTGGTGGGAGCGGTGGTCAGTACGGCCAACGTCTTCTTCGACGTGGCACACACCGCGATCCTGCCGAGCCTGGTGGGACGCAAACGGGTTTCGGATGCGTCGGCTCGCCTGCAATCCGTGGACACCGTCACGAGCGCGACGATTCCGGCCGCCGCCGGAAAGTTGATCGCCGCCACCTCCGCGGCGGTGGCGTTCCTGGTCGCGGGGGCCGTCAGCCTCGTCTCCACGCTGTTCGTCTGGCGGATCACCGAAGGCCGCTCGGACAAGACCGGCGCGAGCGAACCGGCCGGATTCGGCACGGCTGTGCGCGAAGGTCTCCGGTACGTCGCGGGACACCGCATCCTGCGCGCGACGGTCACAGCCGGAGTGCTGCTGAACTTCGGCGCGGGTATGTACAACGCGGTGATCGCGGTCTACGTGTTGCGTGAATGCGGACTCTCCGCCGGCCAGTACGGGTACGCCCTCGCGCTCGGTTCGACAGGAGGCTTCGTCGGATCGCTGGTCGGCCAGCACATCGGACGGGCACTGGGCGAGATCCGCACGCAGGTGACCGGCTATTTCGCCATGGCAGCCGCGCTGGCCGCGCCGGCGCTCGCGCCACATCTTCCGGTCCCGGCTTGGATCTCGTACGCCGCCGCGGTGTTCCTGCTGTCGTTCCTCCTGGTCGTCATCAGTGTGAATACTTCCGGGATGCACGCTCGCCTGACACCGCATCGGCTGCTCGGCCGTGTCAGCGCTTCCCGGCGGTTCGCGACCCTGGGCATCGTTCCGATCGGCGCGCTCGCCGGCGGCCTGGCGGCGAGCCACCTCTCGGCCGCGACGACGCTGTTGATCGCCGCGGCCTTCCCGGCCTCGACTCTGATCGTCTTCGCGTGCTCACCCGTGATCGGAATGCGCGTGCTCCCAGCGGAACTCGAAGTCAATGACGAGACAGAGACCGTGCTCTCGGAGGAAGCGGCAACCGCCGCAGCCTCGACCGGCGCGCCCGATGGTGCGCAGGCACTGCGACCCGCGGCCGTCCCGCTTCCGCCCGCACGCTCTTGACCTGCGCCTACCGAACGGATTACGGAAACGCCAGCGACGCAGGGCCGTGTCCGACATAGTGGTAAACACTCGCGTTCCCTACTTACGCGCGGGCGTACCCCACTCCATGTTCGTGATCGGATCAGACTTCATGAGGACGAGCACATCCGCCGCGGCGGTCGGCGCAATCGCTGTCACAGCCCTGGTCGCGGGAACCGCGGCCGGTTTTCCCGGAGCGGCCTATGCCGACACCACACCGGAGGGAGATCCGCCGAGTGTGATCACGGTGGACAGCACAGCGGACGAAGCGGCGGCCGATCCCGGAAACGGGCGATGCCGCACGCCTTCGGGCGCCTGCACACTGCGCGCCGCGGTGCAGACCGCCAACGCTCATCCCGGGAGCACGATCGTGGTTCCCGCCGGGCGATACGTCCTGACGATCGGCCCCGACCAGCGGAAGGTGCAGGGCCGCAACCCGGACGCCACCACAGGAGACCTGAACCTCACCGCGCCGACGACGTTGCGCGGCGCAGGCCGCGAGCGAACAGTGCTGGACGCGAACGGAATCGACCGGGTGCTCAGTATCGCCGCACCCACGACGGTGACCGGATTGACGGTGACCCGCGGACGCACCGCCCAGCACGAGATCCCCTTCTACGACACCGGCGGAGGCGGCATAGCGAATTCGTCGGATCTCGTACTCGACGACGTCGTGGTCCGGGACAACAGCGCCGGGTACGGCGGCGGCATCTTCAACGTGCCGGGCTCGGACCTGCACACGCGGAATACGGTGATCACCGGCAACTCCTCCGGCGAGGCGGGCGGTGTGCGATGCGACAACACCTGTACCTTCACCGACTCCACGATCTCCGACAACCGCGTGGTCGATCCCGGAGTCTGGTATCGCCCAGGGGGCTTCGCCGGACGCGGCGGCGGCGTCGATGTCCGGGGCCGGGGCGTGGTGACCTTCGACCGCGTCACGCTCACCGGGAACACCGCCTCGGACGGCGGCAGCGGCATCAACGTGGCGCCTGCCTACCTCGACACCCTGCCACGCCAGGTGACCGATCTCATCGATATCCCGGTGGGCCGAGTCGTCCTGCGCAACTCCACCGTGCTGGGCAACAGATCCGGCGCCGCGGTGGTCAACTGCGTCGAGGTCTTCGCGACGATCGTGTCGGAAGGCGGCAACACCAGCGACGACGCTTCCTGCAACCTCACCGGGGCCGGCGACAGGGTCGTGTCCTAGTCGGCGGACGCCGCCGGCCCGAGCAACGCGAGATGGATGTGCACGATGGCGTCTTCGAGGTCCAGCAAGTCGCCTCCGGCACGAAGGGTGCGGCGAACGGCCTCGTTGGTCGCGTCGGTCACCGCCAGGTACGCGTAGTCGGGGACCGCGGGATCGGCGGGGCCCGCCTCCGCACGCCACGAGCGCAGGAACCCGGCGAACCAGCGCTGGCATCGTTCGAACGACTCGAGCGCGCGCGACCCGGCGACCGCGGTCTCCAGATAGAACGCACGGGCGAACGACGACTCGTCACGCAACAAGGTGAGGTACTCGCGAATGCCGCGGCGGAGCGCTTCCCGTGGCTGCACCGATTCCGACCGGATCTGCCGCATGACCTGCCGGAGATGGTCGATCATCAGATCGCGACCGGCGTCGGCCGCCGCGAGAAAGCAGGCTTCCTTGTCCGGGAAGTGCTGGTAGAACGTCCGACGCGAAACCTTGGCCGACGCGGCGATGTCCGCGACCGTCGCGTCGAGATAGCCGCGGTCGGCGACGACGACCGTCACGCCGAACAGCAGCCGCTCACGCTGCGACCCCGTAACGAGGTCGCGCGCGAGACCGTGCGGCCCGTGCGGTAAAGCCTGCAGAGTCGGCTCCAGCAACTTCTTACGTCCCACCCGCACCTTCTTATCAGGTGCGGCCCCGGGCCCCCCGGATCGACCACCACACACGCGAAACGGCCCCACCGGATCATCCGATGGGGCCGTTTCGGCAAGTCTTCGGCTCAGTGCTTTTCCGGGCCGAGGTAGTACTCGAACACCAGACCGGCGGCCGCGGCGAGGATGCAGACGACGCCGATGCCGATCAACCAGAACTGGAAGAACGCCAGGCCCAGGGCGGTCACCGAACCGGCGGCGGCCAGGGTGATCGGCCAGAAGCTGCCGGGCGAGAAGAAGCCCAGGTCACCGGCGCCGTCCACGATCTCGGCGTCCTCGTAGTCCTCCGGGCGCAGGTCGAGACGACGGGCGACGAATCGGAAGTAGGTGCCGATGATCAGCGACAGGCCCGCGGTCAGCACTGTGGCCGTGGTGCCCGCCCATTCGACGCCGGTGCGCGACTGGCCGGTGAAGAAGCCGTAGACCACGGCCACGATGATGAAGAACACCGTGAGCAGTTCGAAAATCCGCGCTTCGATCTTCATGTCAGATCAAATCCTCACTTGCTCTCGGCCGAGGCCGCGCTCTTGACGTCGCGCCTGGTGTTGAACGGCGTGGTGGACGTGGCCACGGGGGACTCACCGATGGACTCCAGCGCCTCGGCGTTGGTCTTGCCCGCCTGGCGCGCGTCCAGGTACTTGGTGAACTTCTCCGGCGTGACCGCGCGGACCTCGAAGTTCATCATCGAATGGAAGGTGCCGCACATCTCGGCGCAGCGGCCGACGAACGCGCCTTCCTTCTCGATCTTGGTGATCTGGAAGACGTTGTCGGAGTGGTTTTCCTTCGGGTTCGGCATCACGTCGCGCTTGAACAGGAACTCCGGCACCCAGAAGGCGTGGATCACATCGGCGGCGGCGAGCTGGAACTCGATGACCTTGCCGGTCGGCAGCACCAGGACCGGGATCTCGTTGCTCGAGCCGATCGTCTCGACCTTGTCGTAGTGCAGGTAGGAGAGGATGTCGTTCTCCGGCTTGCCGTGCACGGGGCCCGGCTGCGGGTGACCGTCCTTGGTCCGCTCCTCGTACGCCTCGAGCTGCTCCTGGCTCAGCGCCTCACGCGAGGCGTCGATGCCGTCGAATTTGTAACCGTCTTTGAAATCGACGTTGCGGTAGCCGAACTTCCAGTTCCACTGGAAGGCGGTCACGTCGACGGTGACGTCGGGGTTGTCCACCTTCTCGTGCACGTAGTTCTGCACCACCACAGTGAAGTAGAACAGCACGGCGATGATGACGAACGGGATCGCCGTGTAGGTCAGCTCCAGCGGCACGTTGTAACCGGTCTGGCGCGGGAACTCCGGGGAGTCGGCCTTCTTGCGGTGGAACGCGACGGTCCAGAAGGTCAGGCCCCAGACCAGCACGCCCATCGCCAGCGCGGCGACGACCGACCACGTCCACAGCTCCCGCATCCGGGTGGCCTGCGGCGTGATGCCCGACGGCCAGCCGAACCGCAGCCAAACATTGTCGATCGAGCAGCCCGAGACGAGCAGCGCGGTGATCCCCAAGGACACCGCCAGCCCGGCCCGCCGAAGGATGCGGCCCTGCCGTACCCGGGCGGGTCGTGCCCCGATCTCTTCGCTCGCCTTGTGCGCCACGCTCACGCCTTCCTGGTCGCCACACATTCCGACAGTGCATCATGCGGGGCTGCGATCGGCCCCGACGATACGTCCTAAGCTCGTTTCAGGGCACCCTCCGGGCCAGCGCGTTCCGCGCGGGTCGCCTGAGAGAGACCTGAGTACTACGCAGCGTAGACCAAACGCACCCCCCGTTCGTCGTCGGGTCGGCTTCGACACCTCGCCGAGCCCGCCGCGCTCACCGTCACCAGCGATTCCGCCCGGGTCGTGATGCGCACGACGCGCGGACGCCGGTGGTGCGGCATACTCGGACACTAGATTTCGTCCCTTGGCGCCCCACCCGGTGGGCGCGTATCCCGACTGTGAGAAATGAGGTTGCCGACGCCGTGTGTGGACTGCTCGGATTCCTGGCATCTGACGAGGCGGCACCTGGCACGGTGGAGCAGGTCTACGAGGCCTTGCACTGTGTGCGTCACCGCGGCCCGGACGAGCGCGGCACCTGGCACGACGACCATGTGATCTTCGGCTTCAACCGCCTGTCGATCATCGACATCGAGCACTCGCACCAGCCGCTGCGCTGGGGCCCGCCGGGGCAGCCCGAGCGCTACGCGCTCACCTTCAACGGCGAGATCTACAACTACCTGGAGCTGCGCGCGGAGCTCGCCGAGGCACACGCCGCCGAGTTCCCGGACGGCAAGATCTTCCAGACCGAAGGCGACAGCGAGGCCATCGTCGCGGCGTTCCACTACTGGGGTCCGGAGGCGGTGCGGCGGCTGCGCGGCATGTTCGCCTTCGCGATCTGGGACACCGAGACCCAGGAGCTGTTCCTGGCCCGCGACCCGTTCGGCATCAAGCCGCTGTTCCTGGCCACCGGGCCCGGCGGCACCGCGTTCGGCAGCGAGAAGAAGAGCCTGCTGGAACTGCTGCCCGCGCTGGAGCTGAGCGACGCGCTCGATCCGCGAGCGCTGGAGCACTACACGGTGCTGCAGTACGTGCCGGAACCGGAGACACTGCACAAGGACGTGCGCAGGCTGGAATCGGGCAGTTACGCCACCGTGCGTCCCGGCGCGGTTCCGGCCGTCACCCGGTACTTCACTCCGAAGTTCCCGGTGCGCCCGTTCACCCCCGGATCGGCGAACGCGCGCTACCGGGAGATCGCCGCGGCCCTCGAGGACTCCGTCGCCAAGCACATGCGCGCGGACGTGACGGTCGGCTCGTTCCTGTCCGGCGGCATCGACTCCACCGCGGTCGCGGCGCTGGCCATGCGGCACAACCCGAAACTGATCACGTTCACCACCGGGTTCGAGCGCGAGGGCTACTCGGAGGTGGACGTGGCCGCCGAGAGCGCGGAGGCGATCGGCGCGCGCCACGTGGTGAAGGTCGTCTCTCCCGCCGAGTTCGCGCAGGCGATCCCCGAGATCGTCTGGTACCTCGACGACCCGGTGGCCGACCCGGCGCTGGTGCCGCTGTACTTCGTCGCCAAAGAGGCCCGCAAGCACGTCAAGGTCGTGCTCTCCGGTGAAGGCGCCGACGAGTTGTTCGGCGGGTACACCATCTACCGCGAGCCGCTGTCGCTGAAGCCCTTCGAGAAGCTGCCCCGCGGCTTGCGCAGGCTGGCGGGCAAGCTGTCGGACCGGATTCCGGACGGCACCAGGGGCAAGAGCCTGCTGCACCGCGGCTCGCTCACCCTGGAAGAGCGCTACTACGGCAACGCGCGCAGCTTCAACGACGCCCAGCTGCGCGCCGTGCTGCGCGAGTTCCGGCCGGAATGGACCCACCAGGACGTGACCGCGCCGCTGTACGCGCAGTCGCGCGGCTGGGACCCGGTGGCCCGGATGCAGCACCTGGACCTGTTCACCTGGCTACGCGGCGACATCCTGGTCAAGGCCGACAAGATGACCATGGCCAACTCGCTGGAGCTGCGCGTGCCGTTCCTGGACGCCGAGGTGCTGAAGGCGGCCGAGGGTCTGCCGTTCGACCAGAAGATCACCAAGGAGACCACGAAGTACGCGCTGCGTCAGGCACTGGAGGGCATCGTGCCGCCGCACGTGCTGCACCGCGCCAAGCTCGGCTTCCCCGTCCCGCTGCGGCACTGGCTGCGCGGCACCGAGCTCTACGACTGGGCGCAGCAGCAGATCGCCGAATCGCAGACCGATCACCTGCTGAACAAGGCCGCGATCAGCGAGATGCTGGTCGCGCACCGCGCCGGGACCGCCGATCACAGCCGCAGGCTGTGGACCTTGCTGGTGTTCATGGTCTGGCACGGCATCTTCGTCGAGGACCGGATCAAGCCGGACATCCAAGAGCCCACGTATCCGGTTTCGCTGTAGGGGCCGGAACGACCGAAGGCGCGCACCCGGCCGGATGCGCGCCTTCGGTCGATGATTATCGATCAGAGCAGCGTCTTGATGTCCGCAGCGGCCTCGGGGCCGTAGGCCTGGGTGAGGCGCTCCAGCGCGGACTCCTTGTTCAGCGTCCACTCCTGCGTGCCCATGGTCTCCAGCACGAGCACGGCGATCAGCGATCCCAGCTGCGCGGAACGCTCCAGGCTCAGCCCGGCGGTGTGCGCGGTGAGGAAGCCGGCGCGGAAGGCGTCCCCGACGCCGGTCGGCTCGACCTTCTCCGCCTCGGGTACGACGCCGACGGTGACCTCGGTGCCGTCGCGGTCCACGATCCGCACACCCTCCGCGCCCAGCGTGGTGACGCGGACGCCGACCTTCTGGGCCACCTCTTCCTCGCTCAGACCGGTCTTCTGCAACAGCAGCGCCCACTCGTACTTGTTCGTGAACAGGTACGCGGCGCCATCGATGAGCTGCACCGACTGATCGCCGTCCAGACGGGCCAACTGCTGGGAGGGGTCGGCGGCGAACGGAATGCCGAGCTCACGGCATTCGGCGGTGTGCCGCAGCATCGCCTCCGGGTCGTTCGCGCCGACCAGCACGAGGTCGAGCGCCCGGCTCTCGGCCAGCTCGGCGATGGAGATGTCGCGGGCCTCGCTCATCGCGCCCGGGTAGAACGACGCGATCTGGGCCATGTCGTCGTCGGTGGTGCAGACGAAACGCGCGGTGTGCGCGCGATCGGACACCAGCACGGTGGAGCAGTCGACCCCGTGCTTCTCCAACCAGGCGCGGTACTCGCCGAAGTCCGCGCCGACGGCGCCGACGAGCAGGGGGGTGCGATTGAGCAGGCCCATGGCGTAGGCGATGTTGCCGCCGACGCCGCCGCGACGGATCTGCAGATCATCGACGAGAAAGCTCAGAGACACATGGTCGAGCTGATCGGCCAGCAGTACGTCGGCGAACCGTCCGGGGAAACGCATGAGGTGATCGGTCGCAATGGACGCGGAAACGGCGATGGACACGTGGCTGAGCCCCTTCAACGGTAGGCGGCAGGCGGTGCAGACCGGGACGCGAGTCCCGATCTCACCGTAGCTGATGCCGCCTCTCCGGGTCTTCAGGCCGTACTAGTTGAGCGACACCGGATTTGCGTTCAGGTCTTGCGTCAGTGCCGCTCGGGTCCTGGGCGTTCCCGACGAGTTACCCATGTCCTCACGAGATCAGTTGTTCCGTTCGAACACGGCCGACCTCCGCGGCCGCGCCGGAAGGCGATTACCTCAGTTGAAGGAGTCGCCGCAGGCGCAGGAGCCGGTGGCGTTCGGGTTGTCGATGGTGAAGCCCTGCTTCTCGATGGTGTCGACGAAGTCGATCGAGGCGCCCTGCACGTACGGCGCGCTCATCCGGTCGACGGCCAGCGTGACGCCACCGAAGTCGACGGTCAGATCGCCGTCGAGCGAGCGGTCGTCGAAGAACAGCTGGTAGCGCAGGCCCGCACAACCACCCGGCTGCACCGCGATCCGCAGCGCCAGGTCGTCGCGACCTTCCTGGTCCAGCAGTGCCTTCGCCTTCGCGGCGGCGGCGTCGGTCAGAGTCACACCGTGGGTGGCGGTCTCGTTCTGCACAGTCATGAACTCTCCTCGAGGAACCTGTGGTCAACCCGTGAACAGCGCACGGGTCGTGTCGGTCAACACCACTCGGCAGGCTGCTATTCCTCCATCTTGCCACCAGCCGGTCCGTAGGGACACGCAACCTCCGTGACCCCGCACACTCCCGGCGAATCGGACCGCATTTCTCGCCGCGCTGCCCATCGAATAGCCTGGTCGGTGTGAAGTTGTTCCGTCGCGGCGAGTCCAGCACCACCGACGCGACCGCCGAATCGACGGTGGTCACGAACGGTGACTCGGCCGCGGGCACCACCCGCGCGGCGGCCACGGCCACCGCGGGCAAGGGCCGTCCCACCCCGAAACGCCGTGACGCCCAAGGCAAGCGCCGCGGCCCGGTAGCACCCGCTCCGCTCACCGCGAAGGAGGCCCGCGCCCGGCGCAAGGCCGCGCGGGGCACCAGAGCGGAGCGCAAGGCCGCGGCCGCTCGACGACGCGAGGCCGCCGCCGATCGCCGCGAGCGCATGCTCGCGGGCGAGGACAAATACCTGCCGCAGCGTGACCAAGGTCCGGTCCGGGCGTTCGTCCGCGACATCGTCGACGCCCGGCGCAACCTGGTCGGCCTCTTCATGCCGATGGCGCTGGTGCTGATCCTGTCGATGTTCGTCGCGCCCGCGCTACAGACCATCGTGACCCTCGCCATGCTGGTGATGATGCTGTTCATGGCCGTCGAGGGTTTCCTGCTCGGCCGCGTCGTGAACAACCGGGTCAGGGAGCGTTTCCCGGAGACCACCGACCTCGGCTACCGGCTCGGCTGGTACGCCTTCGTCCGCGCCTCCCAGATCCGCAAGATGCGCGCCCCCAAACCGCGCGTCGGCCCGGGCGACGCTGTGTGATCTTTGCCGCGCCTTCGGCGCGGCGTGTTCGCGGCAATGCCCGGTCTCGCTTTGCCCGAAACCGGAGTTGAGCTGGCGTTATTCCGGTAGGCAGCGTCTGAGACCCCGCGTACGCGGTCTTGCCCCTTGGCCAGAGGGGGTCTGCCGGGATGCAAAGCACAGTTCGACATGGGCGAGGTGTTCGGACGCGGTGTGCGCTCTGCGCGCTCGGCGGCGGACGCTGCCCGGGCAGTGCTGCCATGAGCACGGACCCGGTGTCCCATCGGTCAGCGGTGGTGGGTGTTGCGGCCGAGCATCGCCGTCAGTTCCGAGTGCAGTCGCTCCGCGTCGCGGTCGATCACGTTCGAGGAGCCCGCGCGGGCCGTGCCGCGCGCGATGACTGTGGCGAAAGCCACGAGGACCGCCAGGGTGATGAGGAAAGTAGCCATGGCAGTAATTTTTCGCTCACTCATTTACCGCCGAAAGTGGCGGTACTGACACAGTTCGTAAAAATTCGGCCACTAGACTGGTGGCATGCTGTCGAAGGTCGCCGTGGTGCTGTCCGAACGCATGGCCATGTTCGAATTCGGGGTGGTGTGCGAGGTTTTCGGTCTCGATCGCACGGCCGACGGGCTGCCCGGCTTCGATTTCCGGGTGTGCGGGGCCGAGCCGGGCCTCCCACTGCGCTCGACGAGCCCAGGGATCACGATCACACCGGAATACGGCCTCGCGGAGCTCGCGACAGCCGATCTGGTCGCCATTCCCGCCGCCGCGGCGGACCACGGATTCGACCCGCGGGTCGTCGCTGCCGTCCGCGACGCGGCGGCAGCCGGAGCGACCGTGCTCACGGTCTGTTCCGGAGCCTTCCTGGCCGGGGCGGCCGGGCTGCTCGACGGCCGCAAATGCACCACGCACTGGCGTCATGTGGAGCAACTCGCCGCCGCGTATCCGGCGGCGACCGTCGATCCGGACGTGCTGTTCGTCGACGAGGGCGATCTGATCACCAGCGCGGGCACCGCCGCGGGCATCGACGCCTGCCTGCACCTGGTGCGGCGCGAACTCGGCAGCGGCGTGGCCAACGCGATCGCGCGGCGCATGGTGGTGCCGCCACAGCGTGACGGCGGGCAGCGCCAGTTCATCGAACGCCCCGTCGCCGCCTGTACCTCCGACAGTCTCATTCCCACCCTGGAGTGGATGAACGAGCACCTCGACCTGCCGCACACGGTCGAAGACCTGGCCACGCGCGCCAACATGTCCACCCGCACCTTCGCGCGCCGCTTCGCCGCCGAGACCGGGACCACCCCGGTGAAATGGCTCACCAACCAGCGCGTGCTGCTGGCCAAGCAACTGCTCGAGGAGACCGACTTCGGGCTCGAACGCATCGCCGCACGCTGCGGTTTCGGCTCCGGCGCCCTCCTGCGCCACCATTTCCAGCGCCTCGTCGGCATCGCCCCCACCGAATATCGTCGCCGCTTCGGCCGCAGTCCCGAAGCGGCGGGCTGACCGCTCGCGCCGCGAGACCCGGCACGCCTCGGGAGCCGCGTGGTGACCCGCCGCTGGTTGATAGCGTGCACCCGTGTCCGAACCCCCCTCGTCCGCAGCGCCACGTAGCATCCTCGTGCTCGGTGGCGCGCGGTCCGGGAAGTCGGCGTTCGCGGAGGACCTCGCGGTCCGGGCGGGCGGCCCGGTGCGCTACCTCGCCACCGCGGTACCCGATCCCGGCGACCAAGACTTCGCCGAACGCATCGCCGGGCACCGCGGCCGACGCCCCGCGGGCTGGTCGACCGTCGAAAGCGCCGATCCGGCGGAGATCCTCACCGCACCGACGCCGACGCCGCCAGTCTTCACGCTGATCGATGACATCGGCACCTGGTTGACCGCCCGCATCGATGCGCGCGAGGCGTGGGACGCCCCGCGCGGCACGATCTCCCCCGACACCGACGCGCTGGTCGCCGCCGTCGCGGCCTACACCGGCGATCTGGTGATCGTCACCCCGGAAGTGGGCATGGGCGTCATCCCGGCCACGCGCTCCGGCCGCTTGTTCCGCGACGAGATCGGCACCCTCAACCAGCGGCTGGCCCAAGTCTGCGACGAGGCGTTCTTCGTCATCGCCGGTCTCCCGGTCCGCCTCAAATAGCGTCCGAGCACGTCTTCCTCCCAGCGAGACTCGCGCCGGTCGGCCGCCTCGCGATTTCCTTGACCCGCAATCGTATTCGTGTGAGCGACGCCGATTCTGGACGTCGACCGCCCTGTCGCCTCAGCCGGTCACCCCGGCTCCTCTCCCGTGCGCCGCGTGGCACACGCCGACCTCGCCTCGGGCGATGCGGCTTCCCTCGACATCCGGACGACTCGGCGAGGCCGCGGGCGCGGCGAACCGGTGCGGCGAGGTCCGGTCACGGCCCCACGATGCGACGGGGCAATGGCAAGATTGGGCGGCGTAGTGGGCGGAACCGCCATGACCGAAAGGCTCGATAGTGACGCACGGATTCGGACCGGTAGCGCCTCCGGACGCACAATCTCGTGCGGCGGCCGAACAGCGCCAAGCGCAGCTGACCAAACCCGCCGGCGCGCTCGGCCGTTTGGAGCTCCTCGGCAACTGGGTGGCGGCCTGTCAGGGCGCCTGCCCGCCGAAGCAGTTCGAGCGTGCGCGAGTCGTGATCTTCGCCGGGGATCACGGCGTCGCCCGGCATGGGGTCTCGGCGTATCCGAGCGAAGTCACCGCGCAGATGGTCGCGAACTTCCTGGCGGGGGGCGCCGCGGTGAACGCGCTCGCGGCGGTGGCGGGCGCGACGGTGCGGGTTGCGGACATCTCCGTCGACGCGGACACCGACCCGCAAGTGTCCAAGCACAAGGTGCGCCGTTCCAGCGGGGTGATCGACCGCGAGGACGCGCTCACCGCCGAGGAGGTCCGGGCGGCGATCGAGGCGGGCCGCGCCATCGCCGACGAGGAGATCGACGCAGGCGCCGATCTGCTGATCGCGGGCGACATGGGCATCGGCAACACGACGCCGGCCACCGTGCTCGTCGCGAGCCTCACCAAGACCGAACCGGTCGCCGCCGTGGGCCGCGGCACCGGCGTCGACGACGCGGGATGGATTCGCAAGGTCGCCGCGATCCGCGACGCGATGCGCCGCGCCCGCCCGGTGGTGAAAGACCCTGTCGAGCTGCTCCGGGTGGCCGCGGGCGCCGACTTCGCCGCGATGGCCGCGTTCCTCGCCCAGGCCGCCACCCGGCGCACGCCCGTCCTGCTCGACGGCGTCGTCGTCACGGCCGCGGCCATGGTCGCCGAAGACCTCGCCGCGGGCGCGACCGCCTGGTGGCTGGCCGGTCACCGCTCGACCGAACCGGCGCACGACCTCGCGCTGCGACACCTGCGCCTGGACCCCCTGATCGACCTGACCATGCGCCTCGGCGAAGGCTCCGGAGCCCTGACCGCCCTGCCCGTCCTCCGCTCGGCGGTGGCCGCGCTCGCGGAGATGTCCACCTTCGGTGAAGCGGGCGTCAGCACCGCCGACGCCGAACCGGCGAATACCGCGCCCGACCTGCGCAAGTGAAGTCTTCCCGCCCCCGCGACGCCGTCCTCCACCCGCCGCCGCCGAGCGGGCGACAACCGCTGCCCGCGGCTCCCGGCTCCGCGACGTGCGGGCCGACAGCCGCACCACAGCCGGTCATCGACCGGGTCTGCGGCACAACGCGCGCAACGCCGCCGAGGACACGAGGTTCGGCGTGAACGGCGTCCGGTTGGCGATCTCCTGGCTGACGGTGCTGCCGGTGCGCGGCCCGGATGCCGTGGACCGCGCGACGGCGGGCCGCGCGATCGTGCTGGCACCGCTGGTCGGCGCGCTGCTCGGCGCGGGGGCCGCGGGCCTGCTCTACGCTCTCACCCGGGCCGGGGCGAGCGCCGCGCTGGCCGGGCTGCTGGTGGTCGGCGCGCTGGCGCTGATCACCCGGGGTATGCATCTCGACGGCCTTGCCGACACTTTGGACGGACTCGGCAGCTACGGACCGCCGGATCGGGCCAGGCAGATCATGAAGAGCGGCGGGGCAGGCCCCTTCGGTGTCGCGGGCCTCGCATTCGCCATCGGGGTGCAGGCGTTTGCGTTCGCGGCGCTGGCCGACTCGGGCAGATGGCTCGCCGTCGCCCTTGCCGTGGCGACCGGCCGCGTCGCGGTGATCCTCGCCTGCCGCGGTGTCCCCGCCGCGCCGGGGACCGGGTTCGGCGTGCTGGTCGCGGGCACACAGTCGGCCGTCGCGGCGGTGTGCTGGCCGGGAGCCGCGGTCGCTGTCGCGCTGTTCGCCGTCCCGGGGCGGCCGTGGCTCGGGCCTCTCGCCGTGGCGCTCGGTCTGGCCGCCTCGGCGATCCTGGTCCGGCACTGCGCCCGCCGCTTCGGAGGGCTCTCCGGTGACGTCCTCGGCGCCGCCGTCGAGACCACGGTGGCGCTCACGGCGGCCGTGCTGTCGCTTACCGTCCAGCCCGGCTGACCGGCCGCGGCCGCCGATTCGGGTGTTTGCCCGGTACCGACCGGGAGCGAGAGTCTGAGTCACTGGAATTTTTCCGGCCGTGACGCGCGGGTCGTCTGGGTCGGGCAATAAGGTGGGCGGTATGTCTTCTGAGCGCCTGTATTTTCGCCAGCTGTTGTCGGGACGCGACTACGCCGTGGGCGATCCGATCGCGACGCAGATGCGCAACTTCGCCTATCTCATCGGCGATCGGGACACGGGCGAGTGCGTGGTGATCGATCCGGCCTACGCCGCGGGCGATCTGGTCGACATCGCCGAGGGCGACGGCTTGCGCCTGCGCGGCGTGCTCGCCACCCATCACCACCCCGATCACGTGGGCGGCACGATGCTCGGCTTCACCCTGCGCGGCGTGCGCGAACTGCTCGAGAAGACAAGCGTCCCAGTGCACGTCAACGCCACAGAGCTGCCCTGGGTAGCCAATGTCACCGGCATCGCGGAGAGCGAGCTGACCGGGCACGAGCACGGCGACAAGGTCAGCGTCGGAGCCTTCGACATCGAGTTACTACACACGCCAGGCCACACCCCGGGCAGCCAATGCTTTCTGTTCGACAACCGCCTGATCGCCGGCGACACGTTGTTCGTCGACGGCTGCGGCCGCACCGACTTCCCCGGCGGCGATTCGGACGAAATGTTCCGCAGCCTGCGCTACCTGGCCGGACTTCCCGGTGACCCGGTCGTGTACCCGGGTCACTGGTATTCGCAGGAACCCAACGCCGCGCTGTCCACTGTCCGGGACAAGAATTACGTCATGCGTCCGCAGACGTTGGAACAGTGGCACATGCTGATGCCGGGCTGAGTCACATCGGCCGCATCCACCCGTGCTTGTCCGCGAAGGTGCCGCGCTGGATGCCGGTGAGGGTATCGCGCAGAGCCATGGTGACCGCGCCGGGCTCGCCGCCGCCGATGGTGAATTCGCCCGCCTCGGAACGGACCCAGCCGACCGGCGTGATCACAGCGGCGGTGCCGCACGCGAAAACCTCGGTGATCTCCCCGGATTCGGCGCCCTTGCGCCATTCCTCCACCGAGATCTTGCGCTCCTCGACCGGGAAGCCGGAGTCGGCGGCGAGGGTGAGCAGCGAGTCCCTGGTGATGCCCGGCAGCAACGAGCCGGACAGCTCCGGGGTGACCAGCCGCGCCTCGGAGCCGGAACCGAAGACGAAGAACAGGTTGTTGGTGCCCATTTCCTCGACGTAGCGGCGCTCACACGCGTCCAGCCACACCACCTGGTCGCACCCCTTGGCCGATGCCTCGGCCTGCGCGAGCAGTGACGCCGCGTAGTTGCCCGCGACCTTCGCCTCGCCGGTGCCGCCCGGCGCGGCGCGCACGTATTCGGTGGACAGCCAGACCCGCACCGGCTTCACGCCCCGCGGGAAGTAGGCCCCCGCCGGGGAGCCGAGCAGCAGGTACTTGTACGCCGCGGCGGGCTTCACGCCCAGCCCGGCCTCGGTGGCGAACATGAACGGCCGCAGGTACAGCGAATCCTCGCCGCCCGCCGCGGGCACCCAGTCCCGGTCCACCTCCAGCAGTTGCCGCACCGACTCGACGAACAGCTCGTCGGGCAGCTCGGCCATCGCCATCCGGCGAGCCGACCGGCGGAAACGCGCGGCGTTGGCGTCGATGCGGAAGCAGGAGACGCTGCCGTCGCTCTGCCGGTAGGCCTTCAGTCCCTCGAAGATGGCCTGGCCGTAGTGGAACACCATGGTCGCCGGGTCCAGCGCGAGCGGCCCGTACGGCTCCACCCGCGCGTTGGTCCACGTGCCGCCGACGTAATCGATCGAGACCATGTGATCGGTGAAGTGGCGCCCGAACCCCGGCTCCGCCAGTACCTCTTGCCGCCGCTGCGCCGGAAGCGGCGCGGGATGCGGAACACGGGTGAACTGTGCGGCAGCGGTCATGCCGACGATCCTATCCGGCCCGATTCCGGCCATTTCGCCATGGTCCTCCCCGCACCCGGCGGCTCGTGGGCGCGTCCGTCACTTGGTATTGGTCCGGACGAACGGAGGGCGGACGGTTTCGCAACGCAGACGGCGGCCGCGCACATCCACCTCGACCTCGACCCCGGGTTCGATGCCGGCCGAGGTGTCGAGCAGGGCCAGCGCGATGCCGAGTTTCAGCGTGGGCGAGAAGGTGCCGGACGTGGTTTCGCCGACCGGCTCGCCCTCGCGCAGCACGGTCTGCCCCTGCCGGAGCACACCTCGGTCGAGCGCCTTGAGCCCCAGCAGGATTCGGCGCGGACCGTCCGACTTCTCCTGCTCCAGAGCGGCCTTGCCCCAGAACTCCGGTTTCTGCCAGCCGACCGCCCAACCGCAGCGCGCCTGCACCGGGGAGATGGCGGGCGAGAGCTCGTGCCCGTGCAGGGGATAACCCATCTCGGTACGCAGGGTGTCGCGGGCGCCCAGCCCGGCCACCTGACCCTCGGCGGCGCGCACTTGCTCGACCAAGGCTCGGAACAGTGGTTCGGCGTCGGCCCAGCGGGGCAGCAGCTCGTAGCCGTGCTCGCCGGTGTAGCCGGTGCGGCAGACCCGGACGGGGCGGCCGTCCCAGTCCGCGTCGGCATAGGCCATGTACTCGAGACCGGTGGGCAGGCCGAGCGCGTCGAGCACCTGGGCGGAGCGCGGCCCCTGCACCGCGAACACGGCGTAGTCGCGGTGCTCGTCGGTCACCGTGACGCCGTCCGGCGCGGCCTTGCGCAGCTCGGCGACGACCGCCGCGGTGTTGGCGGCGTTCGGCACCAGAAAGATCTCGTCGTCGCCGACGTAATAGGCGATCAGGTCGTCGATCACGCCGCCCTCCGGGGTGCAGCACAGGGTGTATTGCGCCTTGCCCGGACCGATGCGGCCCAGATCGTTGGTGAGCGCCGAGTTCACGAACGCCGCGGCGCCCCGGCCGCGCACCGTCGCTTTGCCCAGATGACTGACGTCGAACAGCCCGACCGTCGTACGGACCGCTTGGTGCTCGGTCACCGTGCCCGCGTAGGACACCGGCATCTCCCAGCCGCCGAACGGCGCGAAGGTGGCGCCCAGCTCGACGTGCACGGCGTGAATGGGTCCTTGCAGGAGGCTCGTCTCGGTCACCAGCCGAGCTTATCCGGGACCGCGGCGGCGCAAGCCCGCCCCGCGCACGCTACGGCCGGAACCACATCGGGATGAGTGTCGGGCCGTTCTCCGGCAGCGTGTGGGTCGCTGTGGTCGGCACGAATCCGCAGCGGCTGTAGAGGCGGGCGGATCGTTCGGTGCTGGCTTCGAGAAACGCAGGGACGTCCGCTTCGGACGCCGCTTTCACGCGGTCGGCGAGGATCACCGCGCCCGCCCCCTTGCCGCGGTGCTCCGGCAGCGTGACGATCACTTGCAGATAGCGGTGCGGCAACTCGCGGGGGTGTTCGCGGGCGAGCAGGTCGGTGAGATACGCCAGCCGCTGCGCCACGCGCAGACCGGGAGCCTGTTCGAGCATGGTCCGCGCCTCGGCGGCTTCGTCGGCGAATCGCTCGACCGAGGTGACGTGCTGCCAGATCGACATCGACCAGACCTCCTCGCCCGGCCCAGCTACCCAGATCTCGTCGTCGCGCAGCGCTCGATCGACCAACCCGGGCACGAACGCGGTACGGAAAGCCGGATCGGACTGCCCGTCCAGCACCCACTCCGTCACCACCTCGTCCGCGCTGGCGATGCCGAACGCGTCGATCAGCGTGTCCCGGTCGCGCCGACCCGCCTGGCGCACAGTGATCTCCATCCGCGCCCCTTCCTGTGAACACCGTTTCGGTCATCGAATCTAGGCAGGTCAAAGGCATGTCGCTACCATTTCGTCACACCTGTTCGTGTGTCGAAATGGAACGACCGATGACGTGTGCGGTCTGCCGCAAAGAACTCGCTCAGCCCGCCAGGGGCCGACGGCGCAAGTACTGCTCGCGCTCCTGCCAGGCGCGCGCCTACCGCGCGCGCCGCGCGTCGATCCCGGTACGCCGCCCGAGCCGCCCGGCGCGGCTCACCGCGGTCGGCATCGCGCGGGCGGCGGTGCAACTGGCCGACCGCGACGGAATCGACGGACTCACCATGCGCCGCCTGGCCAGTGCGCTCGGGGTCGCGACCGCCACCCTCTACCGCCACTTCCCCGACCGGGAAACGCTGCTGGCGAGCATGGCCGAGCTGGTGCTCGACGAGATCCCGCCGCCTGCGGCCGGATGCGCGGGCCTGCGCCGACGGCTGCGGCACGAAGCGCACGAGGAGTGGCGCCTCTACCGCAGGCATCCGTGGATGCTGCCGCTGCTGGCACGCACCCGTCCCCCGCTCGGCCCGGCCCTGCTGGACGTCCTGGAGCGGAACTTCGCCGCGCTCGATCGTCCCGGCCTGACCCGGCGCGCGGGTTTCGCGATCTACCTCGCGCTCTCCGGTCTGGTCCAAGGCCTCGCGCTGTTGTGGACTTCCGAGCGCGCCGACCGCCTCGGCGAGCCCCGCGACGCCGCCGAGGCGACCGCGCTGCGCCACGAGTTCGCCGAACTGCTCGACCCCACGGTCCGCCCCGTCCTGCACCGCTTCCTCGCCGACTCGGACTCCTTCGAGATGGACTTCGACGACCTGCTGCACGATGCGGTGGAACTGCTGCTCGACGGCGTCGCGGTGCGCTATCCGGAACCGACCGAATAGCCTGTGCCAATGACCGCTGTTGCAGATCGCTCGCTCGGACCGGAACTGGCACGCACCGAGACCATCGGCGCGGACACCGATGTGCTCGTCATCGGGTTGACCTCCTCGGAGGACGGCCCCGCCATCGTGCCCGAGGACCTGTTCAGCGACGTGCTCACCGCCGACGTGCGCGCGGAACTGCTCGATCAGCTCGGCGCGGTGGGGGCGAAGGGCAAGGCCGAGGAGCTCACCCGGATTCCGGCCCCGGCCGGGCTGGACGGGGTGACCAGCGTCCTGGCCGTCGGTCTCGGCTCCGCCGACAAACTCGACGCCGAGCAGATCCGTCGCTCGGCCGGCGTGGCCGCCCGCTCGCTTTCCGGCACCGAACTGGTGGTGACCACGCTGTCCGGGCTGGACATCGGCGCCGCCGCGGAAGGCTTCTACCTGGGCGCCTATTCCTTCACGCCGTTCCGCTCGGACAAGTCCGCGCCCAAGCCGGACGAGCGCCCCGTGGCGCGGGTCGAGTTGCTGGTGCCCGAGCCGGGATTCGGCGAGGAGGCATTGTTCCGCGCGCAGCTCACCGCCGAGGCCGTCGCCACCGCACGGGATTTCGTGAACACTCCGCCCAGCCACCTGTACCCGGCCGAGTTCGCCTCGCGCGCCCAGGAACTCGCCGAGGCCGCGGGCCTGACCGTCGAGGTGCTGGACGAGAAGGCGCTGGAAGCGGGCGGTTACGGAGGCGTGCTCGGCGTGGGCAAGGGCTCCTCGCGCCCGCCGCGCCTGATCCGGATCACCTACGCGGGCGGTCCGAAGAAAGTGGCGCTGGTCGGCAAGGGCATCACCTTCGACACCGGCGGCATCTCCATCAAGCCCGCGCAGAACATGGAGAACATGACCTCCGACATGGCGGGCGCCGCCGCCGTGATCGCCACCACGCTGCTGGCCGCGCGGCTGAGCCTGCCGATCACCGTCACCGCCACGGTGCCGATGGCGGAGAACATGCCCTCGGCCACCGCGCAGCGCCCGGGCGACGTGCTCACCCAGTACGGCGGCATCACCGTCGAGGTGCTCAACACCGACGCCGAGGGCCGGTTGATCCTGGCCGACGCCATCGTGCGCGCGAGCGAGGACGATCCGGAGTACCTGATCGACGTGGCGACCCTGACCGGCGCGCAGATGGTCGCGCTCGGCACCCGCACGCCCGGCGTGATGGGCACCGACGAGTTCCGCGACCGGGTGGCCCGCATCTCCCGCGAAGTCGGGGAGAACGGCTGGGCGATGCCGCTTCCCGCCGAACTGCGCGGCGACCTGAACTCCAAGATCGCCGACCTGGCCAATGTCGCGCCGCACCGCTGGGGCGGCATGCTCTCGGCCGGACTGTTCCTCAAGGAGTTCGTGCCGGAGAACGTGCAGTGGGCCCACCTCGACGTGGCCGGTCCCGCCTACAACACCGGCGGTCCGTTCGGCTACATCGGCAAGGGCGGCACCGGCGTCCCGGTCCGCACGCTGATCGCGGTATTGCAGGACATCGCCGCGGAGTGAGTGGGAAGCGCGTCGTCCGGGGCGTGCCCGGACGACGCGCGTCGTCCACCCCGGTCCGAAGGGCGGCCCGCGTTCCACGCTCCACCGTGCGTCGGCCCACCGATATTCGGAGGCGGCTCCGCTTCGCGACTCGAGGCGAGACGCTTCACGCGTCCTCGTGGCACCCCGCGCAGGCACCCCGAAATCGGGCGGAACGGACAATCCGACGGCTCAGAGGTCGTACAAATCCCGTTCCAGCTCGCGCTGCCGCTGCACCCGTCGACGGGCGTCGTAGTCGCGCATCCGCTGCGGATAACCGGTCTTGTGCACGTCGTAGACAGGGATGTGCAAATCCTTGGCAAGCCGTTGCGCACCACGCTCGCCGACGATCCGCCGCGTCCATTCACCATCTGCGGCAACAAGCACCACTGTGACATCGGTCACCGTGGTCTTCGGTTCGATGTAGCCCTCGACGCCCACGTGCGTGCGCACCCAGTCGGCCAAGTAGCGAGCGTCCTGCCCGGACACCGAACCCCCACGTAGAGCGCCCCCGCCCCGGGCGGCGCCGCCACGGAAACGATCCAGCAAACCCAACGACGCGCACCTCCTTTCCTGCACCGGAGAATGTTCACCGCCGGTTCTCCCATACTGCCAGCTCTGTGCAGTTGGCCGCCCTGTGCTACGTAGCTTGCGCGCGAGTGCAAGGATGGACCGCGGTACAAGAACCACACGGATCTCCGGTGCCACGCACAATGATCGGTGGCTTCCGGACTACCGTCGCGACCCGCGGCGGGCGTCCGCAGCGAGATCAACTGTTGTAGAACCCCGTCGAGCAGTCAGAGGAGTCAACGGACATGGCCTTCTCCGTCCAGATGCCCGCTCTTGGTGAGAGCGTCACCGAGGGAACGGTGACCAGGTGGCTGAAGCAGGAAGGAGACACGGTCGAGGTCGACGAGCCGCTGCTCGAAGTCTCCACCGACAAGGTCGACACCGAAATCCCGTCCCCCGCGGCGGGTGTGCTGTCGAAGATCGTCGCGAACGAGGACGACGTGGTCGAGGTCGGCGGCGAGCTCGGCGTGATCAGCGAGGCCGGTGAGGCGGAGTCGTCCGCTCCCGCGCCCGCTCCGGAAGCCGCGGCGCCCGCGCAGGAGACCCCGGTCGCCTCCGAGGAGGCGCCCGCCGCCGAACCCCAGGCCGCGCCCGCCGAGGAATCCGCGCCCGCCGCCCAGGCCGCGCCCGCGTCCTCCGGTGACGGCACCCCGGTCAAGATGCCGGAACTCGGCGAGTCGGTCACCGAGGGCACCGTCACCCGCTGGCTGAAGTCGGTCGGCGACGAGGTCGCCGTCGACGAGCCGCTGCTCGAGGTCTCCACCGACAAGGTCGACACCGAGATCCCCTCCCCCGTCGCGGGCACCCTGCTGGAGATCACCGCCCAGGAAGACGACGTCGTCGCGGTCGGTGGCCAGCTCGGCGTGATCGGCAGCGGTTCCCCGGCGGCCGCCGCCCCGGCCCCTGCCCCGGCTCCCGCGCCCAAGCCCGAACCAGCTCCCAAGCCCGAACCGGCCCCGGCCGCCGCCGCGCCTGCCCCGGCCCCGGCCCCGGCTCCCGCGCCTGCCCCGGCCCCGGCTCCGGCCCCGGCTCCCGCGCCCGCGCCGGCCCCCAAGCCCGCCCCCGCGGCTGCCGAATCCTCCAACGGCGCAACCCCCTACGTCACCCCGCTGGTGCGCAAGCTGGCCGAGGAGAACAACGTCGACCTCGCCAAGATCACCGGTTCCGGTGTCGGAGGCCGCATTCGCAAGCAGGACGTGCTCGCCGCCGCCGAGGCCAAGAAGGCCCCCGCCCCGGCCGCCGCTCCGGCCGCGTCCGCCCCGGCGGCGAAAGCGCCCTCCGCTCCCGCCGCGGCGAGCCCGGAGCTGGCCCACCTGCGCGGCACCGTGCAGAAGGCCAACCGCATCCGCCAGATCACCGCGACCAAGACCCGCGAGTCGCTGCAGACCACGGCGCAGCTGACCCAGGTGCACGAGGCCGACGTCACCAAGATCGCTGCGCTGCGCAACCAGGCCAAGGCGGCGTTCAAGGAGCGCGAGGGCGTCAACCTGACGTTCCTGCCCTTCTTCGCGAAGGCCGTGGTCGAGGCGCTCGGCGTGCACCCGAACGTCAACGCCAGCTATGACGAGTCCAGCAAGGAGATCACCTACCACGCATCGGTGCACCTCGGCATCGCCGTCGACACCGAGCAGGGCCTGCTGTCCCCGGTGATCCACAACGCCAGCGACCTGTCGCTGGCCGGTCTGGCGCGCGCCATCGCCGACATCGCCCACCGCGCTCGCACCGGCGGCCTGAAGCCCGACGAGCTGGCCGGCGGCACGTTCACCATCACCAATATCGGCAGCCAGGGCGCGCTGTTCGACACCCCGATCCTGGTTCCGCCGCAGGCGGCCATGCTGGGCACGGGTGCGATCGTGAAGCGTCCCGTCGTGGTGACCGACGAGACCGGCAACGAGTCCATCGGTGTCCGTTCGATGTGCTACCTGCCGCTCACCTACGACCACCGCCTGATCGACGGCGCCGACGCCGGTCGCTTCCTGACCACGATCCGGCACCGGCTCGAGGAAGCGGCGTTCGAGGCCGATCTCGGCCTGTGAGGAAGGTCCCGCGGCACGTATGAAGGTCGTGATCGCCGGCTCGTCCGGATTGATCGGGACGGCGCTCGTCGCGGCTCTGCGCCGCGACGGGCACGAGGTCGCCCGGCTGGTGCGCAGAAAAGCGGCGGGCCCGGACGAATTCGCCTGGAATCCGGCCCGCGCCCAGCTGGACGAGCGGGCGCTGCGCGGCGCCGACGCCGTGGTCAACCTGTGTGGGGCGGGCGTCGGCCGGCGGCGCTGGACCGGCAGCTTCAAACAGGAGCTGCGCGATAGCCGGATCACCCCGACCGACGTGCTGGCCGGTGCCGTGGCCGCCGCGAGGGTGCCTGTGCTGCTCAACGCCAGCGGCGTGCACTACTACGGCGGCGACACGGGCGATCGGGTGGTGGACGAGACATCTCCCGCCGGTTCGGGATTCCTGGCCACGCTGTGCCGGGACTGGGAGAAGGCGGCCGAGCCCGCCGCGGCGGCCGGTGTGCGTACGGTGCTGTTGCGCAGCGCGGTGGTGCTGTCGCGCGCCGGGGGCATGCTCGGCATGCTGCACCCGCTGTACGCGCTCGGCCTGGGCGGGCGGCTGGGCAGCGGACGCCAGTACACGCCGTGGATCTCGCTGGACGACGAGATCGGCGCGATCGTCTTCGCGCTCACCCACGACACGGTGTCCGGCCCGATAAACGTGGTCGGCCCCGCGCCGGTCACCAACGCCGAGTTCAGCCGCGCGCTCGGCCGGGCGCTGCGTCGTCCCACTCCGCTGGTGGTCCCGGCGTTCGCCCTGCACGCGCTGGTCGGTGAGATGGCGCAGGAGGCGATTCTGCGCGGGCCCAGGGCCATTCCCACCGCCCTCGAGGAAGCGGGCTACCAGTTCCACCATCCCACCATCGGCGCCGCGCTGGCGGCCGCGGTGGGACGACCCGGAGACCCTCGATGACCGATCGACTCGACACCAGGCCCGCCACCGTCATCCGCGACGCGACCACCGATGACCTTCCGGCGATCCTGGAGATCCACAACGCGAATATCGCCGCCTCCACCGCGATCTGGGATACCGAGCGGGTCGGCCTGGAGGAGCGCCTCGGCTGGTTCCAGGCCCGCACCGGTGCGGGGCTGCCCGTGCTGGTCGCCGAGATCGACGGCGCCCTGGCGGGTTACGCGAGCTACGGGCCTTGGCGCACCAAATCCGGCTACCGCTACACGGTCGAGAACTCGGTGTACGTCGACGAACGCTTCCAGCGGCGCGGCATCGCCACCGCCCTGCTCAACGAGCTGATCGACCGTGCGCGCCGGGGCGGCGCCGTGCACGCCATGATCGCGGCCATCGAATCCGGCAACACCGGTTCGATCCTGCTGCACGAACGCTTCGGCTTCCGCACCGCCGGCGTACTTCCCGAGGTGGGGCACAAATTCGGCCGCTGGATGGACTTGACCCTCATGCAGTTGACCTTGCCGGTCGACGTCGGCTGACCGGGCCGCCTGCGCAGACCGCTTTCCCTTGCGGACACATCGGATGATCGGAAGCGCTACTCGGGGAAGTCCGGTTGCTCGAACCTGCACACCCAGGGACGCATCAGTGGCGATGTGCATTTCAGCACGTGACACCAGGCGATCCGACTGACGGGCACTCGGCGACGCCGAGCCCGAGACCGGCTGGCCTACAGCTCGAAGTAAGGCGATCCGCGGGCCTTCCAGGTGCCGCACCCCTCGGTCGCATGAACTCGACGGAACCCGCACGCTCGCGCCGCACCTCGCCTCCGGGCTCGACAACGTCCGGCGCAGTGGACCTGACGTAGGACCGTGCCCACGGCTCACCGCACCGCAACCTTCCAGCTCTCCCCCTGGCTATCCGCTCGAGTGGTGCGTATTCCCTATCGAGGTGCTGGAACCGGCCGACCCGGTGGGCGTACCGTCATCGCTGTGACCAAGCCGCGCACCACCGTGTCCGCCCGATTCGATACGACCCCGATCGTGGTCGAGGATCTCGGACTCATCGACTATCACGCCGCCTGGGAGCTGCAGCGCAGCATCGCCGAGCAGCGCGCCGATGGCAACGGATCGGATCATCTGCTGCTGCTCGAGCACCCCTCGGTGTACACCGCGGGCCGCCGCACCGAGGCCGACGACCTGCCGATCGACGGCAGCCCGGTGGTGCAGGTCGACCGCGGCGGCAAGATCACCTGGCATGGCCCCGGCCAACTGGTCGGCTATCCCATCGTGCGGCTCGCCGAGCCGGTCGACGTCGTCGGCTACGTGCGCCGCCTCGAGGAGGCGTTGATCACAGTCTGCACCGATCTCGGCCTCGCCTGCGGCCGCGTCGAGGGACGTTCCGGCGTCTGGCTGCCCGCCACCGAGCTGTACGCCGAACGCAAGATCGCCGCCGTCGGCGTGCGCGTGCAGCGCGGCGTGGCCCTGCACGGCGTCTCGTTCAACTGCAACGCCGCCCTGGATGGGTTCCAAGCCATCGTTCCCTGCGGCATCCGCGACGCGGGCGTCACCACGCTGACCCGCGAACTCGGCCGCGAAGTGACCGTCGCCGAGATGAAGCCGCTGGTGGCCGACGCCATCATCCGCGCGCTCGACGGCGACCTGCCGGTCACCGAGCGCCATATTCCTCGTGTCACTCCTGGCGACACCACCCCCGAGCGTCCGATCACGACGGCGTAAGGTCGATCAAGTGACCTCAGTCGACACCCCGACACCACACAACGCGTCCGCGGCGGAACCTGTTGCGGCACTCCCGGGGCCCTCCGTGGCCACGCAGGCCACCTCCGCCGGGCCCGACGCGCGCGCGAACGGTCGCAAACTCTTGCGCATCGAAGCCCGCAACGCGGAAACCCCCATCGAGCGCAAGCCCAAGTGGATCCGCACCCGCGCCACCATGGGCCCCGAATACTCCGAGCTCAAAGGCTTGGTGAAGCGTGAGGGCCTGCACACGGTCTGCGAGGAAGCGGGCTGCCCGAACATCTTCGAATGCTGGGAAGATCGCGAGGCCACCTTCCTGATCGGCGGCGAGCAGTGCACCCGCCGGTGCGACTTCTGCCAGATCGACACCGGCAAGCCCGCCGCCTTGGACCGCGACGAGCCCCGCCGCGTCGCCGAGAGCGTCCAGGCCATGGGCCTGCGCTACTCCACCATCACCGGCGTCGCTCGCGACGATCTCGAAGACGGCGGCGCGTGGCTCTACGCCGAAACAGTCCGCGCCATCAAGCGTTCGAACCCGCACACGGGTGTGGAACTGCTGATCCCCGACTTCAACGCCAACCCCGACCAACTCGCCGAGGTCTTCTCCGCGCGTCCGGAAGTGCTGGCGCACAATCTCGAAACGGTCCCCCGCATCTTCAAGCGCATCCGCCCGGCCTTCCGCTACGAGCGTTCTCTCGCGGTTCTGACCGCCGCCCGCGAAGCCGGGCTGGTCACCAAGTCGAACCTCATCCTCGGCATGGGCGAAACCCCCGAGGAAGTCACCCAGGCCATGCGCGACCTGCACGAGGCAGGGTGCGACATCCTCACCATCACCCAATACCTGCGCCCCTCCCCCCGCCACCACCCGGTCGACCGCTGGGTGAAGCCGGAGGAGTTCGTCGAGCACTCCAAGACGGCCGAGGAAATCGGCTTCGCCGGTGTGATGGCAGGCCCGCTGGTCCGCTCCTCCTACCGGGCCGGACGGCTGTACGCCCAGGCGATGGCCCACCACGGCCGCGAGATCGCACCGGAGATGGCGCATCTCGCCGAGGAAGGCACCGCCTCCCAGGAAGCCGGCGCCGTTCTGGCCAGGTTCGGCAGCTGACCTCTTTCACCTAGCAGCTTCGGCCCTCGCGCCTACTCTTCGTGTGCGCGAGGGCCGTCGCGTTTCGGCGCGGCCTGGGCAGAGTACGTCCTGCTGTCGCACACAATCGTCGACCTCGCCACCGCATTCGACGCGCACACTCGAATCGACCAGCACCGTCGCATCAGGACGCTCGTGACAGTGGGTGGCTGCCTGTGACGTGACGATCGAGGGATCGGTGGGGAAGCCCGGCCGACCCGCCGCGCCCGATCGCGCAGTCCCGGTCTTCTCGGTGCGCATACACCTCGAGTTCGGCTCGATGCCATCTGCCGGAACACTTCGCACGATCTCCTCGACCGAATGCGGGGATCGACGTGTGAGGACGACCACACCGCGTCACGTCGCTGGTCTCCGGCTCGTCCAGGAGTCGAAACCAACTCAGCCAACCATGGAGCGCACCATGAGACTCGGTACCTGGACCCGTCGACTCGCCCTCGGACTCGCCGCCGTCGTCGCCGCGCTGTTCGCAGCCGTACTGCCGGTGGCCTACGCCTGGAACCCGCCGGCCTCCCCCGACCGGCCGGCCTATCTCGACCGCATCCATTCCCGCTATGCGGAGACCGACCTGGCCCGATTTCATTACACGGTGACCGGCCAGGGATCGCCGGTCGTGCTCATCGCGGGCGGCGGCCTGTGGCAGTACTCATGGCGCGAGGTGATTCCCGCGCTGGCGCGACAGCACACCGTGTACGCGGTCGATCTGCCCAGTCAGGGATATACCGAACTGCGCCGCCCCGGCTTCGCGTTCGATCTGCCCGCCATGGCCGAGGCCGTCGGCGCGTTCTTCGACGCCGTCGGCCTGGATCGCGCGTCGCTGGTGGGCCATTCGTGGGGCGGCGCGTGGAGCTTGTACTTCGCCGAACAGCATCCCGAGCGAGTCGACCGGCTGATCCTGCTCGACGCGCCGGGGCTGGACGCCGAAAAGGCGCCCGTGACACCGCTGTTCCAGACCCCGCTGCTCGGCGAACTCGCCACGAAGCTCACCACCCGCGACTTCTTCGCCGACAGCATCCGTGGCACGTTCCAGCACAAGCACCTGGTCACCGACGAGATGATCGGTGAATTGTGGCCGCCGTTCGCACGTCCGGACAACCGCGACGGCTTCCTCGCGCTGTGGCGGAATCTCGACTACCGCCGCACCGACGCCGGATTGGCCCGCGTAAGCGCTCCGACCCTGGTGCTGTGGGGTGGCGCCGACGAATGGCTGCCGCCCTCCCAGGCCGAACGCCTGGCCGCGCGCATCCCGAACGCCACCGCCGAGGTGCTGCCCGGTTGCGGTCACACCGTGCACGAAGACTGCCCGGCCGACACCATTCCGCTGATCGAGGAGTTCCTCGGCTGAATCGGCATCGAGCGCCGGTCGAACCACTTCCGGGCGCGATAAAGGCGCGTGGAGTTCACCGGAAGATCCGCCGACCTCGGCCTGCTCGCTCGTCAGCTGAACTCGGTGACCGACGGCACGGGCACGACCCGTCGCCGTGCCGTCATCGTGGCCGGTCGCCGACGAGTCGGGAAGTCACGGCTCGGGCAGGAATTCTGCGACCGGTCGAACCATCACTACCTGGCCTTCCCGGCAACGCGCGGCCGCAATCCAGTCGCCGAGCGCGAAGAGTTCGCCGCCACGCTCGCGCAATCCGCATTCCAAGGCGCGGAGCTGGTCGGCGGATTGCAGGCACCGCCACGACTACGACGGCCTTGCCCGTTCGATGCTCGCAGTGCCCGGCGCAGGCCATGGCACCCCCCTCGTGGCCGTCTCCCGATCCGGGGTCGCAGAACCCTTGCCACCGGCAATGCACTGCGGGCCAGAGGATCTCGTTCGAGCATGGGAGTGATCTCCTTGTCATACGGTCGCTTCCGCCTTCGAGAGAAGCGTTCGAAGCACTGAACCGCCATTTATGGCGACGCGCCCGGATGCGCTCGGAAGGATTTCTATCGCCGCCACTCGGCGCGTTCGATTCACCCACGGGCTCAGTGATCGGATCGAGACATATTGGTCTCGTTACTGCCAATTTGCCTATTGTGGTGCAAATCACGTTTATCTAAAAAAGGCCAGGTCACAGGGCCACATTCACGCTGGCCCCAGGCAACCCAAGATCGACAAACCCGAGCATTAATTTTCCGTTTGCCGAATATTCACCCGTCGTGATCAAGCTGAGATCAGGTCCGGGAGAGACCCGAGAAACCAGCTCCACAGCTCCAACGGCTGGTTTCTCTCCGGGTACGGCAGCGGCACCGTAGGGCACCGCCCCGACTTGTGCACCGCGTCGCGCCGCCAGGATTCGAACCCTGGCTTTCACAACGAAATCCGAAAACCGCACACGAGCCGAGATGGCGAACACCTGACCAGGTCTCGCCGTGGATCCCGCGCTGGTTTTTCCGGCCGGATCGCCGCACGAACAAGGAACTGATTTCTCGATGCCTGACGCACGCCTTTCTTTCCGCCGCCCGTCACTTGTCAAGGGCGCTGCCATCGTCGCGACCGTCGGCGTGACCGCCGTCGGCTTCTCCGCCGGTGTGGCGGTGGCCGATGACAGCGCCGCGGCCCCGGTCACGCCGGTCGCCGCTGCCGCGCCGATCGACCTCCCAGCCCTGCCCGGACTGCCCGCGCTCCCCGAACTGCCCGCGCTGCCCGGGCTGCCGCCGCAGGGCTTCCTGCCCGCGCCGCCCCCGGTCTACGAGGACAATCTCGACGGTTGGATTCGCCAGTCGCTCGACGTCATGCGCCTGCACGGGATCCCGGGGAGCTACGAAGGCATCCACCGCAACATCATGCGGGAATCCGGCGGCAATCCCCGCGCCATCAACCTGTCGGACTCCAACGCCGCCAAAGGCACCCCATCCAAGGGCCTGCTCCAGGTGATCGACCCGACCTTCAACGCCTACCACGTCGACGGCACCGCCTTCGACATCTGGGACCCGGTCGCCAACATCACCGCCGCCTGCAACTACGCGGCCCACCGGTACGGCTCGATGGACAACGTCAACGGGGCCTACTGAGCCCTCGGATCCGAGCAAGCGCCTCCTCGTCTGCACGACGCGGAGGCGCTGCCGTCTTCGGTCTCGCGAGCCGTCCCCGCTGACGAACGAATAACGATGACACGCTCCGGCCTTCGGCGAGGGGCTTGCTCGTGTGGCGAAACAGTTTCGTGCTGTCGCCTCAGATCCTCGACGGCGAAACGAACCATCAACTCGGTGCCACAGGAATCGCGCGTGCTCGCCGATCCGGATGATGGAGCGTCCTCCATGCCACGAGGCTAGACCTGGGCGGCGCGCCTGCCGAGGAATTCTCGCACCTCCGGAACCGCGGCGTGCGTGCGAACCAAGTTGGCGATCGCGTCGATTCGCTGGTGCAGGCGGGTGGACGCGAGGCCGGCGATGGTGTCGTAGTTGTCCGTCAGCAGTGAGCACGCTCGCGCGACGTCACCCGCGTTGATGAAGTTGCGTGCGAGATTGAGCTGACCCGCTGCCCGCTCTCTCGGCCAAGCCGACGAGCCATCGATAGCGGCTTGCATATGAGTGGTCGCACTCTCATACTCGCCCGCCCACATCTGCGCTTTCCCGGTGACGAGATTGAGCTCCGACTCAGGTAAGAACACCCAGTCCGGATCATGCCCCCGAGTAGATTCGTATGCACGGAATGCCCGGCTTATCGCGGTGTTCATCGCGATCTTGTCTCCACGTGCACCGTGGGCTTCGGCTTCCCGGATTGCCATCAGCGCTCGAAGCTTCGGACCGCCATCACGGAGCGATGCCTGTGACGCAGCCTGCACATATTGCACCGCCAACGGGTTCTTTCGCATCTCGCCGGGAAGGCTGATCATCAAACAGCTGGCATTCCCCAGCGCATGCGCCGCAGCGATCCCGTCACCGGCCGCATTGGCGGCGTTCGCCGCGTCCGCGTAGTACCGCCGCGCATCGTCCAGACGCCCGGCGTCGTAGTGCACCCACCCGGCGGCGGTCATCATCTCGGCGGCAGCGCTGGTGAGCGCCCGCCCGACCTGCTCGGTGTAACTGCCTTGGTCCAGCAGCTGCTCTACATAGCGGACTTGGTTGGCCGCCACCCGGCACAACCGGTCGCCGCCGACCACCAGATCGAGTTCGTGGATCTGGTTCACGCTGTCGATGATGGCTTCCACGTCGCTCGCGCCGACTTTCCCGGCGGACGCCGACGCGGCGTTCGCGGGGGCGGATACCGACATCATGGCAGCCCCCGCGCTTACCGATGCCCCTGCTTTGAAGAAGTTGCGACGGTCCACATCTGCCTCCCGGTCCGACTCCACTACCAGTATGGCAAGCGGAACGCCCAGTGCACGGGCTACGAGCCGCAAGACCCGGACGTCGTGCGAAGCCGGGCCGCCGCGCTCCAGACCGGAGACCGCGGGCTGGGAGAAATTGATGAGCGCGCCCAGTTCCGTCTGCGTCATGCCGACGGATTTCCTGATCCGCCGGATCACTTCCCCCGTGGTCATGTACATGGCCCGGCATCCCCCGATCGTTGGTCGAATTTCCCCACAGCTTTTACCCCGAAAGCGATTGCACCGGCAGGATATACGGCTCTTCGGATAGCCGGAACGGAAACCGCGATCCGTGCTCCCACCTCGGCTTTCGCGCGACCTACGTTCGGTCGCGGGTGCCCGGTGCCGGGGCGACGCCGCCCCCTCAGCGGCGCACCGGCCCGCCAGAGTGGCGGGCCGGTGGCGAGAGCCCCCGGTACCGGGCACCGATCGATCCGCGAAACAGAGAGGTTTCCCGTATCCACGCACTCCCTCGCCATGTACCAATTCATCGCGCTGTGTGACGCGGCCGCCCACCAAGCGCCGATGCAGCCCTTCGATATCCGCCAGGCCCATGACGTGATGCAGATCCATGTGGCCTGCCGCGCGAAACACTGCGCACGCAAAGCGGCAGCACGGCAAGTGCTGGTCGACAGCGGACGGATGGTGCCGGACCCGAGCAGGCCGCAGTGAACGCAGCGGCCCCCGGGGCTCCGGACCGCCGCCATATCCGAATCGAAACCGGCCCACTGCGCCTGGACTACCAGGCGAGCGCCGAGCAGGCCGAAAGCGTCGCAGGCGCACTGGCGCAACGGTTCCCCGACATCACGGTGACCGTCGACGATGACTTGGACGACGCTCTCCCGCACCTCCCCTGCGCGCAACTGTGGGACTGATCGCTCCGCCCGGCCACAACTACCTCCACCCCCGAAACTGCAACGGAGACTGCAACGATGCGATCCAACCGACTCGAACGAGGCCGACCTACCCCGGCTTCGCGCTGACAGAGCGGCCGTGAATACAGATCCCACCCTCGCCCGCTGCCTGCGCTACCGGCACGTCTACGGGCTGCCGTGCTACGTGCACGAGGAGACTCGACGAATCACTCTGCGCGCAGGGGAGGTAGGCGCGGTCACGGTACCCGAACAGCTCGGCAGGATGGTCCACGCCGACCTCGCCAGGCAATACTTGCTCGGTCCCGTCATCGCACACGGCTCCGGACGCTGGACGATTCTCGTCCGCTCCGACGACACCCACCAGCTCGCCGACGACACCGACATCTTCATCGCACTGTTGCGCGCGTCCGCGACGGTCGTCCCCGACGGCGGCGAGATACTGCTCCCCTCGCCCACCGACGAACGGACCGGCTACCGGTGGTGGGTCGTCGCACCGCGCGACGCGTTCCGCCCACACATCGGCACCGTCGTGCAGTCGGTCATCATCTGCGCGGATCGAACTCCGCACCATCCCTATGGTTTCCAGGGACCGGACCGGCCACGAGACCACTCGTAGCAACATCACGGACCTACGCTTCCGCCCCTCGGATGGCGCAAGGCCCCCGAGACTCCCGATCCGAACGCACCCGATTCCGATGGAACCGGCAGCCCCGTGAGTGCGTCATAGACTTCAGGGACGACTTCAACGGCCCGGATCGGGAGGCTTTCGGTGGGACGACGGACGACGGCGACGGTTGCGGCGCTCGCTGGAGTGGTGCTGGTCGCCTCGGGGTGCGAATCGGGCGCGAACAGAACTGCCACGCCCAGCACGACGATCGACACGTCGGCGGCCACAGCAGCTCTGTGGGATCCGTGTACGCAGGTGTCCGAACAGCAACTGCGACGGATCGGCGTTGTCTCGTCCACGAAGAAGTCGGGCATCGCTGGTGTCGAGCAACCAGGATGGAAGATCTGCTCTTGGCATGACGCGGTTTCTCAGTGGAACTACTCGCTGGGAGTATGGTCGACGATCTACTCCATCGATGATCTCCGAAAGAAACCAGAGAATACCGACTTCGCAAGCATCAATGTCGGTGGACGCGATGGAGTTCGTTTCCGAAACACTTCCGACGTCGAGGGCGAAAATTGCGATCTGGCGTTCCCTGCCGGTCAGGGCGCACTACAGATCACTGTCTTCAATACATCACCTAAGAGCACCGAGGCACCATGCGACCGGGCTATGAACGCTGCCGAAGTGCTTGTGCCGACGTTTCCACGCTGATCAGGGAGAAGTTGCTATGTCGATGAGTGAGGAGGTATCGCGGTGGCGATACCTCGCCGATGAGGCCAGTGCTGGCAGGCTCTATCTCGACCGCGCGGTTGCCGTTAGTTGCCGCGATGCTTGTAATCGTCAAATCGATCTATACGTCACGCTGCTCGAAGACCTGAAGATGATGACCCGCGTATCCGGCCTCGGCAACTTCGAGTGCTCCGACGAACTGGCAAACATGCTGGGCGCGAAGGCAATCGGCGGCGAGGGCGATGTGGACTCCGCTCTCAGAGAGCACATCGAGGTACTCACCGTCATACGTGATACCATCCAGATTTCCGTGGACCGCATCGGCGCGCAGGACGACTCCAATGCGCAAGACACGAGCAATCTGCTGAACTGACCGGGGGATGAATCATGGGTCTGCCGTTCTTGGTAGCGATCGGCGCCGCCCTGTTGGAGCAGTCGAAATCGGGTCCGCCGGACAGCGGTTCGCGCGACGAGAGCCCCGACGCGGCCATCGCACGCAACCGCATCGCCGAAATTATGCGAGCGGGTACCGATCTGCAGAGCCAGTCGCCGAAAGTTCCGGAGACCGCGTACAAGAATCCGGACGGGATCGACGATCTCTATCAGCGTGTGCAGGCGATGTCGATCACCGATGTCGTCGCGCTGCATCAACGATGGGAGTCCATTCGCAATCGGCTGGAGCAGGGTTTGCGAGGTTTCGCGCCGGAGATCAGCAAGGCCATGGAAGGCAGATGGGAAGGGGCGGCGGCGACGGCCGCGGCGAACGGGATCAAGGACTACGTCGACAAATCCAGCGGGCTGATCAGTTCGGTGCAGATCGTCGCCGAGAAGGTGAAGATCATCCGATCGGGCATCGAGGTCACCCGGCCCGCCGTCCAGGAAGCGCCGGCTCATACCTGGACCAGCGACGTCGCGAGCTGGGTGCCGGGTCCGACCTGGAAGTTGAACCAGCATCGCGACGATGCCGCGCACGATACGAGCGTGAACGTCGTCAAGAACGTGTTCTATCCTGCCGTCCGGGAAGCCGACACCGGCGTTCCGCTGGTACCCAAGCCGTACAACCCGGTGCACGATTCCGGCGATCAGCCGTCCGTGTCGAACAGCGGTTGGCAGCCGTCGTCGTCCGCTACCGACCCCGGCGATAGAGCCACCACGGTGGACCCAACACAACGACCTGGTACCGAGAACACGCCGGAGAACACTGTCCAGTCGAGTACGGATCCCGTTGCCGAGCAGCAAAGCACGCCGGAGCAGACCACGACCGCGCCTGCTGGCACGAGCCCGTCGACCCAACCGGCGAGCACAAATCCTGGCACCGATCCCGCACTGCCCCGCCCCGGAACACCGAGTCCCGGTTCTCCGAGCACGCCGAGCCCGAGCACTCCCGGCCCGGGGATACCCGGCCTGGGGACTCCTGCGCCGGGCCGCAGCGTCAACGGTGTCCCCGGCGTCCCGGGCGGCGTTCCCGCCGCCGCGTCCGCGCGTCCCGGCGCAGGCCGACCGGGAACGAGCGGCATGCCGGGCATGATGGCGCCGGGCGCCCGCGGTAAGGGCGACGACGACAAGGAACACCAGACGAAGGACTACTTGGTGAACCAGCGCAACGGCGAGGAACTCACCGGTCTCGGTGCGGAGAACAGGGTGAAGTCGGTGCCGCCGGTGATCGGCGAATGAGCGATCCGGGTGCCGACACCGTGCCACGCAGAATACGGCCGTGGTGCATGACGACGGAGCCGGCTTCGTGAGCCGACGGGATTGGTCGTTCTCCGCACTCGGCTTCACGGTGCTGTGGCGAGCCGTCGAGCGCGACGTGCTGCCATACCCCTTGCAGTTCCGATCCACCGCGGAGACCGTCGCCGATTACGAGTCGGAGTGGAAGTCCGAAGCCGCCGGACTGCACCGTCGCCTGGACGAGTCCCTCTACAGCGCACTGCGCGTATTGGCCGAACCCGAAGCACGCATCGAGATGGCGGGCTTCAATGGAGCAGACAAACTGCGCGTGCACACGGCCGTGCACTATCGGCATGCCGTGCTGCTGGTACAAGAACCGACCTCGTCGCCGGATCACGGTGGGGCGGTGCGGATGTCACTGCTCAATGCGGAGGACGTGAGCCGTCGGGTCATCGATCTGTTGCCCGACCCCACACGCGGCAGCGGCACCGGCATCGAGATCTCTCGGCACGAACTCGACGCCGATGACGACGAGCCGTACCGCGTAGGCGCGCCACCCCCGCCCCGCACCCGAGCCGAGCAGTTCTTCGAACGCCCCCGCACCACCATCGCCCACGTCGCGGTGTACGCGGGCCCCGCGTGGGACAACCGCCCGGCGCCATCCCGCGGCTTCCACGTGATGGACTATCCCGACGGCCGCTATCTGGTCCGCAGCGGAGCCACCATCAAGGCCGTCCCCGCCGACACCACCGAACTACGAACCCAGCTCGACCGAGCCGTCCATGCGACGATCACAACGTTTCGCGAGGAGAACGATCCGAGTTACACCTGACGCATCGGACCCCGGGCCGCCCCAGCACCAGTTCCGGCCGGAGCGGCGGGCGCTTCGACAGCTCAGTCGAGGATGTTCGAGACCACCGCCGTAAACATCAGGGCGAACAGCGCGCCGAAGACGATCCAGCTGGTACGGATCCAGTTGAGCCCCGGCCACCTCGGCGGCTTCGGACCCATTGCCCCGGGCAGAAGGTAGAACGCCGGAGAGCGGTAGTACACCGTCGTGCGGCATCCGGGTTCTACCGGCACGACAGTCTCCGCCGGTCCCATATCGGAGTCCCACGCGCGAACCAAGAACCTGACTAGAAGGTTTACACCCCTTGTCAGAACCTCGACTCGGTGGAGCCCGGGGGCCACGGGGATGTAGGTAGGACCCCAAGAGGCAGTGGGTACTTCGGTGCCGTTCACATAAATTCGCGGTCCGGTCGTCGCGTATACCGGGCCCGCGATCCACCACCGGAAGTAGGACGTGTCGACCACGATGCCTGTCTCGCCTGGCTCGGGTCGGAAGGCTTCCACCGGGTGGCGCTCGACGTTCTGAAAGAACCGCAATCTTGGCCGGTCGACGGTATGCATCGGCGGCGGCACGAAATATGTCGTCCCGCGATACAAAACGGGCTCCGGCATATATGGATTCGGGTACAGCTGGTTGGACGGCATCGGACTACCGCCCCGATGCGTTTGCGCCGAACCGTTGAACCCCTCGGCGTTCGGTTGCGGGGAGCCGGTGCTCATCTGTGCAGGTTGCGGTGGACTGGCCCAGCCAGCCTGACCCGGCTGTGGAGCAGCGCCTGAAACGGCTCGTCCGGGTGGCCACGGGTCGCCAAGGCTCCTCTGCCCCTCCTGGGCGGTACCCGGACTCGCCTGGCCGCTCTGCGGCGAAGGCGCGGACGGTCGGCTCCCGGGACCACTGATATACGGTCCCTGCTGGTAGTTCACAGTGCGTACTTCCCCTCGTTGTACTAGCACGATTGTCAGGCCGAAGCGGGCTGGTTTTCCTTACCCAGCAGGGCATAGATGACAGCGGCAGCAGCCTGGGTGAGCGTCTGAACGTCCTTGAAGGCTTTCGCCATGTCGAGAAGTAGCGTGGAGATCTTCAAACCGTCGCGCCCGATTCTGGCGATCACCGCCGCGGCGACGTGCGGGCCCGCCGCCCCCAGAGATGCCGCGAGTTCCAGGGTGTAACCGATCAGTGCTCCGGCCAGGCTGGTCAGGATGTCCTGCACCATCTTCCGGAAGGCCTTGACGATCTTCGACGCGGTATCCATGATTTCGCCGAGCGTGGCCGCCACGCCGCCCGCCCCGGCGATCTGGTCGATGAGATCCGTGGCGCGGTTGCGGTAGGCGTCCCCCGCGCTTCCGGTCCATGTCGCGATATCGGCCTCCAGACCCTTCTGCCACGAATCGCTCATGCCGGTCAGTTCCGTGGCGATGCGGTTCCAGGACGCGGAGTACGCCGCCACCATCTTGTCGTTTCCAGCGAGTCCATCCAGCACCTTCCGGTACGGCTCGACGTGCGTGAGCATCCATCCGGCGATCTGATCGCCCACGAATCCGAACGGGTCGAACGCCGCGTCCGCAACGGATGCGCCTGCCGAGATGCCACCGGTGATCGCCTCGAAAGTCTTGGCGTTTTTGAGATTGGCGTATGCCTCCCAAGCGTCTCCGGCGATGGTGCCGGACAGAACCCCTGGCAGCTTGGTTTCTTCGTCCTGCTTCAGACCGATGTCGTGCATCCAGAAGACCGTCTCCTGGAAATACTCTTCCCGGTAGTCGGTGCCGTCGGCGATCAGTGGATTGTTCTCGGGCTTCTTCCGGTCGTCGAAACCAGGGGTGTGCTCGTTGAGCCAGTCACCAACTCTTGTGCTCATTTCGGGCCTCTCGGTGCGTCGGCGATGGTTTCACGCAGGTCGGTCACCGACCTGCCGAAGGCGCTGTCCTTGTCTTCGAAGGCCGCTGCGACGAGGTCGAGTTTGTCCGGAAGCGCTGCGACGTCCTCCGCGAGCTTGCGTATCACGTCGATGGTGTTGCGATGCTTGTCGTCCAGCACCATGTGCACGAGCGGCCGGGGAATCTCGCCGAACCCGTCGTCAGCAGAACCCAGGTAGTCGGCGGCTTCGAGCGACAGCGTCAAACTTTCCATGAGTTTCTGCAGCTTCGCGGCATGATTGCGCACTTCATCAGGATCGACGGAGACGGCGTCAGGATTGGTCACGGTCACACCAGCCAGGAGCGGTTGTAGTACTCGGTCTCCGGGTCCGGTTCATCCGGGACGACGATCTGGTCACGGTTGGGTTTGCGGCTTCGCGGCGAAGCGGTCGGCTCCGAGGACGCGGGACCCGGTTGGGCAGGGAAAGGCGACGAGGTCATGGACGAGCTGTGGCCGGACGAGGACGCAGCACGGTCTTCGAATGGCGCGCTCGTCCGTGGCTCGGGATCGGGGAAACGCTCGGCGTACTGGGCGGTGATCGCGGTGCCCGCCTCGTCGTCGCCAACGGTGCTCCGCACGAGTTCGCCGACCTGTACCCGCAACGCCGATTGCGCCCGACGCAGACACGCCATGATCTCAGCGGACAACACCGCCGGGTCCATCCCGCGCGAACTCGGCGACAGATCGATCGCCGTGGGTGCACCGCTGCTGTCGACGGTGACCCGAACCCGATCATCCTTACCGGACTCGGTGACGGTCAGCGTCTGCATGCGGCTTTCCAACTCCTGAAACCGTTCGGCCCGACGCTCGAAATCCGCGGCCATCCGCGCCAAATCTTCCGCAGCATGGTGCACATCGAATGCGGCCATCAACACCTCCTACTACTTCGCGACTGCCTGGTTCGACCAACAACACCGACACACCTTCACGTGTCCTATATCGACACTGACGCAGCAGGCGGCCGATCGGTTCCATCGGATCCGCACCCGCGCAATCGGTGGCCTACCGAACCGAGGCCGAACCCACGAGTCGTCCGACCTCGAGCAGGACCACGGCCGCCGCGCTCGACCACGAGATATGATTGCGCCACAACAGTACTGGCGCTCGCCCGTCACGCCGGCGGATCGAATTCGCCGCGCTGATCCGTACTACTGCGCACGATGATCACAAATCAGCCCTGGTCAGGCAGGTACTCCCGCCAGTGAAAACAAATGTGGAAGTACCGGAACCTAACCTTGCCCTATGCCTCGCTGGAGTACGCACGGTCGCAACCCGGCGCGAGTAGGGCGACTGGCACGGCTCGGCACCGACTCCCAATCCATCTCGGCCACAAGTATTTCCAGGGCGACCATCCGATCGATCACCGCTTCCGGGAGCGGGCGCAGGTCACCGTCGAATGCCGAAGACGAAGCACCGGAACCCACTCCCCCTCGGGTGCATCCGGGTTCGCTCGCACCGAAGATCGAGACACTCTCGCACACAACGGCGATGGGGATGCCGCCGCTGCCGCCACGGAACCGGGACGACGAACCGCATCGGCTGTACCACTCGGGTGCGGCCGCGTTCGTCGGACTCTGCGTTGGTGTGCTGCTCCTGGTGGTGTCCGGGTGTCTGCTCGTCGATCACCCGACGCAGACGGCAGCGGCGACGTCCACCACAGCGGTCCGCACCAGTGCTCCGACATCCGCGGCGCCCACCTCCACCGTGCGCGCGACGCCTCCGGTCGCCGCCGCACCGCCGGTCCGGACGGGCATCGGGATGACCTTCGGAAAGGTCACCGCCAACGACGGTACGACGCTGGTGGTGCGCAACGCGTTCACCAGCAGCAGTGTCAAGGTCCGTGCCGACGCCGACACGAAGGTGAACGTCCTGGTCGCCAAACGCGCCTCCGACATACGCGTGGGCGCCATCGTCGCCGTCTACGGGCGGCAGTATCCGGATCAGACGATCGTCGCCGAGTTTATCACCGGCATCTCGATCGGCGGGCCCACGAGATGACCGGTCGTCCACACATCAAGAGTGCCCGCGCAGCGCCGCTTCCACCACCGCGTCCTCGACCAGCTCCGGCTGACCCCACACAGTCCGCGCCAGCCGCAGCTTCCCCGCCATGCTCGCCACCAACGCAGCCTCCGCCGCCGCGTCGGCGCCGCCCTGCCCGAGCTGCTTGCTGTAGCGAACCGCGTCGACGACGACCGACTTGACCCGTTCGTGATCGAGGTAGGTCTGCAAGTCGCGCCGCCACTCGCCGGTCGCGGCCTCGGGCTCGGCGGCGATCCACGCCGCGAGGAACGCCTCCTGCTCCTGCTGGAGATAGCCCATTTTGTGCAGGTGGGTGGCCACGTCGTACACCGGGTCGCCGTACAGTGCAAATTCCCAGTCGAGGAATACCACCTGCCCGTTTCGCACGATCATGTTTTTGCGGTGCACGTCGGCGTGCACCATCCGGAAGGGCCGCGCCTTGAGCGTGTCCCACGAAGCGACGATGCGCTCCAGCGGCTCGTCGGGGACGCCCAAGCGGCGGTACAGTTCGCCGAAATCCGCTCTGCTCTCGCGGTACACCCGCGCGGTCACGGCGGACAACCGACCGGCGAAACCTGCGGGGTCGTCGGCCCCCTCGGGCTCGATCGGCGGCAGCAACTCGCGTGGGATTCGCCCGAGTTCGGCGAACAGCGCCGCGACATCCGCCGGTACATGCGCCGGAACCGGGACGCCGCGCGGCGCGATGTGATCCAGGACGTCGCCGTCGATGTAATCGTGAATCTGGAAGGCGGGACGCACCGATTCCCAGCGCAGCTTGGGCGCCGCGGCGACGAAGGGCTCGATCGCGATCAGCACCGCCGGTTCCGGCCACTGCCGAAGGTCCATCACGTCGGCGCCTTCGACGGGAATCCGCACGTTCACCGCCCCCGCGACACCGTCGACCCGGACGTTGTGGTTGTAGTACCCGGCGGCCGACTGCGATCGGGTGAGCGCGTCGTCGTACATCGCCTCCGCGTCGACACCGAGTACTCGTGCGATCACCCGGGCGGCGTCGCGATCCATGGCGGAGCCGGGCGTCGGCGGCTGGATTCGTGACCGCGCGGCCGCGGCGGCCCGCGAGATGTCGGGTTCGGTCCAGCCATACAGCGCCAGGACCGCTCGCGCGACCAGGATCAGTCCCGGATAGACGTTCGCGCCCTCGAATTCCGCGATAGCCCAGCGCGCACTGCGCACGGCCGCCTCGCGTTGCCCACGGCGCGCGAAGACACCGGCTCGGAACAGTTCGGCCCTGGCCCGCCCCGACCGGTACCCGGCCTGCTCGAGGATCTCGCAGGCCTCGGTGAGCGCGCGCTCGGCGGCGTCCAGTTCGCCGAGCGACAAGCGCGCCGAACCCAGTGCGGTGTAGGCCTTTCCGAGCTCGTGCAGCGCACCCAGCTCACGCTGCCGCACGATCGCGGTCCCGGCGGCCGGGATCGCCCGGGCCGGATCGGTGAGCGCCAGCAACTCGGCGACATTCGTCGCGATATTGGCCTGGCCGACGACGCTGCCCGCAGCTCGGTAGTGGGTGTCGGCCTCGTCCAGGTACCGTGCGGCGCGTTCGGTGTCGAACGCCAGCCGGTAGGCGAGATGACGCAACCGTGCCACGTCCCCCAGAAATTCGCGGTCGGCGCCGTCCGCCATCGCGACGAGTTCCTCGCACATGGCCAGAGCCCGGCCGAATCGGCCCTGGCACATGTGCAGGTCGGCCGCCCACTGACCGGCGACGAGCCGGGCCCGGCCCGATCCGCGCGACCACACGTCTTGGTAGATGGCCAACGCGTCGTCGGTGTCACCGAGGATGCGGCGTGCGTTCGCCGCGGCGACGGCCAACCGTTGCGCGATCGGTCCGGTCCCATCCAGATCGACGTCGCGGGTGAGCCGATCGGCTTGCTTGGCGTCGCCGAGCAGCACCGCCGCTTCCGCTTCCAGGCACCGCGTCAGTTCCGACAGTTCCGCCATACCTGCCAGGTTCTCATGCGGATCGGTCAGGTAGCGGTCGAGATCGCTGATCACCCCACCGATTCCTTGGCTGCCTCCGGCCGCTTCGATCCGATCGACGTATCCCAGCAACGTCACCGCGGACAGCAGCCCGGATCGGACGCCGTGGTATCCCGCCTCCCGCAGAGCGGCGACCCGACCTGCCGGTCGCTGCGCACGCGCGAACCAGAGGTCGTGCAGCACGCCGTGCAGTGTGCGCCGCACGTCCGGATCCAAGCGCCGTTGCAGTGCGTCGACCATCAGTTGGTGCAGTTGGAAGCGCTCGCCTTCGTCTGCCGCGTACACGAAGGAGTATGCGATGAGGGACTTCCAAGCGGCGATGTGATGCGGTAGCTCGAACTGCCGTGCCACCACGGTGAAGATCTCCCGATCGAAGGTGCGCGGCAGGCCCAGCAACTCCAGCATCCGCACTTCGTCGGGGCGCACGTGTTGCAGGAAGCGTTCGAGAATCGTCTCGGGAGAGACCAATTCGGCAGAGGTCACCCATCCCGCGCGGGTGCGGGCGTCGATGGCCAGATGCAGGTAGAACGGGACGCCCGCGCTCGAAGCGGCGATCGCGGCGCGCTCGGCGGAATCCTCGATGCCGGACGCATCGAGCAACGCGAAGCGAGCGTCCATCGGCAGGTCGTCGACCGGCACCGCCCGGATCCTGGCCGACCATTCCGGATCGTGCCGCTCCCAGCCCAGCGGCTCGCGGCTGGCGATCACGACCAGTCCGGTGTCCAGCTGCGCGACCACATCGCGTAACCACGCGTCGGACGCCGCCGCGCGGCCTTCGCGGTCGGTGCCGCCCATTAGCGCTTCGTAGGCGTCCAGGAAGACGGCATAGGGCGGCTGCCTGCCTTCCGTCCCGCTCTTGAGATCTTCGGCGAAGAGATAGGAAACGGCTTCTTCCAAGCCCGCGAGGCTCAATCGGTCGAGTTCCTGGAGAACCGGATCGTGGCGTATCCGATGGGTGCGGATGGCGCGGCGGGCGCCGAGGTCGAGCAGCCGGGTGGCGGTGCCGAAGACCGGGATCCCGGTGGCGTCGTTGAGGATTTCGGTCAGGATCTCGCTGTGCTCGGCCAGCGCCAGCGATTCCGAGGTCAGGCGCAGATGCGGGTGCATGCGCTGCCACAGCACCGCGCAGGCGATGTCGAAGCGGTGGAATTTGATCTTCTGCGCGCCGAACTGCATGCGCAGCACGGCGAGCCCCTCCGCGGCCTGCCGATGACTCGGCACCTGCAGATCGAGCACCGCCGCGGGATGCTTCTTCTCGACTCGCGCGCGCAGCTCGGTGACCAAGCGCGATTTGCCGATTCCGCCCACGCCGCTGAGCAGCATGACCCGCGGCTGCTCGGCGGCGTCGGCCAGCAGTTCGTCGAATCGGTTCAGCACCAGATCACGGTCGACGAACGGGCGGCTGGTCGATCCTGGCTGGAATCGTGCGGTCAACGCCATGCCGTGTCCCCCTCCTGACGAACCCGGCACGATTCTGCCAGACCCGCCCAGCCCCGCAAGGAGGCCACTGCGGCCGATTTCCGCTGAATGTCGGTGGCTGTTGCTAACTTTCGTCTCGTTCTGATCTGACGAAACCAGGCGAGGCGCTATGACAATCGGGGGAACCACCTATCTCGAACTGTCCGAGGACAGTGGTACCGCGCACAAGTTCTACGAGGTGATCGTGGCGGGCACACAGGTGAGTGTCCGTTTCGGACGCATCGGGGAGCAAGGGCAGACGAAGGTGAGTTCGTTCGCCTCCGAAGAGAAGGCGCAGGCGGCCGCGGCGAAGAAGGTCGGCGAGAAGGTGCGGAAGGGCTATGCGCCCGCCGTGATGGGAGCGCGGGACCGGCGCCCGGTCACCCGGCGGGCGATCAGCAGCGGCCGCTCCACCGCGAAGGCCGCGCCCGTGCTGTGGAGTTTCGACTCCGGCGCCGCCGCTTTCGGCATCTTCGTCGACGAGCGCCGCTGCTGGGTGGGCAACGAGAGCGGCGACGTGTTCACCCTCACCCCGGACGGGGTGGTCACCGGCCGGTACCGCTTGCCGGACTCGGTCAAATGCATTGTGGCCGACGATTTCTGGATCTACGCCGGTTGTGACGACGGGCGCGTCTACGACCTGTCCGGCAAGGTGCCGCGGGCGGCCTACGACATCGCGGCCGATGTCGACATCTACTGGCTCGACATCCACGACGGCATCCTCGGCGTCTCCGATCGCCAGGGCGGCATCACCGTGATCGACTACGAGGAGGAGTCGCTGTGGACCCGGCGCAGCACCGGCGACTCGGGCTGGATGGTGCGCATCGACACCGACGGTGTCTACCACGGGCATTCCGCCGGCGTCACGAAATACGACCTGGACAGCGGAAACCCTCTGTGGCATGCGGGCACCGGCGGCGACGTCCTGTTCGGCTGGCAGGAATCCGGCGCCGTCTACGCGGGCACCGCCCGCAACCAGGTCCGCATGGTGGCCAAGAGGGGCCGCGCCGAACGCACCTACCAGTGCGATGCCGCGGTCTTCTCCTGCGCCACCTCGCCCGACGGCCGCTATGTCTTCGCGGGCGACAACTACTCCTCGGTGTACTGCTTCGACGCCGACGGCAACCGCGTGTGGAAGTTGGCCACCGGCTGCGGCTCGGCCTATTCCATGCAGTACCACGACGAGAAGCTGTACCTGGTCACCACCACCGGCACGCTGGCCTGTCTCGACGTCGGCGAAGCGGCCATCCGCGATGCGGAGCAGGGCGTGCTGCCGGAGACGGTGTCGGTGAAGGCTCCCGAGATCTCCGCGGTGGTGCCGAGCAACACCGTCGAGATCACCTCCGACGCGGGTGCCGGCGTCATCGTGGAATGCGTGCACCAGGGAAGTTCCCTGCGCGTGCGAGTCGTCTCGCCCGGATATCACCAAGGCTGGAACGTCCAGTTCCCCAAAGACATTCGCCGAGCCGGGGCCCGGTACGTGGTCGACGGCATCGCGGAGTCGGCGCGCGGCGGTTTCTACCGCGTGCGCGGGGACATCCGCCAGCTGTCCTGAGTCCCGAACGTTCCAGAACGATACGTTCCTCGCACGTCTCGCGAGATGTGCGAGGGCGTCTCAGCAGGACCCCGGCCGCTCACGGCGCTGGCACACTGACCGAAGTATCGAAATGAGGGGATGGCTCGATGGGTGGACGATAACTTCGATGAAGCCCCGACCGACCTCACCACGCGCCGCCCCGGCGCTCTTCGGCGCGGCGGGCACGATGGTGTCCACGGTCTCCGACCTCGCCGACTACGCCCGCATGCTCGGTCGCGGCGATCTGCTGAAACCGGAGACCTGCGCTTCCGCGGGCTGTACCCGGGCACGGCGCCCGGGGCTGCGGTGAACGCCCAGCCGAGCCCGCCGAGCCCTGCGGTCGCCGATCTCGAGGACCGCCTGCGGCGCACGCTCGACCCGGCGGTCCCGGTGGCGGAGAAGCCACTGCGGATCGCCGGCGACGACAAGGATCCGGAGTTGATCACGCGGATATCCCGGGTCTACGCGCCGGTCACCACGACGGTCGTCGATGCGACCGAGGTCGGCCCCGGTCAGCCGCTCGCGACCACCGTGCTCGGCAGCCCGGAACGCCGCGTGCCGACCATCGTCCCCTTCGTCGCGCGCGAGGGCTCCTGGCGCCTCGCCCCGGCTGGGCCTGCCAGACGATCCTCGCGACCGGCGAGTCCTCCCCGCCTGCCCGTCACCGCCCACGCTGATCTGCCGATTCGTCGGCGGAACGCCACGCCCGGTGGGAAGGTTGAGGTACGGCAGGTGTCGGCAAAGGAGCGAGACACATGGTGGACAAGACCAACGGAGCTGCCGCGGGCGACGGCGGCGTGATGACAGCGGACCGGCCGGAGCAGATCCGCAACGTGGTCCTGGTCGGGCACAGCGGGTCGGGCAAGACCACGCTCGTCGACGCCATGGCGCTCACCGCGCGAGCGGTCAACCGTGCGGGGCGCGTCGAGGACGGCACGTCGCTGTCGGATTACGACGAGATCGAGCACCGCCAGCACCGGTCGGTGCAGCTGTCGGTGGTGCCGGTGGCGTGGGGCGGAATGAAGGTCAACCTGGTCGACACGCCGGGATACGCCGACTTCGTCGGCGAGTTGCGGGCGGGGCTGCGGGCGGCCGACGCGGCGCTGTTCGTCATCTCGGCGGCCGAGGGCGCGGACGGGGTCGCTGGGGCGACCAGGGCGCTGTGGGAGGAGTGCGCCGCGGTCGGGATGCCGCGCGCGATCGTGATCACCCATCTGGACACGGCCCGCGACGAGTTCGACGTGATGACCGAGACCTGCCGGACCGTGCTGGGCGGCGGATCCTCGGAGAACATCCTGCCGCTGCATCTGCCCGTGTACGGCCCGAAGAATCCGGACGGTCACCGGCCGGTCACCGGCATGGTGGAGCTGCTGCCGCACTGCGTGGGCGACTACTCCTCCGGCGAGGAGGTCCGAGGCGACCCGTCACCCGATCAAGTGCCGGAGCTGGAGGAAGCGCGCAACCGCCTCATCGAGGGCATCATCGCCGAGAGCGAAGACGAGAGCCTCATGGAGCGCTACCTCGAGGGCGCGGAGATCAGCCTGGCGACGCTCGTCGCCGATCTGGAGCGCGCGGTCGCGCGGGGCAGCTTCCACCCGGTGCTGTTCGCCGCGCCCGCGCCCGAAGGCGCCAAGCAGGGTCTGGGCACCGTGGAGTTGCTCGACCTGATCACCGGTGGTTTCCCGACGCCCGCGGAGCATCCCATCACCGCCAGCAACGGCGCCGGACCGCATCCGTTGCGCTGCGATCCGGACGGCGAGCTGGCCGCGGAGGTCATCCGTACCGCGTCCGACCCGTATGTCGGGCGGGTCTGCATGGTCCGCGTCTTCTCCGGCACCTTGCACGCCGACGACACGGTGCACATCAGCGGGCACGGCCTCGAGGATCGCGGCCACGAGAGCCACGAGCTGGACGAACGCATCGGTGCGATCTCCGCTCCCTTCGGCAAACAGCAACGTCCTCTCCGGCAGGCGATCGCGGGCGACATCGCCTACGTCACCAAGCTCGGTCACGCCGAAACCGGCGACACGTTGTCGTCCACCAGCAGTCCTTTGCGGATCGAACCGTGGCCGATGCCCGATCCCTTGCTGCCCGTCGCCATCCGCGCGCACAGCAAAGCCGACGAGGACAAACTTTCCCAAAGCCTCGCCCGCTTGGCCGCCGAAGATCCGGCGCTGCGCCTCGAGCACAACGCTCAGACCCATCAGCTGGTGCTCTGGTGCCTCGGTGAAGCGCATCGCGACGTCGCCTTGGAACGGCTGCGGACCCGGTTCGGCGTGCAGGTGGACGTGACCGATCACGAGGTGGCGTTGCGGGAGACGTTCGCAGGCAAGGCGAACGGGCGCGGCAGGCACGTCAAACAGTCCGGCGGGCACGGGCAGTACGCGGTGTGCGAGATCGAGGTCGAACCGCTGCCGGAGGGGTCGGGGATCGAGTTCGTGGACAAAGTGGTCGGCGGCGTCGTTCCTCGCCAGTTCATCCCCTCGGTGGAGAAGGGCGTCCGAGCGCAGGCGTCGCGCGGATTGACTGCCGGATATCCCCTGGTGGACGTGCGCGTCACACTGTTCGACGGCAAAGCCCACTCCGTGGACTCCTCCGATGCCGCGTTCCAGACCGCGGGCGCGCTCGCCTTGCGCGAGGCCGCCGCGGCCGCGGGGATCAGGGTGCTCGAGCCGCTCGCCGAAGTCTGGGTGCTGGTCTCCGACGACTATGTCGGACCGGTACTCAGTGACCTGTCCAGCCGCCGCGGTCGCGTCCTCGGCACCGAGCCGCACGGCGCAGGCCGCACCCGGATCCACGCCGAAGTCCCCGAACTCGAACTCAGCCGCTACGCCATCGACCTGCGTTCGATCTCGCACGGCACCGCCGATTTCACCCGCAGCTACGCGCGCCACGAGCCGATGCCGAACCAGATCGCCGCGTCGCTGCGCGGGGAAAAGGCACGCGCGTAGTCGGCACCTGTTTCGGTCGCGGGTACCGGCCCGCGAGTTCGACGCTCGGTTCGGCGCGCCGGCCAGAACCGACGCACGCTTCTGAACGCCGTGACCTGTGAGTCGGCGAGACGCACAGGTATGGCGAGGTCACGTAGCGCCGGTGGCAAGGAAGGAGTTCGTCGCCACGAGGTTCCCGCTACCGGCTGCTCAGACCTGCGGTGGCGGGCCGACGGGTGGCGGACCGGCAGGTTGTGCCGTGCTGACCGTAGGCGGGGGTGGTGCCGTAGCGCCGGGGTCGGCGGTACCGGAGCCGACATCCAGACCCGTGGGGTGCGCGTAGCCGGTGAAACTGCCGTACTTTTCGGTCAGCGGCGGGTTATTCGGGTCCAGCGGGATGAGCTGACCGTTGTCCAAGATGTTGAGACCGGTTTCGTTCTTGACGATCAGCGCGCTGTGCTTCTCCCACTGCACGACATCGCCCGTCTTCAGCTGGGCGATATCGTTGACTGTCGCCCAGGGGTGTTCCGCCGTGGACTCGCCCGCCGTACCGGCGTACGCGGCTGCCGCATCGGTCGCTGTGTTCTGCGTCTGCCGCTGCAAAGCTTCCGCCACGGGCTGGGATACCTGCACGGTCGAATTGCCGATCTTGTAATCCACCATCGCGCCCGGTGTCGTCACCGCAGGCGGAGCGCCGGCGTACGTCGGAGCCGTCACGCCAGGAGGAGCCGACTGCTGCGCTGCTTGATTCGCGGTGGCCGGTTGGGCGTTGCGATCCCGCTCGCGTTCGCGTCGCCGGTCCCGCTCCTCCTGCCGATCCCGCTCACGCTGCTCGTAGGCGCGGTCGTCGGGCTGGCGGTTGCCCTGATTCATCATTCCGCCCAGGGCGCTCATCATCATCGCCTGCTGCATCGCATTCGCCATACCATTGTCGCCGGCAGGGGCAGCGGTAGCAGCGGCGGGTTGGGTGGTGACGCCGGGAGTGCTTCCGACGCCACTGGTTTGCGGCGACGAACCGCCGGCGACCGGGTAGGTACCGGAGGGCGACGTACCGGTACTTCCGTTATCCGAGATCGTCTGGGTATCCGCCCCGGTCGCAGGATCCGTCGTCTCGCCCGACAGATTGGGCAGATCCTCGAATGTGGAACTCCAGTCCTCGTTCGTCGCGCCGGGCTGCTGGGGCGAGGTGCCCGTGCCCGGTGGCACATAGTTGTTGCCCGTGTTGTTGTTGGCGTTGTTATTCGCGTTATTGTTGTTGTTGGCGTTGTTATTGTTCGCGTTATTATTATTATTATTATTGTTGTTGTTGTTGTTCTCGTGGTCGATGTCCTGGGCTTTCTTCTGGAATTCCTTCGTCGCTTCCGCGTATTTCTTGTCCCAATCCTCGGCCGCCAGGTCGATGGCTCTCACATAGTATCTCTGCTCAGCTTCCGCCGTCAGATAAAACTTGCCGTAGCCCTCAGTGTCCTTAACGGTGTTCTTCTCGTAAACCGGGACCTGGTGCTCGTAGTGGGCAGGGCCTCCGGAGCTTTCCGTGATTTGGTTACCGGTATGCGTGGTCTTTGTAGGCTCGTACTTCAGGTCTGCCACGAGATCGTTCTTGATTTGCACGAGCTCTTTGAAGGTGTCGTCGTTGATCACCTTGGTATCGAAGGTGTCGAATTTGACGTCCTTGTGCTTATCCTTGTAATCGGTCTTCCGCTTATCCAGTCGCTCGCCGAGTTCTCCGTGCTGTTTCTTGATCTCCGACCAGCCGTCCGCCGTGGTGATATGCTCATCGTCGAGCACATTGGTGAAATCCGGAGCATCGTCCGGGTTACGGATGCCGAGTGTGTCGAATCCCCACTGCATGGTGAACTCGGTGTCCTTGATCAGCGCGATCAATTGCGCACTGGCCCCTTTGGGTATCGGCAGCTTGACCGGCTCCGCATGTTTACCGCCGTCCTCGTCGGGCAGATCGCCCAGTTTCCAATCGTTCCCGAAGACCGGCGTCTCCGCCGTCTGCTCGGCCGTCTGCTTGGTCTTGACGTAGTCCGACGGATCGCCGGAGTTGAGCGCGTAGATGATGTCTTTGTACTTGGGATCGTTCCTGAGACCCTCGTCGGCATCTTCGCCGATATTTCTTCTTACATCGTCATCGAGTTTGTTGAAGGCCTTCTCGAAATCGGAGGCATTCAATCCCGCCAGCGCCTCGAGCACTTTTTTGTCTTCATCGTTCGCGAAGTTAGTATTGCCGTCGTAATATCCGACATAGTTCTCTTTGTTGACAAGGTCGACGGCGTCCTGGACCTCTTTGTCGCCCATCAGCTTCTCCTCTGCTCGATGGAGCCCTCGGACTCCGCTGGACCTGTCAGCAGCTCACCGAGTAAAGGCGGAGCCCCGCCGAGGCGGGCGGAATCAACGCTGACGAAACCGACGCCGTCAACAGGAGGCTCGACGCTGCGGGCGATCTCGACGTCCGGAATCGCCGTCGCCCTTGCTGCCGCCGGGAACGATGGGTGCTCGACTATCTGGTCATAGCTGTAGAGAGCATCGCGCAGAGTCTGCCGGTCGGGTTCACCCGCGGCGAGCAATAGCAGCAATTCGTCGGCACGACGCTCGAAGACCATCTCGCGCACATCGTCGGTGCCGAAGGCATCTACGAAGATGCCGCCGAGAGGAACATGGGACACGTCCATCCTCCGCGCTTGAAGCACCGCCGCCGCCCTGTCATGGGCGGCGCGAAGCTGTTCCCACCAGCTCGCGGGGATGGGGAAGCCTGCCTGCAGCGCATCGAGAATCTGCCGGCGTCCGGCACGGTGCGCGGACACCTCCGCACCGATGCCGGAAACGGCGGCACGGACCTGCGCATCCGCGGCTTTCGCCAGTTCGATGCACGTGGCTCGAATCTGCGCGTCGGACACCGTCGTCGCCTCTCGCAGCGATTCGCCGGAGCCGCCGAGCGTGAGCCGGTCGATCAGGCCGACACCGGGCGAGGTGAGGTCGACCGCGGATTGCGCGGCCGTCACCCAGCCCTCAACAGCGACATCATCCCCGAGGGAGGCGCGCAGCTCATCGGAGATCGGCGCGGACGACACGAGGGCACGGAGCCGGACACCCCTGCGGCGCATCATCACACCGAACTCGGCGAGTATCCGGGCCGGATCGGTCGTACCTTCCAATGCCGCGATGGTCCTTCGGACCTCGGTGTCCAGCACGGCATCCCAATTCCACGGCAGGGCGACCTCCGACGGCAGGAACAGTCCGGGAGGCAGCCAGCCGCGACCTTCGGTGGAGGTCAGCATGACCACGGGACCGACGGGAGTCCGCCCCACTGCCACTGCCCATTCCACACCGCGCGCCGAATCGGCCACAGCGGCCAGGGTTGCGGCAAGAAGGGTGCGCGCGAGCAGCAAGTCGTCACCAACCTGCTCACCTACCACGAACGACGGCAGCGACCGTCTGGCCTCGGCCACATGGGCTGCTGCCGCGAGCGGGCCCGGCGCCAGGGGTGGCGGCATTCTGGGAACCGTGCCCGCGGCAGCGGCCGCGGCGGGGAACGCGCCTGGCACCATCGGCGCAGGCATCCCGCCTCCGCCCCAGCTCGCGGCACCATCAGCGTCGATGCTCCTGCCTGCCGCACTCCCGGTGTATTCACCGACGCTTACGGCACTGCTGGTGTCATCGGCCGGACTATGGGAGATGTCCGCGCCATTGCCCGTTATATCCACCGAGAGCGGCGTCGTCCCCGTGGGCACAGCGAGATCGGGAGGCATGAAGCCGGAAGGCACGGCGTCGTAGCTCTGCGGTGCCGATGCAGTGGGCTGCGGAGGTACTCCATCGAAGCGGCCGGTCTGCTGGGGCAGGCCTTGGGCGTCGGGAGTGGTGGCGGGAGGCCGCTCCGGCTGAGCGCTCTGCGTAATGGGCGGGTTCGGAACAGGATCCGTTTTTCGCACCGGATCCGTTGACGCGCCGGGAGCTGGACTGTCCGAGGGAGCGATGCCGTCGAAACCCCCGCCCGCTCGACCGACGGTCTGTTTGCCGGACTGATCGCCGTCTTCGAGCGCTTTCGCGGCCGCGATCAGGTCGTCTCGCGTCCGTTCATGGTGGGCGGCGAGACGTTCCGCATTATCGTGGCGCCTCTGGTAATAGTCCTCCAGAGCGCCTCGCACCGGGTCGGCAATCGTGCCGTATTTCGAAGGGAACTCGGCAAGCCAGTCACGCGGGATTTCGCCCCACTTCCGGATGTTCCTAGCGGTCGCATCGTGCTGCTGGGCGATTCTGCGCAGTTGATCCGGCTCGACATCCAGGCCCTTTGGCATGCTAGGTCTATCCCTCCCGCCATCTGTCTCAGGTCGATTGTTCCGCCTTCCCAAAGTTGGGAACCGGCTGGTCCGGCCCGCTCCCGGCTCCCCATTCCCGCATGACCTCCGCTATCGGCCGAGGCAGCTTGTCGGTGTCGTTCATGGCGATGGCGTACTGCCGCCGCGCGTCCTCGGTGCTCTCGGTGATGGCGGCCATGATGTCGGCGGCCAGTTCCGAGTTGCCGAACCGAGCGCAGGTGCCGGGTGCCAGATACAGGTCTCGAAGCCGTCCCATGACATCGACTTCAGGAATCACCAGACCGCTCGGAGACGGGCGGCGCGCGACGATCTCATCGGCTCGTTCACGCACCTCGGCGATGCGGTGTCGCAACTCCCTCGTCATGCCCAATGCGGCGCGTACATCAGGGTGGATGTCTCTCATGGATCCTCTCATCCGTCGGCGGACTGCCCACTGCGCGGCAACCGTTCAAGCGCCTTCTCGTTCGCTTCGCCGCATTGCCGTCGACGGGTGCCCGGTCCTTCGCGCGCCGCATGCCCAAACGCATACGACTTCTCGACCCTATTTGTACGGTGGCCACCACGGCGAGTTGTTCCCCCTGCCGGGAAGGGGTCATACTCGGGTGCCAGAGCGGTTTCCCGAAGGCGAGACCATGAGTTCCCGCGAGGTCCCCATCGACGATTTCGCCACCGACTTCGGCGGTCTGCGGCGCGCCGTCCCGACAGCCGTGCATCGAATGCCCTCCGCGTTCCCCTCGGCGTTGCTCGGCTCCGGTCGGCCATTGACGCTGCGCGGTGCGGGCCATTCCTGCGACGGCCAGACCGTGACCGATGGGGAACTGCTCGTCACCTACGCGCCGGACGCCGCCGCCCGACAGGTGCGGGATCTCGGCGAAGGCATGATCGAGGTGCCCGCCGGAATGAGCTGGCACGGCTTGGAGCGATACCTGAATCGCCGCGGCAGGACCGCCCCGGTGCTACCCAACTATCTGCACATGTCGGTGGGCGGCACCCTCTCCGTCGGCGGTGCCGGCGTCGACTCGGTGCGGTACGGCATGCAGGTCGATCATGTGGAGCGGATCCAACTGATCGATGGAACCGGAAGCAGCCGCTGGTGCTCGCGTGCCGACCACCCGGAACTGTTTCGGTTCGCGCTCGGCGGGCTCGGTATGGCCGGGCTGATCGAACGCGCGGTGTTGCGCACGGTGCCACGTCAGCGCTACATCCACGTGCATCACGCCCGCCATCCCGCACTGGCCGAACTCGCCGACTACACCGAACAGATCGCCCAGCGCGAGGACGTCGACATCTACCGCGCCTCGCTGCGCCGAGGCAGGCTCGCATCCATCACCGGATGGCGCGCCGGGGAACCGGCGAGATGCGGTGCGGCCAAATGCGTCACGATGCCGAATCTGCCGCTCCCGGGGGATGGTGAGGTGGTGGGGAGGACCGCCCCGCCTCCCGACCACGCGCAACTCTGGACCGATTACCTTGTGCCCGCAGGGCGATTCGCACGAATGCTCGCGGCCGTCGAGACACTTCTGCATCGAGATCCGCTGAACCGCGTCCACGTGATGTTGTACATCCTGATCGTGCGTCGCCCTCTCGATGCGATACCGTTCGCCTTCACGCCGGTCCGTACCGATCCCGTCTCCATCGGACTGGGCGTATACACCTCGTTCAGCCATGACCCGGCCACGGCGGTCGCCATTCGCGACGTTTTCCGAAACCTCCTGGACCACTGTCGCAGACTGGGGGGGCGCCCTTATCTTTACGGCGTCAACGACTTCGATGACTTGCTGGCCAGGCAACTATATGGAGCCGATCTCGATCGGCTCGCGGAACTACGCTCCCGGCACCGGCTGGAGCACGTCAACGCCCACCTCCCACTCGTACGCGCCGCACGACCCGCCCCGCTCAGCACGAATAGCATTCCCAAGGCCGAGAAGACGAAGGAAATGACGTCGTCGGTGAGAAACAGACATGTTGTTCTTGCGGGCGAGGATGCCGACTCGGAACCTGAGAACCGGCTCGTCACGGGAGAACGCTGACGATGGGAATGGCCGCGGTTGCTGGAGAATTCCTGGTCGACTTGGCCAAGCGGCTGGCGCTGCCCTGCGATCCGGCGCCGATTCACGCGATGGTAGATCGCGCCTGCGGAGGACAACTCGACCAACGCAGGCCGGATGGGCGCCGAGCCAGCACGCTGACCACGACCGGTATGCCGTTCGAAGTCAGTGTGTCCGGTGGCCGCGGAGAACTCACGTCCGCCATTCGATACGCCACCGAGACCGCCACGCAGGAAACCACGTTCGCCTCTCGAGTCTCTGCTCAGCTGGCCGCGATTCGTGATCTGGTCACATGGTTGCCGAACGGCGACGAGTCCGTCGCCGGCATGCTGCAGTCCTTCGTCACTACGTTGTACCCCGATCCCACGGCAGTCCCGCAGCGACACCGCTTCGCGACGTGGATCGGGGTGGTTCATCATGCCGATGCACCGAACAACGCGGCCCGCCTCAAGGTCTACGGCAATTTGAAGCTCGTACCGGGCGCGTTGCAACGGCTTTGCGATGCATGGCCCGGCTTCGCGGGATTGGTGTCCGTACCCGACAACGAGAAACTCATCAAGCCGGTGGGCGCGGCGATCGAAATAGACGCACACGGCGAGGTCAACCACAAGATCTACCTCAGGGCCCGGTACGACGATGTCGGAGTGCCGATGAAACTCGTCCGCTACTTCGGCGATGCGGCATGGGAGATACTGTCGGAGCTCGTGCGCTGTGGCGTCGACGCCGCCAGACTCCATGAACACGACTTCATGGTCTGCTGTGCCCGCAGCACCGGCGCTCCTGGCTTCGGGATCTACGCGACCTCGAAACGGAACGACGAACTGACGGCACTCGTGCGCGAACTCGCGTGTCGGCACCATGGCACCACTCACGCCGTCGATGCCCTCTCGCAGGCAGCGCAGGCGTGTGGTGCAAGCTGGCATTACTCACTGGTCGGCCTGGGTTATTCCGCCGACCACGGCATCGACAAACTCAACGTCTACGGCGTCCCCACCTGGAGCGACGGGTAGTACTGCATCGCTCGCTACGGGGGCTCCACCGCAACCCGCCTTGCCGATTCTGCGGCCGGGCGCAGACGAGTCCACCCATTCAGCGATCGGTGAAGTGATCGCTGAACGGATGGACTCGCGGGAACCTATCGCGGACTCAGGACCTTGGTTAGATGCTCCGCCGCAGGTCAGAAGCCCGGGAAGGCTTACACGTCGAAGTACAGCTCGAACTCGTACGGGTGCGGCCGCAGGTTCACCGGGGCGATCTCACCTTCGCGCTTGAGAGTGATCCAGGTCTCGATCAGGTCCTCGGTGAAGACGTTGCCTTCGGTGAGGTAGTCGTGGTCCTGCTCGAGGCGGTCGATGACCGACGCCAGGCTGGTGGGGGCCTGCGGGATGTTCTTGGCCTCCTCCGGCGGGAGCTCGTAGAGGTCCTTGTCGACCGGGGCCAGCGGCTCGATCTTCTTCTTGATGCCGTCCAGGCCGGCCATCATCATGGCGGCGAAGGCCAGGTACGGGTTGCCCGAGGAGTCCGGCGCGCGGAACTCGAGGCGCTTGGCCTTCGGGTTGTTGCCGGTGACCGGGATGCGGACCGCCGCGGAACGGTTGCGCTGCGAGTACACCAGGTTGATCGGGGCCTCGTAGCCGGGGACCAGGCGGTGGTAGGAGTTCACCGTCGGGTTGGTGAACGCCAGCAGCGACGGCGCGTGGTGCAGGATGCCGCCGATGTAGTGCCGCGCCAGGTCGGACAGGCCGCCGTAGCCGGCCTCGTCGTGGAACAGCGGCTTGCCGTCCTTCCACAGCGACTGGTGCACGTGCATGCCCGAGCCGTTGTCGCCGAACAGCGGCTTCGGCATGAAGGTGACGGTCTTGCCTTCCTGCCACGCGGTGTTCTTGACGATGTACTTGAACAGCTGCAGGTCGTCGGCCGCGGCGAGCAGGGTGTTGAACTTGTAGTTGATCTCGGCCTGACCGGCGGTGCCGACCTCGTGGTGGCCGCGCTCCAGCTCGAAGCCGGAGTTCTGCAGGTTGGTCGAGATCTTGTCGCGCAGGTCGACGTAGTGGTCGTAGGGCGCGACGGGGAAGTAGCCGCCCTTGTTGCGGACCTTGTAGCCGCGGTTACGGGTGCCGTCCGGGTTGAACTCCGCGCCGGTGTTCCACGAGCCGGAGACCGACTCGATCTCGTAGAACGCGCCGTTCATGGCCGAGTCGTAGCGGATCGAGTCGAAGATGTAGAACTCCGCCTCGGGGCCGAAGTACGCGGTGTCGGCGATGCCGGTGGAGCGCAGGTACTCCTCCGCCTTGCGCGCGACGTTACGCGGGTCGCGGCTGTAGGCCTCCCGGGTGAACGGGTCGTGCACGAAGAAGTTGAGGTTCAGCGTCTTGGCGGCGCGGAACGGGTCGACGCGCGCGGTGGAGAAGTCGGGCAGCAGCAGCATGTCCGACTCGTCGATGGACTGGAACCCACGGACGGAGGAGCCGTCGAACGCTAGCCCTTCTTCGGCGAGGTCGGTGGTGAAGGCCTTCCCGGGGATCGAGAAGTGCTGCTGCACACCGGGCAGGTCGCTGAACCGGATGTCGACGTACTCGATGTCCTCATCAGCGATGTATTTGATGACCTCGTCGGCCGTGCTGAACGTCACTTGTTCTCCTTACGGATCGGTTCCCAGCCAGTGTCGCTTGCATGGGTTCGTCGCGACCAGACGCTATGGATGCCGTGTTTCCCTGCAGTCAAGGCTGTGTTTCGCCGGTGTTACACGTGCGTCAGGCAGCGTGGTGCTGACCACCCGGACTCGAAATGCATGGTAGTCCTGCCCCCGCCGCGGCGCTCGCCGACGCTGAACTGGCGCTTATGCGGCCCCGGCCGCCGGTTCGGCCGCGCCTATCCTGGATGCATGGCACGCATCACCGGCTCCTGGCTCTCCGGCCCCCCGGCCGACTCCGGCGGCCCGGCAACCTCCGAGTTCCCCGGTGCACAACTCGGCCTGCCGAAGACCGGAGCGGGCGCGCTGGCCGGCATGGGCCGCCGCATCGCCGCCCTGTTCGTCGACTGGCTGATCGCGCTGGGCATCGCGGCGCTGATCACCCGCAGCGGGTCGGCGTCGAGCCTGACACTGCTGATCTGGTTCGTCATCGGCGTGGGCGCGGTCACACTGTTCGGCTTCACCCCGGGTCAGTACTTCCTGCGGCTGCGGACGGTCCGCATCGACGCCGCGGCGCCGGTCGGCTTCCTCCGCGCGCTGGCCAGACAGGTGTTGCTGCTGTTCGTGGTGCCCGCGCTGTTCACCGACGCCGACGGCCGCGGAATGCACGACCGCGCCACCGGTACCGCGCTGGTGCATTCACGCTGAGCCGCCCGGCATCGGACCCGCCGGCCGCGCGTCACCCCGTTAGGCTGCGCCGGTGTCGTTGAATCCGGTGATGCTCGTCGCCCGTTTCCTGCTCGAGCTCGTCGCTGTGGCCTCGTTCGGCGTCTTCGGCTGGCGGGCGTTCGAAGAGCCGTGGAATTTTCTCCTGGCGGTGGCGCTGCCGGTAGGCGCGGCAGTCGTCTGGGGAACCTTCACGGTGCCCGGCGACCCCAGCCGTGACGGGCGGGCGAGAGTCGCCGTGTCCGGCTCCACGCGCCTGGTGATCGAACTGTCGGTGCTCGGCGGCGGGGCGCTCGCGCTGCAGTCGGCGGGGCTGCCGCACTGGGGGCTGACGCTCGCCGTGCTGGTGATCGTCTATCACGCGCTGGCCTACGACCGAGTCGTCTGGCTGGTCACCCGTGATTCGGCGACGCGGCGTCGACCGTAGTCCGCCGGAGCGGTCGAAAGGCCCGGGTTGCCCGGAACAGGCTCTTTCCGGTCAGCGGCGGCGGATGGTCCGCTGCACTCCGCGCATCTTGGCGCCTGCGGGCATCGGCCCCTTCGGCAGGGCGGGCCCGCTGCGCGCGCTGAGCGCGGCAAGCCGGCCTTCGATGAGGTCCATGCGTTTGGTGTCGATGTTGCGCGGCAGTTTGGTGAGGTAGCGCTGCAGGTCCTTGAGCGGAATCTGACCTTCGTCGTTGCCGATGACCACGTCGTAGATCGGAGTGTCGCCGATCAACCGGGCCGTGCGCTTCTTCTCCTGGGCGAGCAGCGACTTGACCCGTTGCGGGGCGCCTTCGGCGACCAGCACCACGCCGGGCAGGCCGATCACGCGGTGCACCGCGTCCAGCTGCGTGGTGGCGGCGACGCCGTTGCTCACCCGCCACTTGCCCTGGAGGTTGTCCAGCACCCAGGCCGCGGCGCCCGCCTGGCCCTCGGCCTTGCGGTAGACGCTCTTCTGCACCCGCCTGCCGAAGATGATGAACGCAGCCAGCGCGCCCAGCACCACGCCGAGCGGGACGAGGAACCAGGTCAGCCCGAAGATCAGGCCGATCACGACGAAGACGGCGGTGATGCCGACCAAGGCGCCGATCATCAGCGGCAGCAGCAGCTTGTCTTCCTTGCGCTGCATCTGGAACGCCTGCCACAACTGCTTGCGACGTTCTCTCGACTGCTGCTTGCGGGCCGCTTTCGCCGCGGCCTTCGCTTCCTTGGTGGGCTTACCTGCTGCCATGTCTCTCAGAATAGTGCCCAGGTAGTCGCGGCTTGCCGCCGGACAGCGGCCCGACCGGGCTACCCACGGCGCGCGATCGGACCGAGCACGGTGAGATCCAGGTCGCCGGACGCCTCGGTCCAGCCCATCGCCCGCAACTCGACTGGGGCCGCGACCCCGAGAGCGTCCCGCAAGCCGACGGCCACCGAGCGCGCGAACTCGAGCAAGCTGTTCGGCGCGATCGGCCAGAACAGGGTCCTGGTCCAGTTGTCGGCGTCGCGCCGCACGGCGGGCTCGTGCCAGCCCAGTGCGCGCAACGCCTGCGCGGCGGTCTCCGGGATGGGATCGGTCAGGTAATGATTCCCGGCCAGTTCGGCGGACAATTTGATGTCGTATTGGACAAATTGGACATAGCGATTTCCCGGGGCGGCGATGATCAGGGTCGCCCGGGAGGGCAGCTCCGCAAGACAGTGCGCCAGTGCTTGCACGAACCGTTCCCAGTCCGCTGTTTCCGGCTCGCTCATTCTTCCCCCGGGTATTCGCACTGGCCTGATCATACGCCGCGCCGCCGGGAACACCAGACGGAAATCGTTGCGTCGCCGCGTGGTTCGCTCCGGTTCGCAGCCGTAGGCCGTGTCCGGCGTCGTACTCCGTCGAAAACACGCCTACCTGCGGCATCTCCGTCGCGGACCCGGCGTCGACCGGATACCTAAGCGTCCGTTCGCGATCGCGGACAGCGTCGGGGATCCGGGGGCGTTTCTTACCCACGACAGTCCGCAGAAGCCGCCGTAGAGCCCAGAGTGGAATGCACTGTGGAGAGCGCAAGCGGTTCCCGTGGACACCATTCCTTCACCTGTGGGAAACGGGGCTCGGAAACGGAAAAGGCAATTGCTGCCTTGTTTTCGCCACGTGTCCCTCGCACCGTCATCTGTCCGACCGACGTCGCCGCGGGACTGCGCGATTCACCCGGATCGCCGGGGCCCGCTGCTACGAGCACGTGCTTCGTGACGTCTGCGGCGGGTGAACGGTCGGTCGTTTCCGAACGCCCGTTCGGGCTACTGGACGACTACCCCGATTCCGGGGGCTGGACGGCCGTGCGGGCACACTCGATAGTCCTATGGTGACCGACCGCGCCGTCCTGTCCCGTGCCCTGTGCGGCCTGCTGTTGCTGCTGGCCGCGTTCACCCCGGTGACCGCCGCCGCCGAACCGCTGCCGGTGCCCTACCAGTGGAAGCAAGCGTTCATCGACAGCACGGACGGCACCCGCCTGCACGCGGACATCCTGCGGCCGGACGGTGTCCCGGACGACGCCCGCACACCCGTGGTCCTCACCGTCAGCCCGTATCGCGCGCACCTGGCGTACTTGAGCGAACCGCGCCTGACCGGAGGGCCGTCCACCGACAACCTCACCGCCGAACTCTTCCTGAACGCGGGCTACACCTACGTCGTCGTCGACCTGCGCGGATTCGGCGGGTCGAGCGGCTGCCCGGACTTCGGCGGCCCCGGCGAACGCGCGGACGTCGCCGCGGCCGTGGAATGGGCGGCGAGCCGGCCGTGGTCCACCGGCAAGGTCGGGTTGTTCGGCACCTCGTACGAAGCCTGGACCGGGCTGATGGGCCTGGCCGCCGCACCGAAGGGGCTCGCCGCGGTGGGCGCGTTCGAGCCGGTCGTCGATCCCTACTCCTACCTGTACATGCAGGGCGTCTCGTGGAAGTTCTCCGGCAAGCCGATCACCGAGAGCGGCGTGCGCCCCGCCGATTTCGCGGGGCTGGAGCACTTGCTCATCGCGTCCACCCCACCGCGTCCGGAGGACTCCGGCGAATACCAGGCGAACGCGACGCAGATGCCGTGGCAGTGCTTTCAGGGATACCTGGCCGAGATCGGCGACCACAACCCCGGCACCGCGTTCTGGCGCGACCGCGACCTGGTCGCGCGACTGCGCGGCAGCACTATCCCGGTGTTCCTCGGCCAGGGTTTCGTCGACTACAACACCCGCGCCTATCGCGTGTTCGATCTGTGGAACGGCCTCGGCCCCGGCGAGCACCGGGCCTGGTTCGGCCAGTGGGGACACCGCACCTGCCACGACAAATGCGGCACACCGCACTTCGACACCGAGTTGCTGGCGTTCTTCGACAAGCACGTCGCGGGCCGTGCCGTCGAGGTGCCCGGACCGCGAATCACCGTCGGCCAATTCGACGGCCGCTGGCGCGCGGAGACCGCCTGGCCGCCCGCCGACGCGCGGCGGGTCCCGGTCGAGCTGCGGACCGGCAGCTACACCGACCGCGGGCTGGTCCCCGGACCCGACCGGGAACTGTGGTCGGTCTCCGCGCCGCTGACCGCGGACCAGCACCTGTCCGGCATCCCCACCGCCACCCTGCGGCTGAGCGGCCCGGCGAACGCGACGGTCGCGGTCGAGCTCTACGACATTGCCCCTGACCTGCGCGCGACGGTCATCACCCGCGGTATCGCCCCGGTGAGCGACACCGCCGAGGTCCGGCTGCTCGCGCAGGACTGGCCGATCGCCGCCGGCCACCGGATCGGCGTGCGGGTGACCGACGTGGTCGACGACGTGTGGTCGCACTCCCCCGCCTTCGCTCCGGTGACGGTGTCCTCCGCGCGCGTCGACCTGCCGCTGCTGACCGGAACACGTCGTCCCGAGCTGGTCGGTGGGCTCACCGAGGGCATCGTGAAGTGGCGAAACGAGAAGACGATCGCCCTCGACCCGAGCATGTTGAACAATGCAACGGTGCCGATGAATCTGCCCGACCGCACCGGTGACCGATGACGGAGCCGGTCGACGACCCGACCGCCGAACGCCTCGCCGCCGCGCTCCGGTGCGCGACGGTGTCCACCGACGACCCGCGCGACGCCGACAGCGCGGCGTTCGAGCGCCTCGACGCGCATCTGCGGGCGTCCTTCCCGCGCGTGCACGCCGAGCTCGAGTTGCGGCGCTTCGCGCACAGCAGGCTCTACCGCTGGCCCGGCGTCGAGCCGGAGCGGGTGGCCGCGATCCTGCTCGCCCATCAGGACGTGGTGCCGGTGGACGACGCCGAGCGCTGGACCCATCCGCCGTTCGCGGGCGTGGTCGACGACGAATTCATCTGGGGCCGCGGCGCGATCGATGACAAGAGCCGCGTGCTGGCCATCCTGGAGGCCACGGAGTCCGCGCTCGCCGCGGGATTGCGGCCCCGGCACACCGTCTACCTGGCCTTCGGGCACGACGAGGAGGTCTTCGGCGGCGACGGGGCCGAGCGCATGGCCAGCCATCTGCGGCAGGCGGGCGTGCGGGCGGATCTGCTGCTGGACGAGGGCGGGGTGATCACCGCGGGCGTCGTCGACGGCGCGCGGCAGCCGGTGGCGACGATCATGCTCGGTGAGAAGGGCTACGCCACGGTCCGGTTGTCGGTCACCGACGTCGGCGGGCATTCGTCCATGCCGGGCAAGCAGACGGCGGTGGGCCGGATCGCGCGGGCGGTGGCCCGCATCCAGGACCATCCGATGCCGCTGCGCCTGACTCCGGTAATCGCGGACATGCTGGACCGGGTGCGCGAGGTCATGCCTGCCCCGCGGCGGCGGCTGCTCGGCCTGGCGCGCGTCGCCGCACCGGTGGTCGCCCGGGTGATGGCGGCCCAGCCGCAGACCGAGGCAATGGTGCGCACCACCACGGCGCCGACGGTGATCCGCGGCGGCGTGCGCGCGAACGTGCTGCCCCAGCGGGCCGAGGCCATGGTGAACTTCCGCATCCTGCCCGGTGACACGGTCGCCTCGGTGCTGGCGCACTGCCGCAAAGTCGTGCGGGACAAAGGGATTCGCTTCGAGCTGATCGGCATGTCGTCGGAGCCGTCGCGGATCACCGGGCCCGGTCCCGCCTTCGACCTGATCGCGGGCCTCGCCCGCGCCGTCGTCCCCGGCATCGCGGTGACCACCGGCATCGTGCCCGGCGCGACCGACTCCAGGCACTACGACGACCTGGCGGGGACCCGGTGCAATTTCGCGCCGATCGTGCTGGACGAACGCGACCTGGCCTCGATCCACGGAACCGACGAACGACTGTCGCGGGTCAACTACGCTCGACTCATCGAGTTCAATCGGCGACTGATCGAGCATTTCGCGACGGTCGGCGCGCCATCGACGTCAGGAGCGCCAGGCATGACGACCGAGCCGACGGCGGGCAACGCCACGCCCACCGAGCCGCCCGCGATCCGCACCGAATCCGGTGAGTTCGACGGAATCGGCAGCGGAGTCGCCTGGCGGGCGTGGCTGCCGGAGGGCGCCGCGCGGGGCGTGATCGTCCTGGTGCACGGCGTGGCCGAGCACTCCGGCCGCTACGCTCACGTCGGGCAGCGGCTGGTCGCGGCCGGTTTCGCGGTCTACGCGCTCGACCACATCGGGCACGGGAAGTCCGCGGGCGGCAAGGCCAACATCGGATCCATGGCGGCCGCCGCCGACAACGTCGACGTCATGCTCGACATCGCGAGCCGGGAGCAGCCCGGCGTGCCTCGCTTCCTCGTCGCGCACTCGATGGGCAGCCTGATCACCTTGTATCTGGCCACCCGCGCGCCGATCGACGTGGCGGGCATCGTGCTGTCCGCCCCGCCGCTGGACATCCCGGTGGGCAATCCGGTGCAGCGCAAGCTGGCACCGGTGTTGAGCCGGTTCACCCCGAATCTGGGTGTGCTGAAGCTGGATTCGTCGCAGATCAGCCGCGATCCGGCGGTGGTCACCGCCTACGACAACGATCCGCTGGTCTACCGGGGCAAGCTGCCCGCCCGCACCGGCGCGGAGATGCTGAACGCGACGGATACCGTCAAGCAGCGGCTGGCACGGCTCACCGCGCCGGTGCTGGTGCTGCACGGCACCGCCGACGCGATCGCCGCGCCGTCGAGCTCCGATCTCATCGAGCGCGGCGCGGGGTCGGAGGATCTCACGGTGATCCGCTACGAGGGCCTCTACCACGAGGTGTTCAACGAGCCGGAGCAGCAGAAGGTGCTCGACGATGTCGTCGGCTGGCTGGAAGCGCACCTTACCGAAAAGTAGTATTCATCCATGAGTAGCACCGGATCCATCGCGTTCATCCGCGCCAGCTGGCACAGCTCGATCGTCGAGAAGGCGTACGAGGGCTTCCGCACCGAATACGCCGACCTCGGTTTCGATCCCGCCGGCATCGACGTCTACGAGGTGCCGGGCGCCTTCGAGATCCCGCTGCACGCCAAGCGCTTGGCGCACTCCGGCCGGTACGCGGCGATCGTCGCGTCGGCGCTGGTGGTGGACGGTGGTATCTACCGGCACGACTTCGTGGCGTCGGCGGTGATCGACGGACTGATGCGGGTCCAGCTGGACACGGACGTGCCGGTGTTCTCGGTCGTGCTCACCCCGCACCACTTCCACGAGCACAGCGAGCACGTCACGTACTTCACCGAGCACTTCCGCACCAAGGGCGCCGAGGCGGCCCGCGCGCTGGCCGGCACGCTCAGCTCGCTGCGGTCGCTGCCGGTGTAGGCGCCTACCGGAACCTGGCCAGGCAGGCGCTCTCGCCGTCCAGCACGCCGGTGCGGAACGCCTCCAGCCGCTGGTAGCCGCTCGGCACGACGTGGCCGTTCACGTCGGCGGCCGCCGCGCCGTCGGCGAGCAGGCCGGAGACCGCTTCGTCCAGATCGCCCGCGGACAGGTGCGGGTCGCTGCCCGGCTCGCTGAGCCTGGTGGTCACCACGCCGCTGAGGCAGGCGGTGCGCAACCCGGCCGTTTCCGCGCCGGTCAAGGACAGCTTCCGATCCTGTTGCACCGCAAGCGCATACCGCGACACGAAGACGACGAACGCGTTGTAGTCACCGTCCACGACCGCCGACAGCGGGTCCTCACCCGCCATCGATCCGCCGCGGCGGGCCAGGGCGGGGACGTCGGTGCCGATCCGGTTCGCGCCCGGACAATAGGACACCGGGCGGGTGAGGGTGACGTCCGAGCAGGTGCGCCCGACGTCGGCGTAATCGAACTGCGGCGGCCGCGTGACCGGGAAGATCTGCGCCAGCGCCTTGCTCAGGCTGGTCAACGCGGCGGCATCCACCGGCAGCTGCGCCTGCTCCTCGCCCGGCTCGAAGGTGGTGGGGAGATTGCCACGACGCTGGGCGATCTCCTTCCTGGTGATCTTCTTGCACCCGTCGGCGCCGTCGGTGTAGCCGATCTGCACCGCGGTCACCCGCTCGAACGCCGACCCGTGCACGTTCTCCGGGTCGTTCGGATCGCGGTCGCGCACGGCCACCGTCGCGCCGAGCACCGCGTTGAGCCCGTCGGTGGTGTTGAGCGTGAAATGCGCCGAATCCCCCTCCGCCACATGACGCAGGAAGGCACCGGCGAGGCAATCGGCCTGCTGTTCCTGCACGAGCGGCGGGGTGAGCAGACCGGCGAGTTCAGCCTGCCCCTGGATGGCGTGCCCGTACTCGTGGGCGAGCACCATCACCACGGCCATCTCGCCGTACTTCTGCACCAGTTTCGGCAACAGGACGCCGCGGTCCCAGCCGATGGTGTGGTCGCCGCCGCAGTAGGCGGCGTTGACCACCTGGTAGGTGTCGGATTTGCAGAACTTCACCGACTGCATTCTGGGCGCCTTGGCGTCCCACGAGATATACCTCGCCACCGGCCTGAACGTGCCGGGGAAGTGCGCGGGATACTCGGCGGCCCAGAAGTCCTGCACGTCGGCGATGGCATTGAGCGCCAGCTTGTCGATGGCGCCGCCGTCGCCGTTCTCCGCCGTGAGCGGTGCGTCCGGCACCCCCTGGCGCGGGCCGTTCGGGCCGGTGGCCGTCATCGATCCGGCCAGCTCCCAGGTGTCCGCCGGGGGCGAGACCTGCTGCGCCGCACGATGGTTCGCACCGGTGGCGCAACCGGCGAGCACCGCGGTCACCACCGCCAGCGCGGCCACCACACCGAATCGCTTGTTCTTCCGCATCGACCCGCCTCCCCGGTACCGCGTCTCGGGCCCGCCGAGCGCTCACATCGTAATCGCCACGAACGCGCTTCGCGCATCACCGCGTTCGCGCTCAGGAACCGGTCCCGCGGCGGCAAGGCGCAACCTCTGCGCGGACGTGGACGCTGCTCGACGACCTGGGGCACTTCAGGGCGAATGCGTCACCGCGGTCGGCAGGGCGGACCCGGATCACCGCAGGCGGATGCGGCAGATCAGCGCTCGGTGGTCGGAACCGGGGACCGAAAGGGTGTGCAGCTGTTCGGCGGTGGCGTCGGCCACGAGGATGTGGTCGATGCCGATCACCGGGCCCCAGCGGCGGTCCTCGGGAAACGTGGGCAGCAGGCCCGCTCCGGTCTGATCGGCGGCCGAGGCGAAGCGGCCGCGCAGGAGATCGCGGTAGGCCGCGTGATCGCGGGTCGCGTTGAAGTCGGCACCGACGATGGCGGGACCGGGATGCGCGTCGAGGATTTCGCGAATCCTGCGCATCTCCGCCCGCCATGCGGGGAAGTCGAACGGCGGCGGGACCGGATGGAAGGCGAAGACGGTGATCGGCCCTCGTTCCGGGTGATCCAGCGTCGCGGAGACATTGTTCAGGACGAAGCCGTCGTATTTCCTGCTGTCCCGCAGCGGGTACCTGCTGAAGATGCCGGTGCCGCCACCGCCGTCACGGGTGGGTTCGGCGTAGTGATGCGGCAATTCGGCGAGCAGGCCCGCACCCGCCAGGCGTTCGAGCGCGGCGCCGGTCAGTTCGTCGACCGTCAGCACGTCGACCCGGTTGTGCCGCACCGCGCGCACCACCGCGGCCGGATCCGCGCCGCCGAACAAGATATTCGACTGCATGACGGTCATCTCCGGACCGCTCGCCGCCCGGCTCTCCGGCACGAACGCGGGCACCAGCGTCCAGAGCACCGCCGCGGCAAGCACACCGGCCACGGCCGCACTGCGCCACCCACGCGCGATCAGCAGCAACACCAAGCCGACGAACGCCCCGATCATGAAGTACGACGCCCCCGACGCGAGCAGAACCAGCCCGCGCCGCTGCCACGCCCCGAAATGCAGCACGAGCCCAAGGGCGCCCGCGGTTACTGCGCACCACCCCACACCGAGCAACGCCCGGTTCATCCATCTACGCATGCGGTCGAGCCTAGGCACCGTCTTCGAAGATCCGGTGTAGCGCAGGTGTGGATTCTGCGTACCGCCTCATCAACTCGCTCAGTTCCGCCGTGTCCGTCATCAGCGATCCCCCGGCGAACTCCAAGGTGGCGTGCGATCTTTCGGCAGCCGCACGATGACCGGCTCCACAGGCGTCGGTGACGATGATCGGCAGATAGCCCAGATCCAGGCTGTGCCGGACGGTCGGCTCGATGCCCACCTCCATCGCGATGCCCGCCACGGCGTAGGTGTCGATGCCGCAGTCGCGCAGGGCGAAATCCAGCGGGGTCGCCGCGAAGGCCGACATGGTGATCTTGTCGAACACCACCTCGTCCGGACCGGGCGTCAGCTCGGGCACCAGGTGGAATTGCGGCGAACCCTGCGGGAAGCTCGAGCGCACGGCCGCCGGGTCGTCCACCCGCTGCCAGGACATGGCGGTGCGCAACTGGGCGACGCCCGACGCCGCGACCGGCAAGGACATGTGTCGCGTGTAGAAGACCCGGAAGCCGCCCGCCCGCGCGGCGTCACGCAGCCGCACGCACGCGCGCACGATCTCCTCGCCGCCGGGGATCTGCCGCACGATGCCGACCTGCATGTCGTAGATGAGCAGCGCCATCCGCGTGGGATCGCAGGCGTCCGGCACGGTCTGCGGGATGCGCAAGCCGAATGCGTGCCGCATGCTCACGCGGTCCGGTCGTAGGGTTCGGCGAGGTCCACGGCCGGGTCCATCAACGCCTCCAGCGGCAAGGGCGCCTGCACCGGGACGAACGTCCACTCCAGGTACCCGGCCTTGGTGAGCGGGAAGTCCGCGACATACTTGCGGGCCTCCTCGACGCTGTCGACCTCGAACACGATGACCACCCCTGGCTCGTCGGCGCGGGCGTAGTTCTCCCGGACGATGCCCGCCTTCCACAGTCGCCACACATTGGCGACTTCCTCGGGCAGATACGGGTTGATCGTCTCCAGGGTGACGCCGGGCTTGAATCGGTCGAAAACGATGACCTTCATAGAATTTCGCTCCATGTGCGCGTGTGGTTTCCGGTGAACGGCATCCATGGAAGCGCGATGATTACAGTGTTACAAGAACGCACTTTTCGGTGAGTACTCGGAGGACAGGTGCCCGGCAAGCGCTACAACTGCGCCGTGGAAGTGACCGTCGACCTGATCGGCGGCAAGTGGAAGCCGGTGATCCTCGCCCACTTGAAGGAGGGAGTGCACCGCTACGGCGAGCTGCGCAGGCGGATGCCGGCGACCAGCGAGAAGATGCTGGTGCAGCAATTGCGCGAACTGGAAGCCGACGGCCTGGTCCGGCGCACCGTCTACGACACGGTGCCGCCGCAGGTCGAATACACCCTCACCGACGAAGGCAGCACCCTGGTTCCCGTCCTCACCGCCCTCTACGACTGGGGCGAGCAACGGGCGGCCCGCGCCGGGCTCACGCTCGAGTCGTGAATCCGGCAGCCGGAGTCGCGCGAGAACCGACGACCCGGCGCGGAGCGCGGCTCAGGCGCCGAAGACCCGTTCGACGACAGCTTTGGCGCGCCGCGTGACGCGCATGTAGTGGTCGAGGAATTCGCTGCCGTCGTCGTTGGGCCATCCCGCGACGCGGGCGACCGCGGACAGGAGGCGGCCGGGGGCGGGCAGCTGGTCGGAGGGCTTGCCGCGCACCAGCACCAGGGCGTTGCGGGCGTTGGTGGCCGTCAGCCACGCGTCCCGCAGCAGCGCCACGTCCTGCGCGTCCAGCAGTCCGGTCCGCTCGATCACGTCCAGCGCCTCCAGCGTGGAGGTGTTGTGCAGGCCGGGCACCTCGTGGGCGTGCCGCAGCTGCACCAGCTGGACCGTCCACTCGATATCGGCCAGTCCTCCACGCCCCAGCTTGGTGTGTGTGGCCGGATCGGCGCCGCGGGGCAGCCGCTCGGCGTCCACCCTGGCCTTGATCCGCCGGATCTCGCGCACCGCCTCGGCCGACACCCCGCCCTCCGGGTAGCGCACCTTGTCGATGACGTGCAGGAAACGCAACCCGAGTTCCTCGTCACCGGCCACCTGGTGGGCGCGCAGTAGCGCCTGCACCTCCCAGGGTTGCGCCCATTGCTCGTAGTACGCGGCGTACGCGGCCAGCGTGCGCACCAGCGCGCCGTTGCGCCCTTCCGGCCGCAACCCGGCGTCCACGTGCAGCGGCGGATCGGTGCTGGGCGCGCCGAGCAGCTGCTGCACCCGGTCGGCCACCCCGATCGCCCACTTCACGGCCTTGGTCTCGTCCTCGCCCGGGCGCGGGTCGCAGACGAACAGCACGTCCGCGTCGGAGCCGTAGCCCAGTTCCATGCCGCCGAGCCGCCCCATGCCGATCACGGCGATGTCGGCGGGCGCGGGCGCCCCCCGCTCCGCCTCGCCCGCCCGGATCACCGCGCGCAACGACGCCTCCAGCACCGCGACCCACACCGACGACAGCGCCCGGCACACCTGGGGCACATCGAGCATGCCGAGCAGATCGGCCGACGCCACCCGCGCGAGCTCGTGCCTGCGCAACGAACGCGCCGCGGCCACCGCTCGTTTCGGGTCCTCGTAACGAGCGGCGGCGGTGAGGATGCCGCGAGCCACCTCGTCGGGCTGCGGACCCAGCAGCAGCGGGCCGCCGGGACCGTCGGCGTACATCCGGATCGTCTCGGGCGCGTTGATCAGCAGATCGGGCAGGTATTCCGAAGAGCCGAGCACGATCATGAGCCGCTGCGCGATGGCCCCCTCGTCGCGCAGCTCGCGCAGGAACCAGATCTGGTCGGCGAGCCCTTCCGACACCCGGCGGTAGGCCAGCAGGCCCGCATCGGGATTCGGGGTCTCGCCGAGCCATTCGAGCAGCGTCGGTAGCAGCAGGGCTTGGATGCGGCCTTTGCGCGACACCCCGCCGGTCAGGGCCTTGAGGTGGCCGAGGGCGTGCTCCGGCGCCGCGTAGCCGAGCGCGGCGAGTTGCCGGACGGCGGCTTCGGGGCTCAGGCGCAGCGCATCGGGTTCCATGCGCACCACCGATTCCAGCAGCGGCCGGTAGAACAATTTGGCGTGCAAGCGCCGCACGCGCACCGTGTTGCGGCGGATCTCGCTGGTCAGCACACCGACCGCGTCCTGTCTGCCGTCCGGCCGCATGTGCGCGGCGCGGGCCAGCCAGCGCATGCCCTCCTCGTCGTCGGCGGCGGGCAAGGTGTGGGTGCGACGCAGCCGCTGCAGCTGCAGGCGGTGTTCCAACAGCCGCAGGAATTCGTACGACGCCGTGAGATTGGCCGCGTCGTCGCGGCCGACGTACCCGCCCGCGGCCAGCGCGGTCAGCGCCTCGACGGTGCCCTGCACGTGCAGCGTCTCGTCCACCCGCCCGTGCACCAATTGCAGTAGCTGCACGGCGAACTCGACGTCCCTGAGGCTGCCGTGCCCCAGCTTCAGTTCGCGTTCTCGCAGGTCGGCGGGTACCAGATCCTCCACGCGGCGGCGCATCGCCTGCACGTCGGCGACGAAATCCGGACGCTCCGAGGCCGACCACACCATGGGCATCAGCGCGGCGCGGTACTGCTCGCCGAGCGCGAGATCGCCGGTGGCCGGACGGTTCTTCAACAGCGCCTGGAACTCCCAGGTGCGCGCCCACCGCTTGTAGTAGGCGATGTGCGAATCCAGCGTCCGGACCAGCGCACCGGCTTTGCCCTCCGGTCGCAGCGCCGCGTCGACCTCGAAGAACGCCTGACTCGCTACGCTCATCAGCTCCGCGGCCAAGCGCGTGGCGGTGGCGTCGGCGGGCTCGGCGACGAACACCACGTCGACGTCGCTGACGTAGTTCAGCTCGCGCGCACCGCATTTGCCCATCGCGATCACGCCGAGCCGCACCGGCACCGGCTCGTCCTTGCAGACCCGGGCCACCGCGACCGCCAGCGCCGCGGTCAGGGCGGCGTCGGCCAGGTCGGTGAGCTGCCTGCCGACCACCTGATAGGGCAGCACGGGCTCGTTCTCCACCGTCGCCGCCAGATCCAGCGCGGCCAGCAGCATCAGATGATCGCGGTACCGCTTGCGCAGCGACGCCACCACTTCGGGCCCCGATACCCCGGCGCGGAACAGCAGCGGGGCCGCGTTGGGCCCGCGCTCGGGTTCGGCCTCGACGACGGCCAGCAGATCGGCGATCAGCTCGTCGCGCCCCGGTAACTCCTTGCGCCGCAACCCCTCCCACGCCGACGGCGCCGCGACGAGATGGTCGCCGAACGCGCTGGACGAGCCGAGCAGTGCGAACAGCCTGCCCCGCAACGCCGTATCGGTGCGGATCGCCGAATCGACGGCGTCCCATCCGTCGCCGATGCTCTCGCGCAGCCGCATGAGCGTGCTCAACGCGAGGTCGGCGTCCGGCGCGCGGGACAGCGACCACAGCACGGGGATGCTTTCGACGTTGTCCCACCCCAGATCGCGCAGCGACGCGGCGGCCGACGGCTCGAGCAATCCGAGCCGACCGACACCAGGGACGACGGAGCGCGCAGACGGGGGCCGGACCATGGTTCTCAAATTACCCGGCCGTGACCGGGGGCACGCCGCCTCGGGGCATCGCTCGGATTACAACCCCAGGTATTCCTTCAGCTCGAACGGCGTGACCTGGCTGCGGTAGTCCGCCCACTCCCGGCGCTTGTTGCGCAGGAAGAAGTCGAACACGTGCTCGCCGAGGGTCTCGGCGACCAGTTCGGAGCGCTCCATCGCCTGCAGCGCCTCGTCCAGGGTGCCGGGCAGCTCACGGAAGCCCATCGCTCGCCGCTCCGCGACGGTCAGCGACCACACGTCGTCCTCGGCCTCCGGCGGCAGCGTGTAGCCCTTCTCGATGCCCCGCAGTCCGGCCGCGAGCAGCACGGCGAAGGCCAGGTAGGGGTTGCACGCGGAATCGGGGCTGCGGATCTCGACGCGACGCGAGGACGACTTGTTCGGCGTGTACATCGGCACGCGCACCAGCGCGGAGCGGTTGGACCGGCCCCACGAGGCGGCCGTGGGCGCCTCGCCGCCGTGGATGAGGCGCTTGTAGGAATTCACCCACTGGTTGGTGACCGCGCTGATCTCCGGCGCGTGCTCGAGGATGCCCGCGATGAACGCGCGCGCCGTCTCCGACAGGTTCATCGGGTCGTCCGGGTCGTGGAAGGCGTTGGTCTCGCCCTCGAACAGGCTCATGTGCGTGTGCATCGCCGAGCCCGGGTACTGGGCGAACGGCTTGGGCATGAAGGTCGCGCGCACGCCCTCGTCGATGGCCACTTCCTTGATCAGGTAGCGGAAGGTCATCACGTTGTCGGCCATGGACAGCGCGTCGGCGTAGCGCAGGTCGATCTCCTGCTGGCCCGGTGCGCCCTCGTGGTGGCTGAACTCCACGGAGATGCCCATGGACTCCAGCGCGTCGATGGCGTGGCGGCGGAAGTTCGGCGCCGAATCGTGCACCGCCTGGTCGAAGAAGCCGCCGCTGTCGGCGGGGATCGGGACGCCGTCCCGCGTTCCGTTCTCCAGCAGGAAGAATTCGATCTCGGGATGCACGTAGCAGCTGAACCCGACATCGCCGGCCTTGTTCAGCTGGCGGCGCAGCACGTGGCGCGGGTCGGCCCAGGACGGCGAGCCGTCCGGCATGGTGATGTCGCAGAACATGCGCGCGGAGTGCTGGTGGCCCTTGCTGGTGGCCCACGGCAGCACCTGGAAGGTCGACGGGTCCGGCCGGGCGACCATGTCGGCCTCGGAGACCCGGGCGAAGCCCTCGATGGCCGATCCGTCGAATCCGATACCCTCTTCGAACGCGCCTTCCAGCTCGGCGGGGGCGATGGCGACGGACTTCAGGTAGCCCAAGACGTCGGTGAACCAGAGACGTACGAAGCGGATGTCCCGCTCTTCGAGCGTCCGCAGCACGAATTCCTTCTGGCGATCCATGCCCGCGAGCGTAAGCATCCGGCGTTAAATCCGTGTTACATACACGCTTAAGATTGCTGACCTGGATTTTTCGGAAGGCTCCGCACGGTCGGATCGTCCCCTTTGTGAGTTTTTTCCGGAAACGGCCGCGCGGCGCCACCGGTCGGCAACCGTGCCCGGCGGCTCAGCAGGTGAGGCCGGGAGCAGGCTCGGACAGGTCGACCAGATAGGCGATGACCGCGTCGTCCACACAGGGCACGCCACCCGCCAGCGCCACCGTGTGCCGGTTGCCCTGGTAGGTGATCAGCGCGGCGCCCAGCTGTGCGGCCAGGTCGACTCCGGCCTGGTACGGCGTCGCCGGATCCTCGGTCGTCGAGACCACCACCGTCTTCGGCAGGCCCGCCACGGCGATGCGATGCGGTTCGCTCGTGTTCGGCACCGGCCAGGCGGTGCACAGCTCCAGTGGCGCAGCGCCGGTGCCACGACCGTCGTCGAGGAACGGGGCCGCTTTGCGGTACTCCGCGTCCTGGCGTCCGGTGACCGCGCGATCGGTGATGCGCGGATCGTCCACGCAGCGGATCGCGTTGAACGCGTCGGTGGTGTTGGTGTAGGTGCCGTCGTCGCGACGGCCGTCGTACAGGTCGGCCAGCGCGAGCAACGTATCGCCGCGCCCGTCCCGCAACTCCGACAGCCCGAGCGTGAGCACCTTCCACAACTCGTCGGTGTAGAGCGCCTGCCGTACGCCGGTCAGCGCGTCACCGTAGGTCAGCCCGCGCGGATCCGTGGTCTGCGCTGGCTTGTCCCACAGCGGGTTCACCAGCGCGCGGAACCGCGCCACCGCCTGCGCCGGGTCCGAACCCAGCGGGCAGTCCGGCTGCTGCACGCAGTCCGCGGCGTAGGCGTCGAACACCTTCTGGAAGCCCGCCGCCTGGCGCAGCGACTCCTGCACCGGATCCTGCGAGGAGTCGATGGCGCCGTCCAGCACCATGGCGCGCACCCGATCGGGGAACTTCTCCGCGTACGCCGAACCGATCTTGGTGCCGTAGGAGTACCCGACGTAGGTCAGTTTCTCGTCACCGAGCGCCGCACGCATGACGTCCAGGTCCTGCACCACCTCCCGGGTGCCGACATGGGCGAGGAAGTCCTTGCCGGTGCGCTCGGCGCAGCGGTCCGCGTACCGGCGGTTGTCGGCCTCCGCGTCGGCGATGCCCGCCGGGGTGTAGTCCTCCTCCGGCTCGGCTCGCTCGGCGTCCTGTTCCTGGGGTGTCTGGCAGACGATCGTGGGCAGGGAGGAGCCGATGCCGCGCGGGTCGAAGCCGATCCGGTCGAAGCGCTCGGCCAGCTCGGTCTTGTTGCCGAGCGACGACAGGCCGAGACCGGACTCCCCCGGCCCGCCCGGATTCATCACCAGCGAACCGATCCGCCGTCCGGTCGCCCGGGTGCGCGAGATCGCGATCTGCGCGGTCGCGCCCTCGGGCGCCGCGTAGTCCACCGGCACGGTGATCCGGGCGCACTCGGCGCTCGGCGGGAGCCGGTCGTCCGGTCCGCCGAATCCGGTGCAGTCGCCCCACTGCACGGTCTGGCCGTAGAACTTCTCCAACCCGGCGGGCGGCGTCGTCGTTGTCGGCTGCCCCGATTCGGTGCGGGTGACGGCGCACCCCGACATCAGGACAGCGACCGACGCCAGCACCGCCACCGAGAGCGCACCGCGCCCGTTCCGCACCGTCGACATGCCTCCGATATTGCCACCGTGTACCGGGGGGCACCGCCCCGGGCAAACTTCTGCGCTGTGACCAATTGCACCGGTCATCGGCCTTAATCCGGGTCGGTGGCGGGTGGCACACTGATTCTCGTCAGACAATCCCGGGGACCCGGACGGGCCCCGAGGCGACACAGACGAAAGGGACGATGATGTCCGTATCCGATTCGGAAACCCCTGCCTACGGTGCGGCGCCCGCGGAGCCCAAGAAGGTCGTGCGCAAGACCCGGGTGCACCACTTGCAGCAGATGAAAGCCGACGGCGAACGCTGGGCGATGCTGACCGCCTACGACTACTCCTCGGCGCGGTTGTTCGAAGAAGCAGGCATCCCGGTGCTGCTGGTCGGCGACTCCGCGGCCAACGTCGTGTACGGCTACGACACCACCGTGCCGATCACCGTGGACGAGCTCATCCCGCTGGTACGCGGCGTGGTGCGCGGCGCGCCGCACGCGCTGGTGGTGGCCGACCTGCCGTTCGGCACCTACGAGTCCTCCCCGCAGCAGGCGCTGGCCACCGCGACCAGGTTCATGAAGGAGGGCGGGGCGCACGCGGTGAAGCTGGAGGGCGGCGAGCGGGTCGCCGAGCAGATCGCGCTGGTCACCGCGGCGGGCATCCCGGTCATGGCGCACATCGGCTTCACCCCGCAGAGCGTGCACACCCTCGGCGGATTCCGGGTCCAGGGGCGCGGCGACGGCGCCGAGCAGCTGATCGCCGACGCCATCGCGGTCCAGGAGGCGGGCGCGTTCTCCGTGGTCATGGAGATGGTCCCGGCGGAGCTGGCGGGGCAGGTCACCCGCAAGCTGACCATTCCGACGGTCGGCATCGGCGCCGGCGCAGACACCGACGCGCAGGTGCTGGTCTGGCAGGACATGGCCGGCTACACCAGCGGCAAGACCGCGAAGTTCGTCAAGCGTTTCGGCAACGTGGGCGACGAATTGCGCACTGCCGCCGCCGCCTACGCCGACGAAGTGCGCCGGGGCACCTTCCCGGCGCCGGAGCACAGCTTCTGACATCGCGACCTCCCTTGATATACTCTCTTATATCCATATATCAAGGGAGGTGTAGCCATGTCGCGGACCATAGTCGACCTCGATGACGGCGCACTGGCGTTCGCGCAGCAGCAGCTGGGCACGCGAACCAAGCGTGACACGATCAACCGGGCATTGGCCATCGCGGCGGGCCTGACCGCGGACGATCGCGCCCGCGGCTTGGCCTGGCTGCAGGCCAATGCCGAGGAAATCCTGGACTTCGACGTGCTGGCGGGCGAGGAGCGGTCCCGGCGTTGACCTACCTCGCCGACACCTCGGCCGTGTGGCGACTGCTTCGTGGCCAGGTGCACGACCCGTGGCCGCGCCAAGTGGCACAAGGACTCGTCGCCGTCTGCCCGCCCGTCGAAGCCGAACTCATGGTCTCCGTTCGGTCGGGCAAGGACTTCGAACCATTCTTCGCGGTGCTGGGCCGTACGTTCGGCTGGTACCCCGCGCTCGATGATCCTTGGCGTCACGTGCTGGCGGTGCAACGTGACCTGATCCGAATCGGCCACCATCGCGGGCCGTCGCCGATGGACATCGTCATCGCTCTCACCGCGCTCGAGCATCGCCTGACGCTCCTGCACGCGGACGCCGACTTCGAATCCATCGCAAAGGTACGACCAGAACTTCCGATGATCCGCGTCGATCGCTAGCTCCGACGGCGCAAAGCCCTTCAGGCGCGCAGTCAGCGCTCCACCTGCCGAATCCGCTGCGCCGGTTGCGAACCGAGCCCGGACGAGACTCCTCGTCCCGTCGGCGACTTGTGCGCACCGGGCGGTCCGAGCTGCGCTGAGCTATTCCCACCGAAAACGGCCGGTTCGGGCCGGTCGGCGAAATAAATGGCAGACTCGATGCCGACAATACCGACACGACCAGAGGTACCCATGCCGTACAGCCGTTGGATTTCACGCAGCACCCTGCTGGTGGCGGGCGCCCTCGCCGCCGCGGCGTTGACCGCTTGCGGCAGCGACTCGGGACCGGCCCCCACCGGCAGCTCGAGTTCGACCACGGCGTCGGCCACCGCCACGCCGGGCACCACCGCGGGCCGTACCACACCGGCGAGCCCGGAGATCTCCGACGCGGCCGCGACCCAGCTGTGCGACCTGATCCGGCCGGAGCTGTCCAACTGGCGAATCCAGGGCGGCACCCTGGGCAAGATCGGCCTGAACGCGTTGGTCCACGAGTGGGCCCTGCGCAACGGCGGCATCAACGCCGCGGTGCTGGCCGACAAGCCGATCGTCGACCGAGCCACGATCAAGGCCTGCCCCGACGTGCGCCAGCAGGCCGTGGAGGCGCTGGGCATCCCGGATCTGGCCTCGGGTCTGGCGTTCTGAGCCCGGGCGGCCGGATGCGCACTCTCTATCCCCCGATCGAGCCCTACGCCTCCGGCATGCTGGCGGTCGGCGACGGCCAGTCGGTCTACTGGGAAGTCAGCGGCAATCCGGACGGCAAGCCGGTGGTGTTCCTGCACGGCGGGCCGGGCGGTGGCACCGCGCCGTTCCATCGGCAGTTCTTCGATCCGGCCGCCTATCGCATCGTGCTGTTCGACCAGCGTGGGTGCGGCCGGTCCACCCCGCACCTGGCCGATGACGCGAGTCTGGAGCACAACACCACCGGTCATCTGATCGCCGACATCGAGGCGCTGCGTGAACATCTCGGCATCGCTCGCTGGCAGGTGTTCGGCGGCTCGTGGGGTTCCACGCTGGCGCTGGCCTACGCGCAGCGGCACCCCGAGCGCGTGACGGAATTGGTGCTGCGCGGCATCTTCCTGTTGCGGCGCAAGGAAATCGACTGGTACTACAACGGCGCCGCGGGCTACGTCTATCCGGACGAGTGGGAGAAGTTTCTCGCGCCGGTGCCCGAGGACGAACGCGACCAGGATCTGGTCGAGGTCTACCACCGGTTGCTGCACTCGCCCGACGAGGACATCGCGCGCACCGCCGCGATCGCCTGGTCGAGCTGGGAGGGCGCGACGAGTTCGCTACGGCCGCAACCGGATCGGGTGACCGAGACTTCCGAGCCGCGATTCGCGCTGGCCTTCGCCAGAATCGAGAACCACTACTTCCGCCACGGCGGTTTCCTCGACGAGGGCCAGCTGTTGCGTGACATCGGCGTGATCTCGCACATCCCCGCCGTGATCGTGCAAGGCCGTCATGACATCGTCTGCCCGGCCGTGAGCGCGTGGGAGCTGCACCGGGCCTGGCCGGGCTCGGTCCTGCACATCGTCGACGACGCCGGGCACGCGGCGAGCGAGCCCGGCATCACGCACCATCTCGTCGAAGCGACCGACCGATTCGCGAAAGTAGGGGTGGGCACGGTGGTCACGGCCGGGGACGCACTGGTGGACGCGCTGCGGGAGGACATCGATCGGCTCTTGGCCGCCGAGCCCGAGGTCCGGGCCGACGCGCCGGATTCGGTCCATCAGATGCGGGTGGCCACCCGCAGGCTGCGCAGTGTGCTGCGGTCCTACGGCAAACTGCTCGTCAAGCAATCGGCCGGCGCGGTGGGCGCGGAACTCAAGTGGCTGGCCGGATTGCTCGGCGCCGCGCGGGACGCCGAGGTGCGCGCCGACCGGTTCGCCGCGCTGCTGGCCGAGCACGCCGAGCACGCCGACCCGGCCGCGCTCGACGCCGTCACCGCGCGTCTGGTGCAGGCCGAGCGGGATCGTTATCGCGCGGCGCACGACGAGGTGCTGACCGCGCTGGACGACGCGCGTTACCGCGCATTGCGGGAACAACTGTCCGGCTGGCGCACCGATCCGCCCTTGCGCCACTCCCGCGCCGCGGCGTCCGCGACGGATGTCTTCGGGGAGGTGTTGCGTCGCGACCTCGACCGGGTGGAGACCTTGGTCCGCGCCGAGCCCACCGTCGACCCACGCGAACGGGTGGAGCTGCTGCACGACATCCGCAAGAGCGCCAAGCGCCTGCGGTACGCGTGCGAGGCGGCGGAGCAGGTGCTCGGCGAGGAGGCCGCCGAGCGCGGCAGCCGCGCCAAGAAGCTGCAAACCGTGCTCGGTGATCACCGCGACGCGGTGGAATCGCACGACGCGATCCTGCACCGGGCGACCGAGGCCGTCGCGGCCGGCGAGGACGCCGGTCTCTACGAGCTCCTCGCGGCGGCGGAGGACGCCGCGGCCGGGCGCGAGCTGAGCCGTTACCCCGCGACTGCCGCCACGGTGTTCGGCGCGGTCGTCACGGGGTGATTCGGCCGCTCGCCGTCGCACCGCGGCCGTTCACGCGGGATAGGTGAAGGACACCTTCCGCTCCGCCGGGTCGGCCGACAGCAGCCGCACCCGCACCGATTCGCCTTCCGGTGGATTTCCCCCGCACGGCCCGAGCACCGGTGGGTCGGCGACGAAGACCACGGCCGGCCGGTTGCCGTTGGCCTCGCGCACCACGACGGCGTCGAACTCCGCACCGATCCGCCGCGCCAGCACGCTCGACTCGGTCAGATCGATGCAGGCGCGCTCGATCTTGCCCGCGACGCTGTCGCTGCGCCGCATGGCGTCGGCCGCGCCCGTCAGCCCGTCCCGCACCCAGCGCGGCACCTCGGTTCCCGCGCACCGGGCCAGGCAGATCTCGGTCGCGAACCGGTCGGACAACCGCCGCAAAGGGGCGGTGACGTGCGCGTACGGGGCCCCGATCGCACTGTGTCGCAGGGTGTCGGGCCCGGGCGTCTCCCCGGCCGCGCCGTCGACCACGGTGTACGACGCTCCGCGCAGCAAGGTGGTCGCCTCGGACATCAGCACCAGCGCCGCGGGTGTGCGGGTGTCCAGCCGGGCCAGCATCTGCCCGACCGGTTCGCCGTCGGGCCAGGCCACGCCCAGCGCCTGCGCGGTCCGGCGCATCGACTCGAGCGCGGGTGCGGAGGGGGGCGGCATGGTGCGCAGCAGCGCGACTCGCTCCCGGGCGGGCGCGTCCCCGTCCAGCATGATCCGCGCCGCGCACATGCCGGTCAGCAGCGAGACCTGCTCGTTCCAGTCGTCGGCGGCGGTGCGCGGTTCCACCACCAGCCGCCAGTGCCCGTCGGCGTGCTCGTCCTCGATGATCGTTTGCGCGGGCAACCGCAGCCCGATCGCGCCGCGCGCCACCCCCGCCTCGATGCGCCGCGTGCCGAATTCCGGCAGGGCCGCGATCGAGGGATGCAGGCTTCCGGACTCCGCGTCGGCCTGCACGCGGAGGTAGTCGAGCCGGGCCCGGGAGCGCACCAGGGCGCGGACCACCGAGAACCGCACCGGTTCGGCCTGGTCGTCGAGCTCGATGGTCCACAGGGCGGCCGGACGCGGCCGGTCGGGAAGCAGACTCGCGGAACCCTCCGACAGCACCGGCGGATGCAGCGGAACGATGCCGTCGGGAAGGTAGAAGGTTTGTCCTCGCGCGCCGGACTCTTTGGCGAGCGCGCCGTCGGGGTAGATCACGGCACCCACATCGGCGATGGCGTAATGCACGGTGAAGCCGCCGGCAGTGCGTTCGATATGCAGGGCCTGATCCAGATCCATGGCCCCGGGCGGGTCGATCGTCACGAACGGGATGTCCGTGCGATCGACCCGGTCGCCCGCGAACGCGTCCACCGCGTCGCGGGCCTCCGCGCTGGCCTCGGCGGGATACGCCGAGGCCAGGCCGAACTCCGATCGTATGGCGCCGAAATTCACCGGTGCCGAGACGATCCGCTGGTGGAGTTCCACGCTTGCGCGCCGGTCCTACTGCAGCGCCAGCATAGTGCCGTTCAACTGGTCGAACGGCCCGTAGACGGTGAAGGTGACCCGGCCACCCGGCACCGATGACGACACCTGAGCCGCGGCGTCCAGCGCCTGGCCGAAGGAGGCGGCGGACGGGTGCGGCAGCCCGGCCAGAGCCAGGCCCACGTGATTCTGGTGCACCCATACCGTGTCCGCGGGACTCAGGTCGACCTGAACCCCACCCGGCAGCGGGGTCACGGCGACCGCGCTCGCCGAACCAGCACCCAGCACCGCAAAAACCGAAGCGGCGCCCGCGACCAATGCGCCGGCGACCATGGAGCGAACTACTCGCATATGTATTGAGACCTGCTTTCCCGCGATCGAAGAACGAAGGGCCCGCTGCTGCCCCGCATCGGGCCTTGCCAACGGCGACTACTTTATGACGTCGATCACGATCAGGGCCAGTTCCGAACGAATCGGACAACGGAAATTCCGGCCGCGCGACATGAGCGAGGTGGCGCTGCTAACGTGGCCCGCCGTGACGGGCGTCCGGTTCGCCCGCACCTTCGGAAATGTCCCACACGTCGACAATTTGGGAGCTTCACGCCTATGTCATCGATTTTGTACGACTACCTGTTGCCTCTGCTGGGCCCCGAGCAGGCCGCGTACTGGGCTCAGGTTTTCGTGATCGACCCGGTCTGACCGCGCGATTCTTTTTCCCACTACTCGTCGCCTCCCGTTCACCTGACGGGAGGCGACGGCGGTTACAGCCCGATAGCATGCCGCCTCGTGACAAGAACTACCGCCGCTATCGCGGCCAGTGCCACCCTCTTCGCCCTGCTCCTCACCGGATGCGGCGAGGACAAGACCAGCGACGCCACCTCGTCCGCCACCACGACGGCGGCGCAGGCCGCCACCCAGATCGACAGCGTGAAGGCGGGCGCGTTCCTCGTCAGCTTCCGCGGCGCGTTCCCCAAGCTGGCCGAAGGCAAGGACGACGCGAAGATCGCGAGCATCCTGACCGAGACCTGCGGGGATATCAAAGCGGGTAAGTCCGAGGACGACGTCGTCGCGAACATCACCAAGCGCGCGGGCGGCGCCACCCAGCCCAGCGCCGAGGAAGCCGAGGCGATCTACCAAATGGCCAAACTCATGTGCTGACCCCCGATCCTTCAGGCGTGCTTCGCATACCCGATCAATCAACCGCGGCACGGAGACTCCGGGGCTTCGGGCAGGGGTGCGAAGCCGCCCCGGCGGGCGGACGAGTTGGTCTGTAAGCCGGATCCTGTCCCCGGCCCTGGGGCCGGGGGGCGGCCATCCATCTGGGCACACCGTCGCCGGGTGCCTCGAGCGGTCCACCCGCAGGCTCGGGCGAGCAGCCCTCGAGCGCCTGCGCAGCCGCACCGCGAACGGTGCGACCTTCGACCTTGCTCCGGGCGGGGTTTACCCAGCCGCCCCGGTCACCCGGGGCGCTGGTGCGCTCTTACCGCACCGTTTCACCCTTACCGCACGGCCGCGAGGCCGTGGGCGGTTTGTTTTCTGTGGCACTTTCCCGCGGGTCACCCCGGGTTGCCGTTAACAACCGCCCTGCTCTGTGGAGTCCGGACTTTCCTCGGCGCCGGGCGGCGGCACTGCCGTGCCCGTTCCCGACGCCGCGGCCGCCCGACCAACTCGTCCGCCGTCCCAGGATACTGGGTACGGTTGTTGGCCATGGAACGTGTCGAGGTCGGCTTCCCCTCGGGAAGCGAACAGTGCGCGGCGTGGCTCTATCGCCCGGACGGCGCACCCAAACCCCGCCCGCTAGTGGTGATGGGACACGGCCTGGGGGCCAATCGGGAAATGGGGCTGGATCGGTACGCACGGCGATTCGCCGCCGCGGGAATGGCGGTCCTGGTCTTCGACTATCGGCATTTCGGCGCCAGTCAGGGCACACCGCGCCAACTGCTGAACATCGCGCGCCAGCGCGCGGACTGGCATGCCGCCATCGCGTACGCGCGCACGCTGCGCGGTATCGATGCGACCCGGATCGCGTTGTGGGGCACGTCTTTCGGGGGCGGTCACGTGCTGTCGGTCGCGCCGGACGACGCCTACCTCGCGGCCGTGGTCGCGCAGGTGCCGTTCACCAGCGGCCTGTCCTCGGCACTGGCCAAGGGGCCGATCAGTTCGATCAAGGTCGCCACCATCGCCGCCGCCGACCTGCTGCTCGCGCCGATCCGGCGCAAGCCGATCGGGATCCGGCTCGCCGGGCGCAAGCGCGCCGCGGCGCTGATGAGCGCGCCCGACGTGCCGGACGGCTTCCGAAGGCTGACCGACGAGAGCGAGACCTACGAGCCGAAAGTCGCCGCGCGAGTGGCGTTCTCCGCGCTCTTCGACGCACCGGGGCGACGCGCGAAAGCCCTGAAGATGCCGGTGCTGTACGCGCTGTGCGACGACGACTCCGTGGCGCCGGTGAAATCGGCGCTGCGCGCCGCCGAGCGCACCAAGCACGCGGTGGTGAAGCGTTATCCCGCAGGGCATTTCGACATCTATTTCGACGAGGTCTTCGAGAAAGCGGTTTACGACCAGACCGAATTCTTGGTGTCGGTATTGCGACCATAGGTTGTCAGCGGCCCCCGTCCTATGGCGCCGGGCCGCACCTCGGTGCCGCGCCGGGTGAATTGCGAAAGAGCACGCGTCGAGCGGAACCGAAGCTGTCGGTGCCCGGCGTTACAGTCGTGCCATGCATTCCGCCGCGGTCGCCGACGTCGTGCGCCGGATCGCGCCGCTCGACGGGCTCGAGCAGCAGCACCTCGACACGACGCTCGCCTGGCTGGCGTCGACCGACGACATCTTCCGGCGGGTCAAACCTGCCACGCCGCCGCGGCATCTGGTCTCCTATGTCGTACTGGTCGATCCGCGCGCGCGGGCGGTGCTGCTCGGGGAGCACCGCCGCTCCGGGCTGTGGTTGCCGACCGGCGGGCACGTCGATCCCGGCGAGCATCCGCTCGAGACCGCGCGGCGCGAAGCGGCCGAGGAGATCGGCATCCAGGCGCGGTTCGACGTCGTCGGGCCCGATCCGCTCTTCCTCACCGTCACCACTACGGTCGGCTCCGGCGCCCACGAGGATGTGAGCCTCTGGTACGTCATCCGCGGCGACCGCACCCACGACCACGCCCTCGATCCGCGCGAGTTCGACAGCGAGCGTTGGTGGGACATCGCGGGTGCTGTCCTCCCTCACACCGATCCGCACCTCGGGCGATTCCTCACCAAACTCGACAGTGCGCTCGGGCAGCGCACCGGCTGAAACCGCCCCCGAGTCGACGGAGCCGGCCGATGCTGTCACGATGACGCGGATGATTGTCAGGCTTGCGCGGGAGGACGACCTCGCCGGTTTCGCCGAACTGGCGGGTCAGGTCGAGCGCTGGTTCGGCGCGGCCGCCGACGACGCCGGCTTCCGTGCCGCGGTGCTGCGGCACGTGGAGCGGGGCACGGCACTGGTCGCCCGGTCCGCGGGCGCGGAGGTACTCGGCGGCCTCTTGTTCGGGCCGAAGCCGCCGATCTACCGGGTGCGCTGGCTGGTCGTCGCGGAACAAGCGCGCGGGCACGGCATCGGGCGGACCTTGATCGCGGACGCGATCCGCCGGTACGTCCCCGCCCCGGGCACGCTCGAAGTGGTCACCTTCGGCCCCGATCATCCCGGCGCGGTCGCCAGCGGTGCGCGCGCTTTCTACCAGAGCATGGGTTTCCATCCCGCGGAGGACGCGGCTCCCGGGCCGGAGGGCGGGTCTCGGCAGGTCTATCGACGTCGTGTGTGAGGGCGGGTCAGCGCTGGCGGAACGCGCGCCAGAGGATGAACGCGAGGGTGGAGGCGGGAATGGCGGCGAGGATCGGCTTGTCGCGCAGCGTCTCCAGCAGTGTGCGGCCCGGACGCGTCACCGGTCGGGGGATGCCCGCGGCGCCGCGTTCGGCTGCCGCGGCAGCGTCCGCCTCGACTTGTTCGGCGCGCTCGGCGGCGCGTCGAACCGACTCCGATATCGGTGTCTCCCGCCGGGCGGCGTCCGCGGCCGAGAGCCGTGCGGTGGATCCCGGCTCCGTGGTTCCCGCTCCACCCGCCTGGCCTTCGGCCGACGTCTCCGGCTTGCCGCCCGCGTCGGCGGAAGCCGCTTCCGCGGCCGCGCTCTCCGTGGCCTGCGTGGCAGTCACCGTTTCCGCCTTGCCGCCCGTACCGGCGGCACCGCCGAACTCAGCCGCCGCGTCGTCCGAGATCTGCGCCGAAGTCACCGTCTCGGTCTTGCCTCCGGCCGCGGCGGACTCCGCCGCGTCGTCCGGACGCGAACTCACGGTCTCCGGCTTCCCCGCAGCAGTACCGGCCTCCGCAGCCGCAGTCTCCCGGGCCTGCGCGGAAGTCACCGCTTCTGATTCGTCTCCCGCACCGCCACCGTGAGACTCCGCCACCACGTCTCGCGGATCCTGCTCCGAAGACACCGTCTCGGGCTCCGACGCCACACCGTAGGCGCCGCTGGCCTGCACGGCCGCGTCCTCCGGCACCTGTGCCGCACCAGGTATCCCCGTGACGTCACCGCGGTCCGCGCCGGGCGTGTCGGCCGTGGGCGCCGGGTTCCCGCTCGTGCCGGTCGCATCGCTCACCACGTCCGCCGCATCCTGGGAAGGCCGCCCGATTCCGGACGGCACAGCGGCGGTGCCCGGCGCGTCGGCGGTCGCCTTGTCCGCGGATTTGCGATCGTTCATGGCTGTCTCCTGTGCTCGGCGTCGCGGTGCGGGACGGACTTCTCGGATGCCGTCGCCGCCCGGATACCCTGCGGGTGGGCGGGCAAACCGGACCTCGGAGGCCGCCACTCCATCTCGAATTCCCGGCGCGGATCACCGGGGGCGATCGGTCCACCGCCGCCGGTTCGCACGAAGCCGTGACGCAGGTACAGGCGTTCGGCGAAGGAATTGTGCTCGGCGAACTCCAAGCGGACGACGTCGTGCCCACCCGCGGCCGCCCAGTCGAGTACCACGCGGACCAGCCGGTCCGCCACACCGGTACCCCGCGCCCGCGGCGCTACCCACATCGAGATCAGGTGCACCCCACCCCGTTCCGGGTCGGGCATGGCCGCGACCGTACCCACCTCGGCGCCGCCCGACTCGGCGACGAACTGCGCCCGATCCGACAGCGCGCGCCGCCAGTCGCTCTCGGTGCGGGCCTGCGCCTCGGCCAGGGTGGTGCCGAAGAACTGCGGAGCGTCGGTCAACGCCGCGATCCGGACGCGCCGGAACAGCGCCCAGTCGTCGGGGGCGAGCAATCGGATCGCGGGGGGCGAGGAGGTCATCCGCATTCTTCTACTCGGCCGGCGTACCGGGGACAACACATTTCCGGGCAAGTCTCAGGCGTCCAGCATGGATTCGTCCCATTCGCGATCCAGGTCGGGGTCCGCGGCGGAGAGCACCTCGTCCAGGCGCAGGCCCAGTTCGCCGATGTTCGGCTCGCTCATCATGTTCAGGTGATCGCCCGGCACGTCGATCACCGTGAATCGGCGGGCCGCGTACCGCTTCCAGCCGTTGTCGGCGCTGTCGAACATGCTGCCGACGGTCTTGTGCGCCAGGTCGACGCCCGGCGGCAGCCCCTCGGTCGCGCGCAACAGCGTGATATCGCGGTCGTACGGCGCCGGCTCGTAATCCAGCATCGCCGAGTAGTTGGCGTAGAACACCTGGTAGAGCCGCCGGATCGCCTGCGGCGAGCTGTCGGCGGGCAGGATGCCCGACCGCACCGACTCCGCCAGCATCGCCGCGAACAACTCCTCGGAATTGTGCACGTCGGGCTCGAAATCGACCAAGGCGGACCGACTCCCGCGCGCGTACCACAGCAGCTCGAGGAAGAACCACCGGATGAGTTTCTCCTCCGGGATCGGGGTCCGCGTGCGGGCGCGCAGCGCCATCGTGTCCAGCAGCGTCACGCTGGACACCTCCTGGTCGGGCAGCTGCCGAGCCATCTCCAGGGCGACGTAGCCGCCGAACGACCAGCCCGCCAAGTGATACGGGCCGGTCGGATGTACCCGCCGCACCGCCTGCAAGTACGACTCGGCCATCGCCGCGACGGTCTTCTCCGGCGTGCTACCGGGATCCGCGCCCGCCGCCTGCAGCCCGTACACCGGGCGATCCGGATCCAGGTACCGCGCGAGAGCCAGGTAGCACAACACATTTCCGCCGATCGGGTGCACCAGGAACAGCGGCGGCTTGGCGCCGCCCAGGCTGATCGGCACCAACGGGTCGAACGTGCGCTGGACGTCGCCCGCCCGCACCAGCGTGGCGAGCCCGGCGGCGGTGGGCGCGCCGATGAACGCGTCCAGCGGCACCTCGACACCCCATCGGCGCGACAACGCCATCACCACGCGCATCGCGCCGATCGACGTGCCGCCCGCGGCGAAGAAGTCGTCGTCGACGCCGATCGCGCGCAGTCCCGCGTATTCGGCCAGCAGTTCCACCGCTGACCGCTCGTACTCGTCGGCGGGCTCGCGGCGCGCCGACACCGAATCCGTCGCGTCCTCCCCGTAGCCGCGCAGCGTCGCGTCGTCACGCTTGCCGCTGGGCGTGCGGGGCAGTTCGTCGAGCCAGACGAACCGGGTCGGCACCATGTGCGCAGGCAGCATCGAGCGCAGATCGTGCCGCAGCGCGGCCAGATCGGTCTGCTCGGCCGCGCCGACCAGGAACGCGATCAGCGAGCCGTCGATGCCGCCGAAACCGCGGGCCACGACGGCGGCCTCGGTGATGCCGGGGAACTTCTCGACCAGGCCGAGGATGCACAGTTCCACTTCGGCCGGCTCCACCCGGAACCCGCGGATCTTGACCTGGCTGTCGCTGCGGCCGAGGCAGACGATGTCGCCGGAGAACAACCGGACACCGAGGTCTCCGGTGCGGTAGCGGATGCCGCCCGCGTGCGTGGCGACGAACCGCTGTGCGGTGAGCGCGGGCCTGCCCTCGTAGCCGCGGGCGATGCTGCGGCCGCCGAGGTAGATCTCACCGATCACGCCGTCCGGCACCGGCCGCAGGGCGCTGTCGAGCAGTTCGACGGTGTCGCCGTCGACGGCGCGGCCGATGGGCGGCAGCGCGGGGAACTCGTCGGCCGGACCCGTGAGCGTGAACTTGGTCGCGACGTGGGATTCGGTGGGGCCGTACTGGTTCTCCAGCACCAGGCCCGGCACCACTTTGCACAGCGCGCGGATCTCATCGGTGATGCGCAGCTGTTCGCCGGAGGAGATCAGCACCTTGAGCTCGGTCGGGAACATCCGCCGCCCCACGGCGGCCTCGGCGAACGCCTGTAGGGCCACATACGGCAGGAACAGCCGTTCGATGCCCTCCTCCACCACCGTGTGCAACAACTGCTCGACATTCGAGCGCAGATCGGCCGAACTCACCCGCAGCGTTGCACCGGCCGCGAGGGTGGTGAAGATCTCCTGGAACGACACGTCGAAACTCAACGGCGCCAATTGCAGTGTGCTCAGCAGGCCGGTGCCGGTGACGGCGCGATTCTGCCAGTCCACCAGAGAGGTCAAGCCGCGGTGCGGCATCGCGACACCCTTGGGTTCCCCGGTCGACCCGGACGTGAACAACACGTACGCCACCGCGTCGGGCGAGACGTGGTCCGGCAGCACGACCTCGGCGGCGGGCACGGAGTCGGCGAAGAGCGCGGCGCTGTCGAGCACCAAGGCGGCGTCGTCGACGATGTCGCGATAAGCGCTGTCGGCGATCACCCGGTGCGGGCGAGCGCGGTCGATCATCAGATTCAGCCTGGCCCGCGGGTAGCTGACGTCCAGCGGGACGCACGCGGCGCCGATCCGGGTCAGGGCGAGCACGAGCAGCACCAGCTGCGGTCGGCGCCCCATCAGGATGCCGACCCGGTCGCCCGGCGACACCCCGAGTCCGACCAGGCGCCGGGCCAGCCGATCGGACCGCTCGATCATGTCGTCGTAGGTGACCGATTCGTCGTCACCGGCCAGGGCGACGCGGGCGGGGGCGAGCGCGGCCGCCTCGGCCACCAGCGTGCCCACGTCGCGCGCGGTCGCGGGACCGACGCCGCGATCGATCGGCCCGTCGGGCTCGGCGACGAGACCGGCCAGCATGCGCAGCTGGGTGAGCGCCACGGTCTCGCACTGCTCGGCGGTCAGCGTGTGGTCGCCGTCGACTCGCAACCACATCCGGCCGTCCCTCGGGTCGGTGGCCGCGGTCACCAGCAACTGGAAGTTGGTCTCCTCCCGCGCGTCGAAGTCCAGCAGGCGCACCCCGTCCAGCACCAGCATGGGCTGGAAGACGTGATAGTTGACGAAGTTGAACGCCGTCTCGAAGACCGGCCCGCCGTCGGCGAGGATCGACCGCAGCGGGTAGCGACGGAACGGGTAGGCCTCGCGCTCGCGCCGGGCGAGCTGCTCCACCGCGGCGCGCCAGGTGGTGGCGGTGCCGTCCAACCGGATCGGCAGCGTGTTGAGGAACAATCCCGCCACGCGTTCGGCGCCGGCCCGGTCCGGGCGGCCGTGGCTCACCACGCCGGTGGTGACGTCCGTACGGCCGGTGAGCGCCCGCAGCGCCAGGCAGTGCGCGGCCAGATAGACCGATTTCTCCGGAACCTGGTGGCGCGTGGCGAACGACGACACCCGTTCGGCCAGCGCGCGCGGCACCAGCGCCCGGGCCTGCGGCACGCCCGCGACCACCGGCTGGTGCACCCCGAGCGCGGTGAGCGCGGTGGGTTCGGCCCCGGCCAGGGCGGTCCGCCAGTACGCGCGGGCCGCGGGGTCGTGCGCCGCGACCTGCTCGGCCTGCGCGTACTCGGCCAGCACGGTGGCCGGATGCGGGGTGGCCTCCACCTGGGTCCGGGTCATGCCCAGGTGGTTGAGGTAGTCCAGCAGCAGTTCCAGCACCGACGTGGCGACGCTCCAGCCGTCCAGGATGGCGTGGTGGAAGCTCAGCACCAAGTCCACCGTGCCGACCGGTTCCTGCGGGCCGGGGCGGACGAATGCCCGGATGGCGAACAGCGGGGCCGCCGAGATGTCGTACTGGGCGTGCGTGCGCTCCTGCAGATAGATCTCGATCAGGTCCTCGCCATCCGCCTCGTCCAGCTCCCCCAACTCGACGATCTCGACCTCGTAGGGCGGCGCGACGTGCACGATCTGCAGCGGGACCGAATGCCTGCTCAGCTCGAACGACGAACGCAGCGCGGGCTGCCGGCGCACCAGCCGGTCCACGGCCTGCCGGAATTGCGCGGCATCCCAAGGAATTTCGAGCCGGTAGCGGAACGCGTCCTTATACGTGACCGAGTCGGTGCGCTCGATGCTGTGATACAGCATGCCCAGTTGCAGAGCCGTCGCCGGAAAGGCGTCCTCGGCTTGGTGCAGCGCGGCCCGGTCGATCAGCGGCACCGTCTGCAGGGGCATCGCGACGAGCTCGCGGTCCTCGCGCCGGTCGTCGCGCACGACACGGGCCAGCTCTGCGATGGTCGGCGCCTGGTAGAAGGCATCGACGTCGAAGTAGAGCCCGGCGCGTTCGGCCGCGGTACGCACGGCCAGCGCGAGGATGGAATCGCCGCCGTGGGTGAAGAAGTTGTCGTGCACGCCGATCGACTCGACACCGAGCACGGTTTGCCAGACCTGCGCGAGCCTGGCTTCGACAGCGGTGCGCGGCTCGCGGCCGACGACCGGCTCGGCGCCGTGGCCGAGCACGAGGTGTTCGGCGAGCGCGCGCCGGTCCAGCTTCCCGTTGCGGGTCAGCGGAATGCGGTCCACCCGGATCAATCGGGAGGGCACCATGTAGCGGGGCAGCCGGGCCGCGAGCTGCTCGGCGATCCGCTCGCCGGAGACGTCCTGCCCGACGAAGTAGCCGACCAGTTGCACGCCGTGCGCCTCCGAGACTTCGTCCACCACGGCCGCCGCGCGCACCCCGGCGCAGCCGAGCATGGCGTTCTGCACCTCGCCGAGGGTGATCCGGTTGCCGCGGATCTTCACCTGGTCGTCGAAGCGGCCCAGGTACTCGAGGTTGCCGTCCGGCAGCCACCGTGCCAGGTCGCCGGTGCGGTACCGGCGGCGTCCCGGCACCCCGCGATCGTCGACGAACGCCGCCGCGGTCAGCTCCGGCCTGCCGCGATAGCCACGGGCCACGCCGACGCCCGCGATGTTCAGCTCCCCCGGCACGCCGACCGGCACCCGGCGTCCGATGTGGTCGAGCACGAGCAGGTCGATGTTGTCGATGGGGCGGCCGATCGGCACCACGTCGAGCGGTTCGTCGGCGGGGCAGTCGAAGTAGGAGACGTCGACGGTGGCCTCGGTCGGGCCGTAGAGGTTCACCAGTTGCGGCGCTGTCGCCCCGGCCGCGGCGAAGACCGCGTGGAACCGGCGCACCAGCGCCGGCGGTAGCGCCTCGCCGCTGCAGATCACCCGGCGCACGCTGCCGATCCGCGCGACCGTCGCCGGATCGGCCGCCAGCTCGTCGACGAACGCCGCCAGCATGGAGGGCACGAAGTGCAGCACCGTCACCCCGTGCGCGGCAATCGCCTCGGCGATGCGGCGCGGATCGCGCTCCCCGCCCGGTTCCAGTAGCGCGACCCGGGCGCCCGTGATCGCCCACCAGAACAGTTCCCACACCGACACGTCGAACGTGACGGGCGTCTTCTGCAGGATGACGTCCGCCTCGTGCAGAGGGTAGCGCCGCTGCATCCAGGTCAGGCGGTTCACCACCGACCGATGCTCGATCATCACGCCCTTGGGCACGCCCGTGGAACCCGAGGTGTAGATGATGTAGCTGAGATCGGCCGGGTGCGAGACATTCTCGATGCCGCGCCCCGGGACGATGTCGGCCGGCGCGATCCTGGTGACGCCCAGCTCGTAGAAGACCGCCCGATGCCGCTCCCCTGCCACGACGAAGCGCGCCCCGCAATCGGCGAGCACGGTCTCGATGCGCGCGGCCGGGAAGTCCGGGTCGAGCGGCACGTACGCGCAACCGGCCCGCAATACACCGAAGATCGCGACGAGCATCTCGGTCGAGCGGGTGAGCACCACCGGCACGCATTCGTTGCCGGTCGCGCCCAGCGCGCGCAGCCGGGCGGCGAATCCGTCGGCCAGCGCCGACAATTCGGCGTACCGCAGCGGTTTTTCCCCCGACCCGGCGACCGGTTCGATCGCGATGCGCTCCGGATGCCGGGCGGCCACCTCGGCGACCAGCCGGTCGAGAGTGGTGTACGGGAATTCCTCGCGCGGACCGGATTCGAACGCGGCGATGGCCGCCCGCTCGCGCGCGGGCATCAGCGGCAGCGCCGAGATCGGCTCCTCGGGCCGGTCCAGCGCCGCCACCAGCAGGGCGCCGATGCCGCGCACGACCGACTCCAAGGGGAAGTTCTCGTCGAACACGTGCCGGTCGTAGTAGAGCTGGAGGTTCAGCGAGCCGTCCCGCGCGTGCTCGACGCCGAGAATGTTCAGCGCCTCGAGCACCGTGCCCGGATTGACGATATCCAGGGTGGCGAGGATCTTGTCGAGGTGATCCGACGGCGGCATCTTGATGTAGGAGTACGCCACATCGAACAGCGGCGGCGCGGTCGGGTCGCTGCTGAGCGCGCGGGCCAGGTCACCGTAGGGAAAACGCTCGTAGCGCTTGAGTTCCCGGATCTGGGCGGCCACCTCGGTGGCGACCGCCGACAGCGGTCGGGCCGGGTCGACGCGGATGCGCAGGGGCACCACGTTCGTGCGGTGACCGGAGGTGCGGAAGGTCTCCGGACTGTGCCGGTTGAGCATCGGAACCCCGATCACCACCTCCTCGGAACGATGGATGGTGGTCAGGTAGGCGGCCAGCGCCGAAACGGTCAACGCGAAGACCGAGAAGCCGGTGGCTCGGATACGGTCGAGGAACGCGGGCTCCACGACCACGCGCTGCCGTCCCCGATTGACGTCGGGCGTGCTCGCACGCCCGGGGAACAGGGCGGGGACCACGCCTTCGAAGCGGCGCACCAGCGCGTCGCGATCGGCCACCCACTGTGCGGAGGACAGGTACTCCTCGTGCTCGGCGGCGATCTTGCGGTAGGTCGCGGCGCCGCGGTCGGTCTGCTCGGTGACCGGATCCGGCTCGGCGAGTTCCTCGAGCGACAGATCCGTGCGACTGTAGTTGTCCACCAGGGCGCTCCACAGCGCGTTCACGCCCCAGCCGTCGATCATGGCGTGGTGCATCGCCACGTAGAGATGGAAATGGTCGGGCCCGTCGACCAGCGCGGCGATCCGGAACGGCTGCCGCGGCGGGGACGGCGTCACGTTCGCCCGGTTCACCCAGTCGCGGCGGGCCGCGGCGGGATCCGACGCCCAGCTGAGATCGACCAGCTCGACCTCGGGTAGCTCGTCGGAAACCCACTGCCAGAAACGGCCTTCGGAGAACTCGAAGCGCAGGCGCAGCGCGTCGTCGGCGAGCACGGCCCGGCGCACCACCGCCCGCAACCGGGCCATGTCGAAAGGCTCGTCCAGGAACGCGCAGTAGGCGTTTCGGGTGACCGGCGCCGGGGCATACCGGTAGGCGACGGACAGCACATCGCGCTGGTACGCGCTGACCGGCCAGGCTTCGGGGGGTCTCTCGGAAGTAGCACTCGGTTCGAATGTCACAGTCACTCCTATCGCGACAGTCGCGGCACCGGCCGTGCGCGGATCCACCCCAGCCCACCCTGATCGCTGACACGCAAAGCTGCTACCACACTTATCCAGTTATCGATATCGCGAATCACGGCATCGGCTCTGCCGATGCCGCGACTCTGCTGTTGTATCGCGGTGTATGCGGGCTGGTCAGCAGGCCGACAGCAGCGCGCGCACGCTTTCGTCGGCGAGTCGATCGGCTCGTTCGCGCGAGACCGCGGGCTCGACGTAGCCGATGTTGAGCGACAACTCGTTATGCGTCGCGTTGGCGGTGGCCATGATGAAGCCGCTGACGGACATGCCGGAGACGAACTGCGCGCCTTCCAGCTGCCAGGCGCCGATCTTGTCCGGAAAGGGGTAGTTGCCCAGATAGGTCATGCAGAGATGACCCGGGCCGCGGGTGTCCATCAACTTCACCGTGGAGGCGCTGGCGGCCACCGACTTCGGCGCGGCCACCTTCAACAGGTTCAGCGCGGACAAGTGATCCCGTCGCTGCGTCCGCGCGCCGTATTCGCGCTCGATCTCCGCGGCGATCTCCCACAGCGAGGCCCACGGCGCGTATTTCGCCGGGGTGGCGATCATGCCTTGGTAGGTGCCGACTTCGGTGTCGCCTGCGGCGCCGTCGAGATGGTCGCGGAAGTTGACCGAGCTGCCGACGGCGTACCAGGTCGCCTTCTCGGTGCCGGCCTCCCTGGCCGCCGCGATCAGCAGCGCGGCCGAAAGCGCGGCCTGCAGACCGACGCCGTGGCGGTCGCATCCCGCGGTGAGCGCCTCGAGCTGGTCGCCGTCGAGGCTGCGGTGCACCACCCGGCTGCGCCGCTGCGCGGGCGGCGCGAGCGAAGTCGGCTCCAGCCTGCGGGGCTTGCGCAGCTGCGACTTCTGGTCACGCAGGAACGATCCCGCGGTGCGCAGCGCACCGCCCGCACCTTGGAAGCGCGGCGGGAACAGTTCCTCCGGACCGGGGCGCACCGGCGCGGGCGCGAAATCGCCCGCTTCCCCGGCGGCCACCTGGAGCACCTGCTCAGCCACCGACAGCGCGCTCTCACCGTCGGCGACGGCGTAGTGCAGCGTGACGATCAGCTCGTTGGTGCCGTCGGTTTCTTTGATCAGCACCGCCCTGGCCAGCGGACCGGTGCGCCAGTCGAACGGTTCGCGCAGCTCCACCTCGTCGGCCTCGGCCAGCCAGTCGGTGCTGTCCTCGGACTCGATCACCCGCAGCGGGATCGGCGCCTGCACCGGCACGAAACGCGGTGCGGTGCCGTCCGGTTCGGCGGCGACGGCGACCCGCAGGAGCGGATGTCGGCGCTGCACCTCGTCCAGACCCGCGCGGATCTGCTCCGCCTCGACGCGCCCGCGGATCCGCACGCGCGACAGGATGTGCAGCGGCGCGAGCTGATCGGCGATCCAGTGCCAGCGCTCGACCGGCGAGAGCGGACGCGGCAGGCGCGCGGTCGGCCCGTCCGGCGCCGGGAAGGACATCGGCTTGCCGAGTTCCCGCAGGAAGAATTCGGTGGGCGCGTGCCGGAAATAGGTGTCGCGCACCCGCACCAGGCGCGGATCGGTGGTCTGCTCGATCTTGGCCAGCGAGGCCGATCCGTTGACGAACATGGCGGTGCGGTCGGCGCGCAGCTTCTCGTAACGACGCAGCCCCGCAACGGGATCCAGGGCGTTGCGCAGCGCACCGGCCAGCACGACCGCGTCCTCGATGGCGGCGTTCGCGCCCTGGCCGAGGCTGGGCAGCATCGGGTGCGCCGCGTCGCCGAGCAGCGTCACCCGGCCGCGACCCCACTGTGCCAGCGGCGGGCGATCCTGCGCGGGCACGGCCACGATCGCCGCTTCGTCGGTCTGCTCGATGCATGCGCGCACCTCCGGCGCCCATCCGGCGTACAGGCGCAGCAGGTCTTCCTTGCCGCCCTGCCAGTTCGCGGCCTCGTCGGCGGGCAACGTCTTGGTGCCCCACCAGTAGACCCGGCCGTGGCCGATGTCGTGGATGCCGAAACGCATTCCGGTGCCCCAGAAATGGGCCGACAGGCCGCGAGCGACGTTGCGGTGCTCGAACGGGATGCAGGCCAGCCAGCACACGAAATTGCCGGGTCGCGGCTCGGCGCGGCCGTGCAACTGGGCGCGCACCACCGAGTGGATGCCGTCGGCGCCGACGAGCAGGTCGCCCTCGGCGACCCGGCCGTCGGCGAACTCGACGCGCACGTGTTCGCCGTCGTCGGTGAAGCGGGTGGCTTGTGCGCCGGTGAAAGTCGGCGTGTCGCCGATCGCGCTGAGCAGCACATCGTGCAGGTCGGTGCGGTGCAGCGCCACGGCGGGCGCGCCGAGCTGGGCGTCGAGCCGATGCACCGGGAGCACCCGGATCGGGCTGCCGTCGGGGTTGCAGAAGCGGAAGGTCTCGACCCGGCCGCCGCGTTCGAGCAATTGCTCGTCGAGCCCCAGGCCGAGGGTGCGCAGCGCGTTGATGCCGTTGGCCTGCACCGAAAGTCCGAAGCCCTGCGCCCGCAGTTCCGGACCGGCTTCATATAGTTCGACGCCGAAACCCGCATGCCGCAAGGCGGCCGCGGTGGTGAGTCCTCCGATCCCCGCCCCGAGAACGACAACCTTGATCGGACTGCTCATCGAACCTGCACTCTCATCGAACCACTCGACGGCACAGGCGTTTTCCGCCTCGACGCGGCCCACGGGCCACACCGCCCGCGCGAAACCATCCCACGAGCAGCATCGACCGAGGCCACTGCGTCGACCCCGACCGAGTAGGCCCTGGGACGCCTGTGCCTGACCGACGGGAAGCCTACCGCTACTCGGCACGCAAGGCAGAGTTGAAGTGAGATTCACCGCATCGCGCGATTGTGAAACGCAAATGTGTTGCAATGGGGCATAATTCGCCCTCCGCGCACCGCGTTCGCCCTCGATTCCGGCGCGGCGGCGGCCTCAGAGGTAGGACGTATCGTTCACCAAACGCACCGAAGACCCGCCGTCGGGATAGAACTCCGCTATCGATAGCGACGCCAGATCCAGATGCAACCGGTACAACAGCGAGGGGCCGGCATCGAGGGCCAGCCGCAGCAACGTCTTGATCGGGGTCACATGACTGACCACCACCACATTGGCGCCGGAATACCGCTCGACGAGTTCGCGCAGAGCCGAAGCCACCCGCGCGCGGACCTGTTCGAAGCTCTCCCCGCCGGGCGCGGCGACCGTGGGATCACCGATCCAGCGGGCGTGCAGGCCGGGGTCGCGTTGCGCGGCCTCGGCGAAGGTCAGGCCCTCCCACGCGCCGAAGTCGGTCTCGATCAACCCGTCGTGAATCTCCACCGGTACCTCGAGCGCGGCGGCAGCCGCCTCGGCGGTCTCCCGGGCCCGGCCGAGCGGCGAGCTGACCACCGCCGCGATACCGCCTTTGGCGGCGAGCATTTTCGCGGCGCGGGCGGCCTGTTCCCGCCCGAGCGGGGTGAGCGGCGGATTGCCGCGACCGGAATAGCGCCGCTGCACCGACAATTCGGTCTGGCCGTGGCGAAGCAGCAGCAATCGGGTGGGACGACCGGTGGCCCGCGTCCAGCCCGGGCCGTGCTGCGCCGGGGCGGCCTGCTCGGCGCGCACGTCCCTGACTTCATCGATCCAGCTCGGCAGATCGCGCTCGGTGACCGCGAGGGCCGGATCGGCGGCCTCGGCGGTGCGCGCGTCCGCGACCGCCGCACGGTTCTCGCCGACGCCGCTTCCCTCGTCCATGGCCTCGTTCGCCAGCCGGTCGGCGTGCGCGTTCTCCGCGCGCGGAATCCAGCCGTAGCTGACCCGGGTGAATCCGGCGGCGAGCCTGCGGGCCTGGTCGGCGAGCGGAATCAACGCCGCGTGCTTGATCTTCCAGCGCCCGGACATCTGCTCGACCACCAGTTTGGAATCCATCCGCACCACGACCGACTCGGCGCCCAGTTCGGCCGCTGCCGCCAACCCCGCGATCAAACCGCGATACTCGGCGACGTTGTTGGTGGCCACGCCGAGGAACTCCCGGCGCTCGGCGAGCACCCGGGCGTGGTCGGCGTCGTAGACCACGGCTCCGTAACCGGCCGGGCCGGGATTGCCGCGCGAGCCACCGTCGGCTTCGACGATCACCTCGGGCACTGTCATCGCGGGTGCCCGGCAACCGGTCGCGGCGAACTCACAGCCCCGATTCCTTGGTCCGGACCAGGATCGCGCCGCACTCCGGGCAGCGCACGACCACGTCCGGGGCCGTCTTGGCGATGCGCGCGAGCTCGCCGCGATCGAGTTCGATACGGCACGCGCCACAGCGGCGAGCCTGCAACAGCGCGGCGCCCGCACCGTGCTGCTGCCGCTGCCGGTCGTAGATGGCGAGCAGTTCGCCGGGGACCTTCGCCACCACGCCGACGCGATCGGTCTCGCAGCGCGTCTGCGCCACGTCCAGATCCGCGAGCGCCTCGTCGCGCTGCCGCCGGGCGGCGGCGAGTTCGTCCTCGGTCTTGCTCAACCGCGCGCCCGCGTGCTCGTAGTCGGCGGCGGAGGCCTCCCGCCGCTCCATCACCTCGAGCAGCTCGTCCTCCAGCACGGAGCGGCGCCGCTCCAGACTGCCCAGCTCGTGCTGGAGCTCCGAAAGCTGTTTGGCGTTCACCGTTCCCGCGGTGAGCATGGCCTGGTCGCGCTCCTCGCGCTTGCGCACCGCCTCGACCTCGCCCTCCAGCTTGCGGATGTCGCGGTCGAGGTCGTCCAGCACGATCTGCACGGCCACCGCGGCGTCGGAGTGCGCGTTGCGCTCGGCTTCCAGCCGTGCGACCTCCTGCTGCTCGGGCAGCACGGTGCGGCGGTGCGCGATCCGGGTCAGCTCGGCGTCGACGGCGGCGAGCCGCAGCAGCTCGGCCTGGATCGGGGGTTCGACATTCAACGCGGACAAACTCCTGGGCGGGGTGGACGGGACCGAAGGTTCCACCGTACCCCGCCGGATCGGCGAACCGGCGTCAGCCGCCGACGGTGCGAGTCTTGATGGCGTCGCGGGAGATGTAGACGTCGTACTCGCCGGGCACCGCGATCACCGCGTTCCCGTACGCGGAGCGCACGAACGGCTGGGTCCACCAGCGGCCCTCGCGCATGTCGGCGAAGAAGTCGCGGTCGCCGTCGCCGAGGAAGATCTGATTCTGCTTCGTCGCGACGCCGTCGAGGCGCTGGCCGTACAAGCGGCTGATCCGGTAGCCGGAATGGAAGCCGAGGGCGTTGACCCACGGCTCCAATTCCACGATGCCGGCTTGCAGCACCCACATGTCGCCTTCCACCCGATAGGTCCGGCGCTGCTCGGGGTGGTCGTCGTCGCCGTACAGGACCAGGTCGACGTCTATCTGGTGTTCCTGCCCCGCCACCGGCTTGGCCACCACGTGCGCCGCCTTGATCTCGCCGGTCAGTCCGAGGTACGTCTGCAACAAGGTCGCGACCCACAGCAGCACCGCCGCGACCAGCAGCAGCGCGAGCCCGCCCGACCCGCGCGCGAGCAGCGGCCGCATCCCCGCCCGGCGCCAAGCGATCAGACCGGAGACGATCAGCGCCACACCGACGACCAGCAGCAGGATCAGCCCGATCTGCACGAGCCCGAAATCAACCGGGAAGTTCATGCGGTAGTTGTACCCCGCACGAACTACTCGATTCACCCGAACCGCCCAACCTGTCCCGGCCCGGCGCGGACACGCCCCGACACGCCGTGACCAGTACCTCGGCGTGCCAACGGTTTCGGGCGCTCAGCCGGTGGCGCGCACCGTCCACGGGTCGGTGCGCAACGTGGACACCCTGGTCTCCAGGCCGGGCAGGGCGGTGCGCACAACCGCTTCGGCCTGCGCGCACCACGGGAATTCGGTGGCCCAGTGCGCGGCGTCGACCAACGCGGGACCGCCCTTGCGCAGGTGCTCGTCGACCGGATGGTGGCGCAGATCGGACGTGACGTAGGCGTCGACGCCCAACGCGGTGGCGCGGCCGAGGTAGGAGTCGCCCGCGCCGCCGCAGACGGCGACGGTGTAGACGGCGCGGTCCGGGTCACCGGCGGCGCGCACACCCCACGCGGTGGGCGGAAGAGCGCGTGCCACGCGATCGGTGAAGGCGCGCAGCGATTCCGGTTCCGGCAGGGTGCCGACCCTGCCGAGGCCCAGCGACGACGGCAGCTGAGCGCGTTCACCGATGTGATAGACCGGGTCCTCGCCGGGATGCGCGGCACGCAGCGCGGCGAGCACGGCGGAGCGTGCCGACGAGGGGGCGGCGACCTCCACCCGCTCCTCCTCGGCGTACTGGAGTTCGCCCAAGGTCTCTTGCCCGGGCGAGCCTTCGGTCATCGGGCGGAACTGCGCTGTGGCCGGTACTCGCACCGCGCAGTCGCAATGGTCTACTTGTCGGCCCGCGCCCGCGGCGAAGAGCGCGGCGAGCACCGCGTCGGTGTGCGTGCGCGGCACCTGTATCACCCAACTGTCCACCGCCGACTCGGGTTTCGCGTCCAGCGGGCCGGTCACCGTCAGTCCGAGGGCGGCGGCGAGTGCGTCGGAGACACCTGGGGCGGCGGAGTCGGCGTTGGTGTGCGCGGTGAACAGCGCGCAACCGGAGCGGATCAGCCGATGCACCAGCGCGCCTTTCGGCGTGTTCGCCGCGACGGTGTCCACACCGCGCAGCAGCAGCGGGTGGTGCACCACCAGGGCCTGCGCGCGCCAGTCGATCGCCTCCTCGACGACCGCGGCGGTCGCGTCGACGGCGAACAGCACCCGGGTCAGCTCCTCGGCCGGGTCACCGCAGACCAAGCCGACCGAGTCCCACGGCTCGGCCAGCGCGGGCGGGTAGGCCGCGTCGAGCACCCTGACGAGATCCGCGAGCGTGGTCATCGTCCACCTTCCTTTACTTCGATCCCGACATCTGCCGACCGGAACGCCGCGACCAGCCGATCGACCTCCGCCGCACCGCGGACCGCGACGCGCAGATGGTTCGGACCGAGGCCGGGGAAGGTGTCGGCGCGCCGGACCGCGATCCCTTCCGCCGCCAAGTGTTTGCGCAGCAGTTCGCCGTCCGGGACGCGCAGGAGCAGGAACGGCCCCGCAGCCGGAGTGTGGACGGCGACACCGAGGCCGGTCAGGCGCTCGATCATCGCGGCGCGGTGCACGGCGAGCGTCCGCGCGCAGCGCTCGGACTCGGCCACGGCAGCCGGACTCGCGGTGGCGGCGATCGCCTCCAGTTGCAGGGTGCCCAGCGCCCAGTGCGGCCGCCCTCGGCCGAGGCGCGCGAGAATATCGGGCGCTCCCAGGAAATAGCCGCAGCGCAGGCCGGCCAGCGCCCAGGTCTTGGTGAGGCTGCGCAACACGAGCAGGTCGGGCGCGGGGTCGGCGGCGAGCGATTCCGGCTCGCCCGCGACCGCGTCGGCGAAGGCTTCGTCGACCACGATGACGCGCCCCGGCCTGCGCAGTGCGCGGATAGTATCGGCCGGGTGCAGCACCGAGGTCGGGTTGGTCGGGTTGCCGAGCACCACCAGGTCGGCTTCGGGGGGCACCGCGGCGGGATCGAGCCGGTACGGCGATTCCAGAACGACCCGGGTCACTGGGACGCCTGCCTCCCGCAACACCAGTTCCGGTTCGGTGAACGACGGGTGCAGCACCGCGGCCGACCGCGGCGCGAGACGGGGCAGCAGCGCGAAACCCTCCGCCGCCCCTGCCAGCAGCAACACCTCGCCGGGAACACGGCCGTGCCGGGCCGCGACCGCCCGGCGCGCGGCCTCGGCGGCCTCGGCGCTCGGATAGCGGCCCAGATCGGACAGCCGTCCGGCCAGGCGCAGGCGCAGCCACTCCGGGGGCGCGGTCCCTTGGACGTTCACCGCGAAATCGAGCATGCCCGGGCGCGCGTCCACGTCGCCGTGGTGACGCAGTTTCGCGCGATCGACGGTGTCCTCGGCCACGAGATCACACCCTACGTGGCGCGGTGATAGCGGGACCGGCCAGAATGGCAGGCGTGGGTCAGCTGCACGTCTCGTTCGTCTGTACCGGCAACATCTGCCGCTCTCCGATGGCGGAAAAGATCTTCGCGTCGCACCTCTACCGGGCCGGGCTCGCCAACCGGGTGCGGGTGAGCAGCGCGGGCACCGGGTCGTGGCACGTCGGCGACGACGCCGACCCGCGGACCTGCGCGACCCTACGCAAGTACGGATACCCGACCGGCCACGTCGCCGCGGTGTTCGGAGCCGAGCACAGCGACGCGGATCTGGTGATCGCCTTGGACCGCTCGCACCGGCGCGACCTGGCCCGGCTCGGGATCCCGGCCGAGCGACTGCGGTTGCTGCGCGCTTTCGACCCCGACGCCGACGGCCAGGATGTGGCCGACCCCTACTACGGCGACACGGCGGACTTCGAACTCGTGCGCGCGCAGATCGAGGCCGCCGTCCCCGGCCTGCTCGACTGGGTGCGCGCCGAGCTGGCCGCCGCCGAACCCCCCGATCCGCGCCTCGTCTCCGACGAGCGATCCTGATGCGCAGGCTCGCCTTCCTGCTGCGCCCCAGCTGGCTGATCCTGGCGGTGCTGGTCGCCGCGTTCGCCTACCTGTGCTTCACCGTGCTCGCGCCGTGGCAGCTGGGCAAGAACACGGCCACCTCGCACCGCAACCAGTTGATCGCCGACTCGGTGAAGGCCGAGCCCGTCGACGTGACCACCGTGCTCTCCGGAGGCGGCGAGCACACCGAGTGGCGGCGGGTCACCGCCTCCGGCAGCTACCTGCCGGACTCCACGGTGCTGGTGCGGCTGCGCCACCTCGGCGGCGCTCCGGGATACGCGGTGCTCGCGACGTTCCGGTTGGACGACGGCCGCGTACTTCTCGTCGACCGCGGACTGGTGTCGGCGGTCGACGGCACCCGCCCGCCGCAGATCCCCGAGCCACCCGCGGGACCGCAGCGCATCGAGGCCAGGGTCCGGATGTCCGAGGGCGTCACATCCGGCAAGGACCCGAGCGTTCAGGACGGCTATCGCCAGGTGTACTCCATCGACACCGCCCAGGAGTCGACGGTTCTGCGACAACCCCTCACCGCCGTTCCCACCGGCGGCGAACGCGGCGGCTACCTGCAGCTGAGCGAGAACCAACCGGGCGCGTTCACCCCGACTCCGCTCCCCCAGCTGGACGCGGGCCCCTACCTGTCCTACGGCCTGCAATGGCTGGCCTTGGGCATCATGGCTCCGCTGGGCCTCGGCTACTTCGTCTACGCGGAGATCCGCGAACGACGGAAGGAGAAAGGCTCCGCCGCCGAGCCGGTACCCACGCCCTCTCCCACCGCGCGACCCCGATCCGAGCCGATTCCCCCGGCCACTTCGGCCGCGCCCGCCACACCGACCACGCAAGCCCGCCTGGCCGACCGCTACGGCCGCGGGTGATCGCCGCGATTCGGTACTCGTCGAGCTAGGACCGGTCCGGGCCCAGCAGATCCCACCGGTTCCCGGCGATGTCGAGGAAGACCGCCACCCGCCCGTACGGCTCGTCGCGCGGCGCCCGAACGAACTCCACCCCGCGCGCGACCATCCGGTCATACGCCGACTGGAAGTCCTCGACCTGCAGGAAGAAACCGACCCGGCCCGCCACCTGCTGCCCGATCACCGCGGCTTGCGCCGCACCCTCGGCCCGCGCGAGCAGGATGCCCGTTTCGGCGCCGGGCGGGCGCACCACCACCCACCGCTTCGCGCGACCGTCGTTCGTGCGCGCCGCCGAATCCTCGACCAGCTCGAAGCCCAGCGAATCGACGAAGAAGTCGATCGCGGAGTCGTACTCCGCCACGACGATGGTCACCAGCCCGATCCGCATCGCGGAAGCCTATCCGGATCAGCACGCGGACCCGCGAGGCCGACGGCACCCGCGCCGGGTCCCCCGGATTCGTCCAGGTGCTCTCCCGGCAGGTGCTACGGCGTGCCGCGCGGCAGGGGCTGGCTGCTTCCGCGGACGGCCGGCGAGCACGGCGAAAGCACATCGGGAGCGTGATCTCGCGCGGATCGAGCGACCGGGCCGCCGTACGCGCGATACGCATACCGGCCCGGCAGCGGCGACGCCGTCGAACAGCTCAGCGCCTGGTCACGGCGACGGCGGCGGCGAGCAGGGTGGCGGTGAGCTGCACGGCTTCGGAAAGGCGGACCGCGCGGCGCAGATCGTGCAGCGTGGGAGCCGGGCCGTCGCCGAGGATCGGGCGCATCTCCACACCGTGCGGGTACTCGGTACGGCCACCCAGCCGGACGCCGAGCGCACCGGCCATCGACGCTTCCACCACCCCCGCGTTGGGGCTGGGATGTCCGGCCGCGTCCCGCCGCCACGCGGTCAGCGCGGCAGCGGGCCCGCCGCCGACCAAGGGGGCGAGAGCGGCGGTGAGCAACCCGGTGACCCGCGCCGGGATCAGATTGGCCGCGTCGTCGACACGGGCGGCCGCCCAGCCGAAACGCCGGTAGCGCTCGTTGCGGTAGCCGATCATCGCGTCCAGCGTGTTGACCGCGCGATACCCGAGCAGCCCCCGGACGCCCGCCACGGCTCCCCACACCACCGGTGCGACGGCCGCGTCGGAGGTGTTCTCGGCGATGGACTCCAATGCCGCGCGAGCGAGCCCGTCCGCGTCCAGCGCCTGCGGATCGCGGCCGCACAGGGAAGGCAGGAGCGCGCGAGCGCCGTCGAGGTCGCCACCCTCCAACCGGTCGGCCATCGCGCGACCGGTCCGCGCCAGACTGCGTCCCCCCAGCACGGTCCAGGTGGCCGCGGCGGTCGTGGCCACCCCGCCGCGCGGCGCCGCCGCTGCGAGCCCGACCACCGCGCCGACGGCCAGCGTCTCGTGCAGCAACCCCGCCGCGCGCCGGTCGGCGTAGGTCACCGACTCCAGAGCCGCCACCGCCGAGCCGAATCCGGCCACCGGATGCCACCGGCGCGGATCCCCGAACACTCGATCGAGCGCGAATCCGAGCAGCAAACCGAGCGCGGTGGAGGTCCCCTTCTGCACTCGGCGACAGTATCGGGCGTGCGTCGACCGGCGCGCACGGCCCGTGTCACACTCAGCGCCCCTGCGTCGTCTCCCCGGTGACGCATCCATAGACTCGCCCGGCGGGGCCCGAACGACGAACGGCGAACCAGCAGTGACTTCCGAACAGCCTTCCCCCGAGTCCCTCGACCAGGCCGAGCTGGCGCGGCGGTTCGAGGAGCACCGCCCGTATCTGCGCAGGCTCGCCTACAGCACGCTGGGCAGTCTCAGCGACGCCGACGACGTCGTGCAGGAGGCGTGGTTGCGATTGCAACGCCAGTACGAGGCGGGCGCCGCGAGCGAGATCGACAATCTGCGCGCCTGGCTGTCCACGGTCACCGGCCGGCTGGCCCTCGACCACCTCGGGTCCGCCCGCGTCCGCCGCGAGCAGTACGTCGGCGAATGGCTGCCGGAGCCGGAGGTGACCAGCTGGGACGACCCCGCCGACCGGATCACGCAGGACGAACGGGTCACCACCGCGCTGCTGGTGGTGCTGGAGTCCCTGTCCCCGGCCGAGCGCACCGCGTTCGTGCTCCAGGACGTCTTCGGCATGAGCGGCCCCGAGGTCGCCGAAGTGGTCGGCCGCACCCCGGCCGCCGTCCGTCAGCTCGCCTCGCGGGCACGCAAGCACGTCGAGCAGGGCACGCCGCGCTTCCCGGCCTCCCCGGACGAGCAGAAGAAGGTGGTGTCCGCCTTCTCGGTGGCCTGGCGTTCCGGCGACCTCAGCGCCCTGCTGGGTGTGCTGGACGCGAACGTCAGCCTCACCGCCGACGGCGGCGGCAAGGTGCCCGCGATCCGGCAGCCCGTGCGCGGCGCCGAACTCGTGGCCAAGCTGCTGCTCGGCTGGTACCACTCGCCGTCCGCGGTGGGCGGCTGGGGTCGCGCGGTGCTGGTCAACGGTCAGCCCGGGCTGGTGGTCTTCGACGGCACCCACACCGGCGTGTTCTCCTTCACCGTCGACGACGGACGCATCGTCGCGATCGACGTGGTCCGCAACCCGGACAAGCTGCGCGACCTGCCCACGGACGGGATGCCCGACTGGTTCATGGGCGAGGGCCGCACCGAGCAGGAGTAGTCAGCCCGCGACGCCGAGCGGCCGCGAATACCCGTGCGCGGCCGCCACTTCCGCCGACAGCAGCCGCCCGGCGTCCGCGGTCAGCCCGTGTGCCAGATCGGGATGCGTGGCGCAGGCCTTCTGCCAGCCGAGGTCGGCGATCGCCCGCACGTAGGGCAGGGTCGCGTTGGTGAGCGCGATCGTCGAGGTGTGCGGCACCGCGCCCGGCATGTTGGCCACGCAGTAGAACAGCGAATCCGCCACCCGGTAGGTGGGATTCGCGTGCGTCGTCGGGTGCGCGGAGGCGAAGCAGCCGCCTTGGTCGATGGAGATGTCCACCAGTACCGCGCCGGGGCGCATACCGGCGACCAGGTCGTCGGGGACCAGTTCCGGCGCACGCGCGCCGGGGACCAGCACCGCGCCGATGACCAGGTCGGCCGACAGGACCGCGCGCCGGATCTCGGCGGCGTTCGACGCGACGGTGGTGATCCGCCCGTCGAAGCGGGCGTCGAGCTCGCGCAACCGGTGCAGATTGGTATCCAGCACGCTCACCCGCGCGCCCATGCCCACGGCGACCGCGGCCGCGTTCGATCCCGCGACGCCGCCGCCGAGCACCACGACTTCCGCCGGGCGTACGCCCGGAACGCCGCCCGGCAGCAGTCCCGCGCCGCCGAGCGGGGCCATCAGATGGTACGCGCCGACCTGGGCGCCGAGCTTGCCCGCGATCTCGCTCATCGGGGCCAGCAGCGGCAGCGACCCGTCGGCGGCGCGGACCATCTCGTAGGCGATGGCGGTGATGCCCGAGCGCAGCACCGCGTCGGTGCAGTCGCGGGAGGCCGCCAGGTGCAGGAAGGTGAACAACACCTGCCCGCGGCGCATCCGCGGGTACTCCGGTGCGATCGGTTCCTTCACCTTCAACACCAGCTCGGCTTCCCGCCACACCTGGTCGGCGTCCGGGACCAGGCGGGCACCCGCCGCGGCGTAGTCGGCGTCGGGGAAGCCCGATCCGACGCCCGCGCCCGCCTGCACCAGCACGTCGTGTCCCTGCCCGGCCAGTTCCCCGGCGCCCGCCGGCGTCAGGGCCACCCGGAACTCCTGCTCCTTGACCTCCTGTGGTACTCCGATCCTCATACCGTCATCGTCGCCCCGGGACGGGGCCCGCGCCACGACCGACGCGCCGAGCGCGCACCGCGACCACCCGCGCCGCGCGCCGCGGGCGAGTTTCTCGGCACGTTGCCCAGCTGAGCGCGCAGGCCCGTCTCACAGGGTGGCCGGCCGACCCAACGGCGGTATCCGCAACTGCTCGGCGCGGCCGCCGAAACGGAAGACGTGCCCGAGGTAATCGAGCGTCTCGCTGAAGTGCGCCCAGCCATCGGAATGGACCGGCACGATCACCGCGTCGCCGAGGACTTCGGCCGCCCGCAGCGCGGTGCGCGCGTTCAGGGTGACGTCGGTGTCGCCGAAACGTCCGATGTTCGCGCCGCCGACGTTGAGCACGGCGATGTCGATGCGACCGATCCGTTCGGCGATGTTCCGCACCACGTCCACCGAGGCGTTGTCACCCGAGACGTACACCGTCGGCTCCCCGTCGGCGCGCAGCACGAACCCGGTGACGATCCCGCTGAACGGCTCGCATCCCTCCGGTCCGTGCAGGGCGGGCACACCGGTCACCCGCACTCCGTGCACCGTCACGGTTTCCCAGTTCTCCAGTCCGCGCACACCGTCGATACGAGTGGCGGCGCCGGGCGTGGAGAACACGGTCGGCACGGTGGTCAGCAGCTTCCGGCCGGAGTCGTCCAAGTTGTCGGCGTGTTCGTCGTGCGAGAGCAGCACCACGTCCACCGGCCCCACCTCGTCGGCCGACACCGCGGGTCCGGTGAGCTTGTGCAGCGTGACGGGCCCCGGGTAGTCGCCAGGCTCGTCGAAGGTGGGGTCGGTCAGCCAGGTGCGGCCCGCGTAGCGGAACCGCAGGGTCGGTCCGCCGATGTGCAGGATTTCCAGGCCGGTGCGTTCGATCGTGTCGCTCATGTCGTTGATCTTGTCCCGCCGGTAGCGGTGACAACAGTGGCCCGCGAGCCGCTCACCGTTAAGATCGGGCCATGCACACCGTGGCCGTGTTGGCGTTCGACGGGATCAGCCCGTTTCATCTGTCCGTGCCCAGCCTCGTCTTCGGCCGGGTCGGTGTCGAAGGGCCCTCGCCCTATCGCGTGGACGTGTGCGCCCGACAGCCAGGAAGCCTGAGCACGCCAGCGGGTTTCGACATCCACGTCCAGCACGGCCTGGAGACGCTGACCCGTGCCGACACCGTCGTGATTCCGAGCTGGCGTTCCGGCGAACCGTTGCCCGCCGACCTGCGCGGCGCCCTGCGAACCGCCCACGCTGGCGGCGCCCGGATCGTCGGCCTGTGCCTCGGGTCGTGGGCGGTGGCCGCGAGCGGGCTGGCCGACGGCCGGGAAGTCACCACGCACTGGGCCTCCGCCGCCGAGCTGGCCCGCGCGTTCCCCGCGGTCCGGGTCCGCGCCGACACGCTGTGGTCGGATCTGGGCGACGTCGTGACCTCGGCGGGCGTGGCCGCGGCGCTGGACTGCTGCCTGCACTTGGTCCGCCGGGATCTCGGCAGCAAAGCGGCCACCGAATTGGCCAGGGCGTTGGTCACCGCCCCGCACCGCAGCGGCTCACAAGCGCAGTACATTCCCGTCGCGGTGCCCGAGGCCGCCGACGACGATCCGATCGAGCGGGCGATGGTCTGGGCACGGACGCATCTCGGCGATCCGGTCGACCTGGACGGCTGGGCCCGCGTCGCGCTGATGTCGCGGCGCACCTTCACCCGCCGGTTCCGCGATCGCACCGGCACCAGCCCCCAGCAGTGGCTGCTGCTCCAGCGCACCGACCGGGCGCGGCTGCTGCTGGAATCCACCACCGACACGGTGGAACGCATCGCGGTCGACACCGGCTTCGGCACGGCGATCAGCCTGCGCCACCACTTCCACCGCATCCTCGGCACCAGCCCCGCCGCACACCGCGCCAGCTTCCAAGGGCAGAACTGACCGGAGGCCCGCCCGGCGCGGGCCGTGGGCGGCCCCTGCAGCGGGGGCGGCTAAGTTCGTGACCATGCGGATTCAGCTGGGCGAACATGCGCCGGAGATCGAGGACAGCGCGTGGATCGCGCCGAACGCCACCGTGATCGGCCGGGTGCGGCTCGGCGCCGAGGTCAGCGTCTGGTACAGCGCGGTGCTGCGCGGCGACCTGGAGACGATCGAGGTCGGCGCGCGCAGCAATATCCAGGACGGCTGCGTGCTGCACGCCGATCCGGGTTTCCCGCTCACCGTCGGCACGGGGGTCTCGGTGGGGCACAACGCGATCCTGCACGGGTGCGCGATCGGCGACGACGTGCTGGTCGGCATGGGCGCCACCATCCTCAACGGGGCCGTCGTCGGGCCGGGCAGCCTGATCGCGGCCAACGCGCTGATCCCGGAAGGCGCGCAGATTCCGCCCGGCTCACTCGTGGCGGGCGTGCCCGGCAAGGTGCGCCGGGAGCTGCGCGCCGAGGAGCAAGATCGCATTCGCCTGAATGCGTCTGTCTACCTAGCAAATACAGCTCAACATCGCACGGCGAATGAGGTGTGAAACAAGACACATCGCTCGAGGGTCCAGTACGGTTCGCTGATAGCATTCAGCCAGCGTGCCCGGCGACCCGGGCTCTCCTGTCGACACGGTTGTCGTGCGACTTGTAGCGCAGTGGGGAACCCACCCGGGTCGGTGGGTGGGTGAGCGTGCAGGCAGGAGGTATCACGGTGTCGTACGTGCAGTCGGGTGTGCACGGGCCCAAGGGCCGGATCAGCGTCGCCGACATCGCGGCCCAGCCCGGCGGAGTGGAGGCACTCCAACGCCGGGTTCATGAGTTGCGTTCCCGCGGTGTGGATTTCGCCGCGAATGCGATCGAGAAGGAAATGGCCGAGCTGGATCTGCCGCGCCAATGACTTCGACGCCACGGTCACCGCGGTCGGTTACGTCGCGGTGACCGTGGCGAGTCCGGCCGTGGTGTGCTGATCCAGCGCCATCAACGCGGCCCGTATCCGTACCGGTTGCCAACCACCGTCCAGTCGCCGCAGGCGCACCGCCCCTTCCGTGCGATGCCGCGCCAGCTCCCGTGACATGGTCTTCGCGGTCGCCAGGTCGTCCGGATGGATCTGCGGCCGCGGCTGCCCGGGCAGGTCCTCCCAGGCGATCTCCGGCATCGGCGGCCCGATCCACCGGATCAGCCGCAACGAGCGCAGGTTGACGATCGCGCGGTACTCACCGGGTTCGGTAGCGGCTTCCAGCACCGCGTACTCCAGAATCGTCGGTGGCGGGGCCGCGGAGACGGCGGTGGCCGCGCCGATGTCCTGCGTCACGCCGCGCAGCAGCACGTGACGTTCGCCCGCGTCATCGAGCTCGGTCACGATCCGGCAGGCGAAATGCCCGGCCCGCAGAGCGCCGTCGTCGCGCCGGATGGTCCAGACCGCCTGATGCTCGGTGCCCGGCGCGGAGTTGACGATCTTGGCCAGCGCCTCGCTCTCGTCGCGGTTGGTGACCAGCCGGGTGAACGCGCCTGCGATGGCCAGCTCGGCGGCCCGGTCCTGCGGCGCGACGCCGTACAGGTCCAGCAGGTCGATGCTGCGCACCGAACGATTGGTCGTCAGATCGAAGTGCCAGGCGCCCATCGGATCGGCCGCCGCGACCACCTCCTGCCGCGGACCCACCCACAGTCGCACGGCATGCGTCTTGCGCGGCGCGATCAGCAGCGGCTCGGCCCGTACCGTGCGCCGCCCGTCGCCGGAGGCCCACGCGACGGGCATGCCGGTGGCGCACGCCTGCCGCATCGCGGTCTCGGCATCGGCCAGCGACGCCGGATTGCGCACGATGTTGGTCAGCGGTACGAACGATTTCGGCGCCGACCCCACCGCGATCACCAGCCCCGGAGCACCCGAGAAACACTCGAGCAGGATCCATTTCGTCACCGCGAACGCCCCCGCGCGCCGTCACCGGTGCCGCGCGGAGCGTCGACCAACCCCCATAACGTGAGATACGTTCTACCAGTTGTCATTTCGATATTTCCGTCCCTGACCGCGGAACACTGCGTGCGGTCTCAGGAACGGAATACTACGTCCAGCACCTTCTCGTGGCAGGAGCCGGCGATCCGTGTGACCAGGTCCACAACGACGGCGTCCAGTCCGACCAGAACCTTCGCCTCGCCGCGCGCGGCTCCGCGCAGAATGGTCCGCGCCGCGGCGGCCGGGCTGGTCCGCGCCACGTGCCCTTCGAATCGGCGCACCACCTGCCCCCCGTCGACGCCCGGCGCGAGGCTGGCCGACCGGGCGATCCCGGTGAGCACACCGCCGGGATAGACCCCGGTGACCCGCACCGAGCCGCCCGCCGCCCGCATGTCCTGGCGCAGTGAATCGGTGAAGCCCCGCACGGCGAACTTCGCCGCGTTGTACGGCGCGTGCCGCGCCACCGCCACCAGCCCGAAGGCCGAGGACATGTTCACCACGTGCGCGCGATCGGCGGCCAGCAGATGCGGCAGGAACGCCTTGGTTGCGTTGACCACGCCCCAGAAGTCGACGGCCATGACCTCTTCGAAATCGCTGAACGGCGATTCCAGCACGCCGCCGACGTGCAGGATGCCCGCGTTGTTGAACAGCGCCTCGACCCGCCCGTACCGCGCGACGGTGCGCTCCGCGTACGCGAACACGGCCGCGCGGTCGGTGACGTCCACCGTGCTCACGTCCGGCTCCCGGCCCGCGGCGGCGCACAACCGCGCGGTTTCGGCGACGGCCTCCGCCGATTTGTCCGACAGCGCCAACCACGCCCCCGCACCGGCCAAGGCCACCGCCAATTCCCGGCCGATACCCGCGCCCGCGCCGGTGACCGCCACTACGCGATCCGCGAAATACCCCACCGCTCAACCCCTTTCCGCACCGGCCGAGGGAGCGGCCGGACGTCATCCACAGGCTAGCCAGTCGGATCTGGACGCGCGACCTGCTCGACGGGATCGCGAGGTCGGGCGATGCCAGGTCACGCTGCGCCCACCCAATGAAATAATGGACGTTCCCGTCCGCACCCGTCGCGAGGCCGCGCCCACCGGCCACGGCCCGGCCACCGCGCCGAACCCACTGGAGATCCGATGCCAACCATCTCGCCCATGCTGCAGCGCATCCTCGAGAAGCCGGTCGCCGACGGCGAAAAGCTCCTGGAAAGCGCGCTCTCGGCCTTCCTGGATTTCGGCATCAAGCGGACCAGCATGGGCGAGATCGCCCGCCGCGCCGGCATCAGCCCGGCCACGCTGTACCGGCGCTACGAATCGAAGAACGATCTGGTCGAGGCGGTCAGCGTCCGGGAGGCGCAGCGCTTCGTCGCCTCGATCGAGAAGCAGGTGCACACCGTCTCCGGCAACGACGATCAGCTGGTCGAGATCTTCGTGGCGTTCATCGGCGCCATCGCGGGCAACGAACTGCTGCGCAGGCTCCTGCGCACCGAGCCCGACCTGATCCTGCCCCGGCTGACCACCGAGGCGGGGCCGATCCTCGCCGTCGGCCGCGACTATCTGGCCGAGAAACTGCGTGAGTTACGGAATGCCGGTGGCACGCATGACTTCGACGCCGATCTGGTCGCCGAGATCATGGCCCGGCTGGCGCTGTCGCTGGCCCTGACGCCCGACGGCCTGATCCCGGTCAGCGATCGGGACGCCGCGCGGGAGTTCGCCCGCCGCACCCTGCTGCCGATGGTCGGCGTCCGGGTCAGCGCGTAATCCGATGCCGAACGCGGCCGCCACTCGCTCGTCCAGTTCGGCGCGCGCCGCCGCATCCGGCGTCCGGCCCTCGGCGAACTCCCGCACCAGCTCGATCACGTCCCCCGACCGGGCGGCCGCCGGGTCCGGCACCGGCAGCCGCGACACGTACTGGGTGATCCAGCGCCGTCGGCCCGAGTACAACCGGTTGCCGCAGACCACGTCGTAGAACCGCAACCCCAGCGCCGAATTGGCCACACCCATCAGCAGATATGCCAGGCGCGTCGCCTCCGCGGGCGCACCGGCCAGATCGGGCAGCGAGATCCAATAGCAGTCGCCGTTGACCACCGCACCCGAACTGTCCAGCGCGAAGCGCGGACGGTCGCTGATATCGGGGAAGACCAGTTTCGGCTCACGCCACAGATGCGGACGCTGCGGAACCCAGATCTCGTACCAGGCGCGACCGCTCTCGGCGACATAGCGGCGCCCGGCCAGCGTCTCGTGATGTGATCGCAGATACGCGGCGGCGCCGGGGTAATCGTCCAGATCGATCGGCGTGCGCCGCGAACTGGCCAGGTCATAGGGATAGAGCACGCGCACGTCGCGGGCACGGGTAGCCCGCCACGGCGCGAGGTCGTGGTGCGTGATCAGGTCGAGCAGCAGTTCGGGCTCCGGGCACGGGTCGGCGTGGGCCCAGCGGTCGGAGATGAACACCCGGTCGGCGGTCGTCTTGATGCCGACCCGGATGCGCGCGAGGTCGCCGAAACTGCGCCAGGTCGCCGTCGCTATCCGCGCCAGCCACGCGTCGATCGCGGCGTGCGACATCCGCCACGCGGCCTCCGGCTCGCGCGTCCCGCCGCGACGAGCCGCGCGCTCGGCGGTGAGTTCCGGCGGCCCGTCGCGCGTCGCCGTTCCGATCGCACTGTCGCCGCGGTCCCTACCGCCCGAGGCGGCGACGGGCCCGCATTCCGTCACGAGCGTGCCGACCTCGACCACGAACGTCCGGCCGTTGTACGCGACGATCGAGCCGTCCTGGCCGACCAGCGCCTCGAACAACGTTGCGGCACCGGGTTCCGCGTCGCCGACCTCGTAGGCGGAGACGTATCGGCAGCCGTCGTCCTGCGCGCAGCGGCGCGCGATGGTGATCGCGGGGAGGACGGCGGCGGTGAACAGCTTGGTGTCGCCCAGGTCGTACAGCTCGACGGGAGACAGGTCGGTCAGCAGCAACCGCCGGATGTTCGCACCGGCCTTCGTGGTCAGGAATCGGTTGGCGCACAACAAGCCGAGCACACCTCCCGCGGTCAGCAGGCGGGGCAGCGTCGCGACGAACGGGTGGGTCAGGTCGATCCGCCCGCGCAGACCGAACCGCTTGCTCAGCAGCCGCGCGGTCGATCCGCCCAGCTGCTGGGTGCGCACATAGGGCGGGTTGGTGATCACGGCGTCGAACGAGCCGTCCGGCAGCCGCGCCTCGACGGCGAGGAAATCGGCTCTGCGCCAGTGCGCGGCGATCCCCGCCGCACGGGCGCGCTTGCGCGCGACCGCCAGCGCGCGGGCGTCCAGGTCGTAGCCGGTCAGCACCAAGCGGACACCGGGAAACCGGGTGGCGGCCTCGCGATGCACGGCGAACAGCAATTCGCCGTCACCGCAGGCCGGATCGAGCACGCGCAGAACGCCGGTGTCCGAGGGCTCGACATGGCGCAGCAGCCGTTGCGCCAGGAACCGGGCCAGCACGGGCGGTGTGTAATGCCTGCCGTGCCGCTTGCGGTCCCGCGCGGCGAGGGCTTCGGACGCCATATCGGGATTCTGCCTGCTGCGGCCGCGCCGATCGCCGCAACGCGGCAACCCGAACGCGCGATCGCGCGCGTCGCGATCGACTCGCCCGGCACCACCCGCTGCCCGGCTTTCGCGCCGAGTGCTTCGATGCTAGCGTTCGGTCTCGAAATAAGACTCCAAAGGAGGCGGGGGATGACCGTGACGACCGACGACTTCGCGGCGCTGACGCGGGTGCTCGACGAGCGGTGGACCTGCAGGCAATTCCGCCCCCAGCCGGTCGAGCGCGACACCATCCGCGCGTTGCTGCGGCTGGCTCAGCGGACGCCGTCGTGGTGCAACACCCAGCCTTGGCAGGTCGTGGTGACGGAGGGCACCGGAACAGATCGCTTCCGCAACAACCTCATCGAACACATCGCGACCGCGGTCCCCGCACCGGATTTCGAATTCCCCGCGCACTACACCGGCGTGTACCGGGAGCGCAGGCGCGAGTGCGGAAAGCAACTGTACGACAGCGTCGGCATCGTCAAAGGCGACCACGAGAAGACCATGCGGCAGGCCGTGCGGAATTTCGAACTCTTCGACGCGCCGCATGTGGCGATCGTGACCAGCGAAGCGGATCTGGGCATCTACGGGGCGGTGGACTGCGGACTCTACATCGGCAGTTTCCTGTTGGGCGCGCAGAGCCTCGGTCTCGGCGCGGCCCCGCAGGCCGCACTGGCCTCCTACTCCCCTTTCATCCGGGAGTACTTCGGCATCCCCGAGCATCGCAAGGTCGTCGCCGGGATCTCATTCGGATACCCGGACGTCGATCACCCGGTCAACGGATTCCGCACCGCCCGAGCCGATGCCGACGATGTGGCCACCTGGTTCGCCGACTGATACCGCCGGGCGGCCGCGCTCTCCACGGTCGACTCGGAGCCGGCCAGCAAGCCCGGCCCCGGCTCCGGGATGACCTCGCGCGCGGTGAGTTCGGTTCCGCACGAGTCGCATTCGAGCCGGACATGCGCCTCGCCCGCGCAATCGCGGTGGCCGTAGCGCACCGGCGGCCCTTCGGGCGCCATGTGGGTGTCGCCCCAATCGCGGATGGCCAGCAGGATCGGATAGATGTCGTGGCCCTTCGGGGTGAGGCGGTACTCCTCGTGCGCACCCACGGCAGCCTTCTGTTTGACGAGGATGCCGTTGTCGATCAGCCGGTCCAATCGATCCTGCAACCTGCTGCGCGAGATGCCCAGTGCGCTCTGGAAAGCGTTGAACCGCCGGATGCCGGAGAAGCACGACTTGAGGATCAGCAACGTCCAGCGGTCACCGAAGATCACGAGTGGGCGCGTGATCGAGCACGGCACATCGGCCAGTTCTTCGTAGCGCACCTTCCGATGCTACCGACCACCGAGCCGCCCCCGCCCCGTGAAACCTCACGACCGCCGCCCGCCCGGACGAGTACATCACACTGATCCACCGAGTCGGCGCGCGCCGCCGGCACGCGTCATCGCGCGGAGTCCGACAACGCGAAGCGGGCCCCGGCAGTGCCGGGGCCCGCTTCGATGCGTGGATCAGAGCGGAATGTTCTTGTGGTGGCTGGCGCGAGCCGGAGCCGCGGCGAGCGCCGCGGCGATGGTGCTGCGGGTCTTCGCCGGGTCGATGACCTGGTCGACGACGCCGATCGCGATGGCACGCTCCACACCGCCCGCGATGCGCTCGTGTTCGGCGGTGAGGCGCTCGTGCAGCGCCTCGCGCTCCTCCTCCGGCGCGGCCGCGAGGGCCTTCTTGTGCAGGATGCCGACCGCGGCCTTGGCGCCCATGACGGCCACCTCGGAACCGGGCCACGCGTAGACCGCCGTCGCACCGAGCGAGCGGGCGTTCATCGCGATGTAGGCGCCACCGTAGATCTTGCGAGTGACCAGCGTGACCCGCGGAACGCGCGCCTCGGCGAACGCGTGCAGCAGTTTCGCGCCCCGCCGCACGACGCCTTCCCATTCCTGGCCGACGCCGGGCAGGTAACCCGGCACGTCGGTGACCACGATCAGCGGAATGCCGAACGCGTCGCACAGCCGCACGAAACGCGCGGCCTTCTCCGCGCTCTCGGAGTTCAAGCAGCCGCCGAGGCGGATCGGGTTGTTCGCCAGCACGCCGACGGTGCGGCCGCCGAGACGGCCGAGACCGGTGACGATGCTGCGGGCGTACAGCCCCTGCAACTCTTCGAACGACGACTCACCGTCGACGTTGTCGAGCAGCTCGTGGATGATCGGTTTCACGTCATAGGCGCGCTTGGCCGATTCCGGCAGCAGCGCCTTCAGGTCCACGTCGCCGTGCTCGGCCGCGACCAGGTCGAACTCGCCCTGCTCGGCGAACATCGACACCAGCCTGCGCGCGCGGTGCAGCGCGTCGGCTTCGTCGTCGGCGACGATGTGGGTGACGCCGGACTTCTTGCCGTGCGTCTCGGGGCCGCCCAAGGTGGCCATGTCCACCTGCTCGCCGGTCACGCTGCGCACCACGTCCGGACCGGTCACGAAGACGCGGCCTTCCGGAGCCATGATGACGATGTCGGTCAGCGCCGGACCGTAGGCGGCGCCACCGGCGGCGAAGCCGAGCACCACGGAGATCTGCGGAACCAGGCCGGACGCGCGGACCATGGCTTCGAAGACCTGGCCGACCGCGTGCAGCGCCTCGACGCCCTCGGCCAGGCGAGCGCCGCCGGAGTGCCACAGGCCGACCACGGGGACACCGGAATCGATGGCGGTGTCGATGGCGTCGACGATGTGCTTGCAGCCCTCCACGCCCATCGCGCCGCCCATGACGGTCGCGTCCGAGCAGTAGGCCACGGTGCGAACGCCGTCCACCTCGCCGATGGCCGCGAGCACGCCGGACTTGTCCCGCGGGTGGAGCGGAAGCAGGGTGCCCGGATCGAAGAAGCGCTGGAGCCGACCGAGCGGATCGCGGGGGTCGGTCGCCGTCTCCTGGTGCAACGCGGGAGCGATGATTGTCATCGCGAGGTCTCCTCACCTCAATGTGCCGCTGCCGCGGCTGCGTATGTCGAAACACGGCGGGGCCGAGCCACTACAGATGGCCGGCCCCGCCGGGATCGTTGTGCAGTCGATCGCGCGGCTACGCCCGACCGAAGGCGAGCGCCACGTTGTGCCCACCGAATCCGAAGGAGTTGTTGATCGCGTACTCGATCTCCTGGCGGCGGGCTTCGCCCTTCACCACGTCGAGGTCGATCTCCGGGTCCTGGTTCTCCAGGTTCAGCGTCGGCGGCACGATGCCGTCACGGATGCTGAGCACGGTCAGCACGGACTCCAGGGCGCCGACGGCGCCGATCGAGTGGCCGAGTGCCGACTTGGGCGCGTACACCGAGGCGTGGGTGCCCACGGCTTTGTTGATCGCGTTCGCCTCGGCGGTGTCGCCGATCGGCGTCGCGGTCGCGTGCGCGTTGATGTGCGTGATGTCCTTCTTGGTCAGGCCCGCGGACTGCATCGCCCTGGTCATCGCCCGCGCCGCGCCGTCACCCGTGGGATCGGGGGCGACGAGGTGGAAGCCGTCGGAGGTGATGCCGGCGCCGAGCAGGCGCGCGTGGATGGTCGCGCCACGAGCCTTCGCGTGCTCCTCGGTCTCGATGACCATCAGAGCGCCCGCCTCGCCGAAGACGAAGCCGTCGCGATCGGAGTCGAAGGGACGCGACGCGCCCTTCGGATCGTCGTTGCGAGTGCTCATGGCGCGCATCATGGTGAACGCCGCGATCGGCACCGCGTCGATGAAGCCTTCGACGCCACCGGTGACGACGATGTCGGCGTCACCCATGACGATCATGCGCCAGGCATTGGCGATGGCCTCGGAGCCGGACGAGCACGCCGAGACCGGAGTGACCACTCCTGCCCTGGCCTTCAGTTCGAGGCCGACAACGGCCGACGGGCCGTTCGGCATGACCATCTGCACAGCCAACGGCGAAATCTTGCGATAGCCGCCGTTCTTCAGCTTGTCCACCGAATCGATGAGGGCGTCGCCGCCGCCCAATCCGGTGCCGATGGCCACACCCAGCCGCTCCGGGTCGACTTCCGGGCTGCCCGCGTTCCGCCAGACCTCGCGACCGAGCACGGTCGCGAGCTGCTCGACGTAGGCCATGCGCCTGCATTCGACACGAGACAGCAGGGTGTCGGGCCGGACCTTCAGGTGACCGCCGATGCGGACCGGAAGGTCGTATTCCTCGACGAAGGAATCCTCGAGAACGTCGATGCCGCTCTCGCCGTTGAGGAGTCCCTTCCACGTCGCATCGACGTCACCCGCGATCGACGTGGTCGCCGCAAGGCTGGTTACGACGACGTTGGGGAAGTTCCCGTTCAAGGTGGAAGGAGTGGTCACAGTTTCGGCCCTACTCGGCGTTGTCGAACTTGGCCTTGAGCTCGGCCGCCGCCTCAGCGTTCTCGGCTTCGAGCTTCTGGATGTAGTTGACGGCGTCGCCGACCGTCTTCAGGCTGGCCAGATCCTCGTCGGGGATCTTGACGCCGTACTTGTCCTCGGTCTGAACCGCGATCTCGACCATGGACAGCGAGTCGATGTCCAGGTCATCGACGAAGGACTTCTCGATCGTCACCTCGGAGGGCTCGATGCCGGTCACCTCTTCGATGATCTTGCCGAGTTCCTCGACGATTTGTTCCTGGGTCAGAGCGGCCACTTCGTGGCTCCCTTCTTGATACTTTGTAGGGCTCTACTGGTTTTTTTCGGATCGAGCGCGGTAATAGTTACCGCCTCTCGGTCACGACCTCGCATCCGAATGCATGGTCGCGGAGGAAAGCTAGCCGGATACGGTCAGCTCAGCCAACGCGGGGAGGTCTTGCGGGGTCTTCAGGGCCAGCGTGGGCGTGCCCTTCAACTCCCGCTTGGCGATGCCGACGAGGGTGCCCGCCGGCGGCAGTTCCGCCACTGCCGAGACGCCGGCTTGCCGGACGGTCTCGGTGCACAGGTCCCAGCGCACGGGCCGGGTGACCTGCGCGGCGAGCTTATCGATCGCGTCCTGTCCGGACGCGACCGGCTTGCCGTCGAAATTCGAGAGCAAGGTCCTGGTCGGCTCGTTCGGCGTGATCTTCGTTATGGCTTCGGTCACAGCATCCTGCGCCGGGGCCATGAACGCCGTGTGGAAGGCGCCCGCGACGGGCAGCGCCCGAACCCTGGCCTTCTCCGGGGGGTTCGCGGCGAGCTCGGCGAGAGCGTCCAACCGACCCGCGGCCACGATCTGGCCCACCGCATTGCGGTTGGCCGGCACGAGGTCGAGCTCGGTGAGCCGTTCGAGCACGGCAGCCTCGTCGCCGCCGAGCACCGCGGACATTCCGGTCGGCTCCAGTGCACACGCCTTGGCCATCTCCGCTCCGCGGATGGCGGCCAGCCGGACCGCGTCGTCGGCGGAGATGACTCCGGCGACCGCGGCGGCGGCGAGTTCACCGACCGAGTGCCCGGCCACGATGGTAGCGGCGGGAAGCTCGTCGGGCGAGATCTCCGCGAACGCGAGCAGCGCCGCGGCGACCACCAAGGGCTGGGTGACAGCGGTGTCGGTGATCTCCTCGGCCGTCGCGGTGGTGCCGAGACGGACCAGGTCCAGGCCGGAAGCCTTGGACCACAGCGTCAGGCGCTCGTTCGCGCCGGGAAGGTCGAGCCAAGGCGCGAGCATGCCGGGTGTCTGAGAGCCCTGTCCAGGGGCGAACAACGCGATCACGCCTCTAAGAAAACACTGTGAGGCGGGCCGCACGAGATGTCGACGTGAATGAAGCTTCGGAAGCGCTTTTGTGGGGGTTCCACAAAAGACCACGTGGGCTGTCCGAATCGACCGATTCCACGAATGCGTTACAGGCCCTCGGTGCCGAAGGCCACCGAAGTGACCTCTGGGGCGGAAGTTGACGATTCGTTACGGGTTCGTGTCAAACGACCCACTGTGGCGGCGATCCGGAGCACGTACGCGTCGCGCGGATTCATCGGATCCCGGCCGGTGATCTCGGCGATTCGCTTGAGCCGATACCGAACCGTATTTGGATGGACGTACAGCTGACGCGCACACGTCTCGACCGCACCGCCGCAATCCAGGTAGGCATCGAGCGTGTCCGCCAGCGACGACCCCGCTGCGGCCAACGGTAGGACAAGGTACTCGTTCAGCGCGTCGATCGCAGCTCGATCGCCCAACAATGCGCGTTCCGGGAGCAATTCCGCCGCGTGCACCGGTCTCGGCGCCCCGCGCCAGCCCACCACGGCTTCCATTCCGGCCAGCGCCTCCACCGCACTCGCGTGGGCCGCGCCCAGCGTGCGGGTGGTCGGCCCGATCACCACCGGTCCGTCGGAGAACACCTCGGCGAGCAGGTCGGCCAGGAACGGGGAGATCTGAGCGGTCTCCCCCAGATGCCCCGAGACCACCATCACCAGCCTGGTGCCCTGGACGACCGCGAGAGCGGCCCGCCCGTGCCGCGCCGCGATGGAATGCACCGCGCCCACCGACGACACGCCCTGCTCGCCGGGCGGGGTGCCCACCAGCACCGTCGCCGGCGCGGTGGCGTCCCAGTTCAGCGTCGCGGCCCGGGAGAGCATGTCCGGCCCGGTGTCGCCGCGCACCACGGCGTCGACGACGAGCGCTTCCAGCCGAGTGTCCCAGGCGCCACGCGACTCGGCGGCGCTGGCGTACACCGAGGCGGCGGCGAATCCGAGCTCGCGCCCGTATCGCAACACCGCCTCGGTCAGAGCTACCAGCTGCCGGTCGTTGCGCGCGAGCGCGGGCAGCCACTGCTCGAAGAACTCCATGGCCACCCGGACCATGTCCACGGTCTGGCGCAGCGTCAACCGCCGCGCGAGATCCTGCGGGATCACCTGGAAGGCGTCCAGGCTGAACCGGATGTCGCTGTCCGGGTCCTGCAGCCATTCCAGGAAGTTCACCACCGCGGTCTGCACCAGCATCTGCACGCCGGCCCGCTGCGCGGCGTCCAGATCGGCGAAGAACGGCAACCGATCCTGCATCGACCCCACCGCCTCGGTGGAGAGGCGGCCGGAGAACTGCTTCACGCGTTTGAGCAGCGTGTCCGGGAGGGGGTCGCGAGTCTGCCGGTTCGGGGAGAGCGCGCCCGTCGGCAGATACACCTCGTGCTCGGAAGAGCCCTCGGAGATCCGTCGCGGCCGCGGCGGTTTACGGTCCACCATCCAATATTCCGCTATGCGAGGTCTTCGTCCGAACTCACCGCTGCCTTCGGCGCGGCGTCCACGTCGGCGATCCGGTACTTCGCCGCCGCTTCCACGGCCTTCGCGGGGTCGAGCTTGCCCGTCCGGCCGAGACCGGCCAGCGCGGCGACCACGATGGACTGCGCGTCGACGTTGAATACCCGTCGCGCGGCCGGGCGGGTATCGGAGAAGCCGAAACCGTCCGTGCCGAGCGTGGTGAAATCGCCGGGTACCCACTTGCGCACCTGATCCGGTACCGCGCGCATCCAGTCGGTCGCGGCCACGTACGGACCCTCGGCCCGCGACAGCGCCTCGGTGACGTACGGAAGGCCCGGATCGGCGCCCGGATCGCGCAGGGCGGCGATCTCCTTGTCCAGCGCCTCCTTGCGGAGCTCACCCCACGAGGTCACCGACCACACGTCCGCCTGCACGCCCCACTCCTGCGCCAGCAGCGCCTGCGCGCGCAAGCCGTCCGGCACGGTGACGCCGGAGACCAGGATCTGGGCGCGCACCGCGCCCTCGCCCCCGCGCTTGTACAGGTAGATGCCCTTGAGCAGACCGGCGACGTCGAGGTCCTCCGGCTCGGCCGGCTGCGGGTACGGCTCGTTGTAGAGGGTGATGTAGTAGAAGACGTCTTCGCCGCCGAACTCGCCCGCGCTGCCGTGCGGATGGGTGCCGGGCAGCGGCGCGAAGCCCCGCGGCGCGGACCCGCCGCCGTACATCCGCCGCAAGCCGTCGCGCACGATGTGGGCGATCTCGAAAGCGAATGCCGGGTCGTAGGTCACCACGGCCGGGTTGGTCGAGGCGAGCACCAGTGAATGCCCGTCGTTGTGCTGGAGACCCTCACCGGTCAGCGTGGTGCGGCCTGCGGTCGCCCCGAGCACGAAGCCGCGGGCCAGCTGGTCGGCGGCCGCCCACAATCCGTCGCCGGTGCGCTGGAAGCCGAACATCGAGTAGAAGATGTACAGCGGGATCATCGGCTCGCCGTGCGTGGCGTAGGAGGTGCCCGCCGCGGTGAACGAGGCCGTCGACCCCGCCTCGTTGATGCCCTCGTGCAGGATCTGCCCGACCGCGCTCTCTTTGTAGGCAAGCATCAATTCCGCGTCGACGGATGTGTACAACTGTCCATTGCGGTTGTAGATCTTCAACGAAGGGAACCACGAGTCCATACCGAAGGTCCTGGCCTCGTCGGGGATGATCGGGACGATCCGCTTGCCGATCTCCTTGTCCCGCAGCAGCTCCTTCATCAGCCGCACCAGGGCCATCGTGGTGGCGACGTTCTGCTTGCCCGATCCCTTGCGCACCGAGCGGTAGGCCTCGTCGCCGGGCAGCTTCAACGGCTTGGCCGCGGCGCGCCGCTCGGGCAGGAACCCGCCGAGCGCCTTGCGCCGGTCGAGCATGTACTGGACCTCGCGAGCCTCCATGCCGGGGTGGTAGTACGGCGGCAGGTACGGATCCTTCTCCAGCTCGGCGTCGCTGATCGGGATGCGCTGCAGGTCGCGGAAGTCCTTGAGGTCCTGCAGGGTCAGCTTCTTCATCTGATGCGTCGCGTTGCGGCCCTCGAAGTGCTTGCCGAGGGTGTAGCCCTTGATGGTCTTGGCCAGGATCACCGTGGGCTGGCCCTTGTGCGCCATCGCGGCCGCGTAGGCGGCGTACACCTTGCGGTAGTCGTGACCACCGCGCTTGAGGTTCCAGATCTCCTGATCGGACAGATCCTGCACCAGCGCTTTGGTCCGCGGATCGCGGCCGAAGAAGTGGTCGCGGACGTACGCGCCGTCGTTGGCCTTGTAGGTCTGGTAGTCACCGTCGGGGGTGCTGTTCATCAGGTTCACCAGCGCGCCGTCGCGGTCGGCGCCCAGCAGCGCGTCCCACTCCCGGCCCCAGATCACCTTGATGACGTTCCAGCCCGCGCCGCGGAAGAACGACTCCAGTTCCTGGATGATCTTGCCGTTGCCGCGCACCGGACCGTCCAGGCGCTGCAGGTTGCAGTTGACGACGAAGGTCAGGTTGTCCAGGCCCTCCATCGCCGCGACGTGCGCGAGACCGCGCGACTCCGGTTCGTCCATCTCGCCGTCGCCGAGGAACGCCCACACGTGCTGGTCGGAGGTGTCCTTGATGCCCCGGTCGTGCAGGTAGTGATTGAACCGCGCCTGGTAGATGGCGTTCATCGGGCCCAGGCCCATGGACACCGTGGGGAACTCCCAGAAGTTGTTCAGCAGCCGCGGATGCGGGTAGGAGGGCAGCCCGTGGCCGGGGCCGCCGTTGCTGTACTCCTGGCGGAAGCCGTCGAGCTGATCGGTCGACAGCCTGCCTTCCAGGAACGCGCGGGCGTAGATGCCCGGCGAGGCGTGGCCCTGGATGAAGATCGAGTCGCCGCCGCCCGGGTGGTCCTTGCCGCGGAAGAAGTGGTTGAAGCCGACCTCGTAGAGCGCCGCCGAGGACGCGTAGGTCGAGATGTGGCCGCCGACGCCGATGCCGGGGCGCTGGGCGCGATGCACCATGATCGCGGCGTTCCAGCGGATCCAGGCGCGGAAGCGCCGCTCCACCTCCTCGTCGCCGGGGAACCACGGCTCGTTCTCGGTGGGGATGGTGTTGACGTAGTCGGTGGAGGTCAAAGACGGGATGGCGACCCGACGTTCACCGGCCCGCTCCAGCAGACGGAGCATGAGGTAACGCGCACGGCCGGGACCCTCCCGGTCGAGCATCTCATCGAATGACTCGAGCCATTCGCTGGTTTCCTCCGGGTCGATGTCCGGTAGGTAGGACGCCACCCCTTCGCGGATCACCCGCACCCGTCCGGCCGGCTGCGGCGCCTGCGACCCGTTCGGGTCGCGGCTCGCGGCGGGCGCGGGAGCGGAGCTGGTACCGGCGGATTTCGCCGGTGCGGAAGAGTGGATCAGGTCGGTCAAATCTGCTCCTCGTACAGGGGTGGACATGCTGATGGCGTCGGTATCCCCGGGCGGGTTCGCTGGTTGGCGGACCGCCCGTTTACGAAAGGTTCGGGCGCACCATCCATCCTTGCCGATGGCGCGTCCCAAATCATCATGTCAGCCGGAAATCCAGTACCGTTCGACAGGCAAGGTGAGCATTGAGCGTGGCAGCCCTGAGGAGCGGGAGGACGATGAAGCTGCTGAACCCACGCGGGTTCGGAATGGTGTGCGCCACCGGCGCCGTCGCTGTCGGACTGGTCGTCGCGGGGTGCGCCAACCGGGTGGACGGCGTGGCGGGTCCGAACGCGAGCGATCTGGCGGCGTACAAGACCGAGGCGGCGTCCTCGTCGGCGGCCGCGACCTCTTCCCGGCGTGCCGCGGCCCAGACCAAGGCGATCTCCGACAATTGCGGTCAGTTCCCCACCATCACCGGAGCGGGCGTAAGCAAGTACAACGAATTCGTCGACGCGCACGACTCGAACGCCCCGGACTACGTCGCCAAGCGCGACTCGGCGGCGCAGACCCTCGATGACGCCGCGAACAAGGTGGAGAGCGGCGTGAGCTCCGCCAAGGAGGCGCTCCCCGGCGACCTGGCGGGCTTGTTCACCGAATACGTGAACGCCGCCCGCGCGCTGGCCGCCGAGACGCGCAAGATGACCTACACCGCCCCGGTCGCGACGCTCAACGATGCCAGCAAGCGGGTAAACGACGCGCGCAACGCCGTGCGCGACTCGTGTCCGAAACGCTGAGAAAGCCCTTGACACACCATCGCAACGCGACATTCGGCAGCTATTTCGCCGGATCGGCTTGCGCTGAAGCCCATAACCATGTTCGCTTGCAACTACCTACTGTCGGGAGTTGAGGAGGACGCCACCGTGGTCGCCGCGGCGGACGCGCAGAACTACGCTCAGAAGCTTGGCATCTCACACGGCTTGGTTGTCCAGGAATTGGGCTGGGACGAGGACGTCGACGACGACCTGAGGGCCGATGTCGAGGAAGCGATCGGCGGTGAACTCGTCGACGAGGACTCCGACGAAGTGATCGACGTCGTGCTGCTGTGGTGGCGAGACGGGGACGGTGATCTGGTCGACGCCCTGATGGACGCCATCGGCCCGCTCGCCGACGACGGTTTCGTCTGGGTACTCACCCCCAAGACCGGACAACCCGGCCACGTCGAGCCGAGCGAGATCGCCGAGTCGGCGCCGACCGCAGGTCTGACCCAGACCTCGGCGATCAGCCTCGGTTCGTGGGCCGGTAGCAGGCTCGTGCAGCCCAAGGCGCCCTCGAAGCAGCGCTGAGCCACCGCGCTATGGTTTCCACCAGGGCGGTGCCGCACGCCCGCCCGGTGGAGACCCGACACGATGGAGGATTCGCTATGCCGCTAGAGGTTGGCACTGTCGCGCCGGATTTCACGTTGAAGGACCAGAACAACCAGGAAGTCTCGCTGTCGGACTACCGGGGGAAGAAGAACGTCCTGATCGTGTTCTACCCGCTCGCCTTCACCGGCATCTGCCAGGGCGAGCTGTGCAAGGTCCGCGACGAGCTGCCCAAGTTCCAGAACGACAACGCGGAGATCCTCGCGATCTCGGTCGGCCCGCCGCCCACGCACAAGATCTGGGCCGCCGAGCAGGGCTACACCTTCCCGCTGCTGTCGGACTTCTGGCCGCACGGCGCGGTGGCCCAGGCCTACGGCGTGTTCAACGAGAAGTCCGGCTACCCCAATCGCGGCACCTTCGTCGTCGACCGCGAGGGCTACATCCGCTTCGCCGAGATGAACGGCCCCGGAGAACCCCGTGACCAGGCGGCTTGGGAGAAAGCGCTCGCCGCGCTAGATTCATAAGCCGCCGGTAACGGCACGGGCGTATAGCTCAGCGGTAGAGCACTGGTTTTACACACCAGCGGTCGGGGGTTCGATCCCCTCTGCGCCCACCGAGAAGGTACGAGTCAGAGCAGCGAGCTTTGACACATTGGATGAACCGATGATTCCTCTCGGGTATCTCGAGCAGCTGTTCAGCGATTTCATCGGTGCTGACGGTCAGCCCGGCAGGGCCGCGGCGAACATCGTCAGCGGCGCGTTCATCAAGCCGTGCACGCCGATCACCAGCCACGGATTCCGGTGGCGCGACCACAGATAGCCCAGGAACAGCCCGGTCACACCCTGGTTGACGATCACCGAGGCGAGGTCGAGCGGCAGACCCAGGCCGCCCTGGATCGCGGTGTGCCAGCTCGCCCACAGCAGGGCGGCCAGGGCGATGGCGGGCCATCGTCCGTACCGGGATTCCAAGCGCGTCTGCAGCCAGAACCGGTAGAAGATCTCCTCGATCACAGCGTTCACCAAGAACACGACCACAAGCACGACCGGATCGGGCACCGGCCCGCCGGTCCAGGGCTGAAGCAAGGCCGTCACCACCAGGAAGGCGAACACCGCGGGCAGTGGGCGCAACCAGCGGCCGCGGGTGGGCACGCGCGCCCATTCGCGCACGGTCGCCCAGCGTGCGAGCAGCGGAAGCACCAGCAGCGTCAGCTTCCACAGCACGAACCAGCCCTCGCCCGGCGTCACATGCACGACGACGGCGAAAACGACAGCCAGGGCGGCCAGCAGCCAGGCCTGCCGGGTGACGCGCGCGGGCGGGCCCGCGGCGAACGGGTCTTCGGTCTCCGCAGGCGGCGGAATCGCCCGGGCGAGCAGCAGACCGGCGACCACGGGCAGCCAGACCGCCAACAGGGTGCGCGTGTCGTGATTGTCGGCGCTCGTGCGGACCGCGGTGTGCCCGGTGAGCAGCAGCGCGGTCACCGCGGCGACGTACACCGCGGCGCAGGCGGCGCCGATCACATGACTCCGAGAGGAAACCTTCACCGGCCCAACATAATCCGGACCGACGGCCGACCCCGAAGTAGGCGCCGCCGAACCACCGGTCGATCTCTGTCCACCTATCGCTGCGACAGATCAGCATCATCTACGCGCCGTCGCGATAGTTGTGACGAGCCAAGTCGGGGCCGTCTTCGGCTCCGACGGGTCTCGGCTGATCGCGAGCGACACCGCAATGCCCTGCGCCCGACGCAGGGAGAGGGTCGCATGGCGGTCAGTCCGCGCACTCGGGCATCGATCCGGTGGGGAGGTGGCCTTGCCTCGACCGATAGTGGGCGACTCCGATCGCGCGGCCGGAGCCCGCCGGGTGGCGACCGAATTCGCCGCGGGGTTAGAGCGAGCCGGCGCCGCGGGCGACGCCGACGGATACGACTCCGCCTTCGCGGCCGATGTACTGTGGGGCAGCCCGTTCGGGGCCGGCGTGGCCGGTTGGGCCGAGCTGAACGCGCTGCATCACCGCCTGATGGCGGCCGAGGTGGCCCCGCCGTCACGATTAGAGGTGGTCGCCGCCCTGGCGCCCACGCCCGATGTGGTGGTGACCCAGATTCGCAGGCAGGCGACCGATCCCGACGGGTTCTCCGAGATGGCGATGTACGTGCTGGTCGAACGTGATGGCCGGCGACCACTCGCGACAGGCGTGCCGGGGGCGGCGTTTCCAGCGGCTCGTTCGGCGCATCTGAGGCCGTGATCAGGAGCAGCCGGCTCGGTATCGTCGCGATATGCCCGCGTTGATCGCGCCGACGACACGTCTGCATACGGCCTGGCTCGAGGCACACGACGAGTGGGGTCCCGGCCCGCACGAGGACGGCTTCGGACTGCGGCCGTACGACGAAGTACGTTCGCCGACCGGTTTCGCGGCCTGGGTGGCCCGGCTGGCCGGCGAATCGAGTCAGGCGTGGGCCGAGACCGGCCGGGCGCGGTGCACCTACCGATGGATCGTGGAGGACGACCGGGTGCTGGGCGGGATCGCTCTGCGGCACGGGTTCGACGACTTCGTGCGGTGGGCCGGTCACATCGGCTACGGCATCCGACCGTCCGCGCGCCGACGCGGACTGGCCACCTGGGCCCTGAGCCGGATGCTCGGCGAAGCGGAGAAGCTGGGCATGGACCGGGTGCTGATCGTCTGCGCGGCCGACAACGTCGCCTCCGCGAAAACCATCGAGCGCCACGGCGGCGTCCTCGAGCGCATCGTGGACACCCCGCTCGGTCCGGCACGACGGTACTGGGTTCCCACCGGCGACCACGACCAGCGGCCCGGCCGCTGTGGCAGACACGAGACTCTCCGGCGGACGTAAGATAATCGGCACGAGCCCACTCCTCGAGGAGGCTGCGATGACCGACAGCCCGCGCTCGATCGCCGCAATAGACAAAGCTCTCCCCCCGGGTACGGACGAGGAACGATTTTCCGGCTACGGGGTGATGGGGTTGCCCTTCGCCAGCGGCCACTACCTGACGCTGCGGCATTTTCCTGCCAGCTCGGTCGGTGCCGGGTACGACGCAGTGTGGCATCGCGACCCCGACGGCAAATGGGTGATCTACAGCAGTGTCTCCCCGGCGACCAGCTGTGCCCGCTATTTCGGATCAGCACTCGAAGACGCACGGGTCGAGGACATTTCGGTCGACTGGACGGGACCGTCCACATTCACGGTGCGGGTCGGCGACAAGATCGTGTGGGATCTGCAACTGGGCCGATCGGCGGCGACGAAGGCGATGACGAGTATGGGCCGGATGATGCCTGCCGCTTTGTGGCGACGTCCTGCCGTTTTGTCGCTCATGTCGCGGGTGGCGGGTCCGGCGCTCGGGGTCGGGCGGGTCCAGCTCAGCGGTACTACCCCGAACGGTCAATGGTTCTTGGCCCATCCCCGGATGCTGTGGACTGTCGAGAACAGCACTGCCCGGATCGACGGAATCGATATCGGCCCTCCGGGACCACTCGCCGAACAAGCCACATTGAGTGAGTTCTGGCTCCCGCAACGTGGAATGTTCGCCGTGGGCGAGTCCTACTTCGAACAGTTCGATCCGACGCGCCATCGTCCGGCCCGCCCCGGCGTCTGAATGGCGGGGCAGGTTTCCGAGCTTCTGCGTGCCGAAGCGAACGGCGCACGAATAGCTCCGGGTCCGACCGATCAGCCCGACCGGCGTGCGGTAGCCAGCAGGTACTCCCACTCCATCCGCCCGTTACCGCGGTCGTACCGGGCGGCGAGTTCGGCGAGTGCCTCGTCCAATTGCGCGATCCGGTCGGGTTCCTCCGCATTGGCCTTGTACACCGCGACCGTCGGTCCGTAGTAGGACTTGAAGAAGTCACGGAACTCGGCGCCGTCGGCGAAACGGTCGATGACCGCGTTCTCGCGGCGTAATTCCAGATCGGCGACGCGATCGCCCAACAGCGACCGCACGTGCGCCTCGTCGCCCCACAGTGGGGGTGGCTGCGCGCCGGGCGGAGGCGGCGGAGCGAACGGTTTCATCGTGGCGAACATCTGTCCGATGAAGCCGGTGGGCGTCCAGTTGATCAGCCCGATCGTGCCGCCCGGTTTGGTTACACGCACCAGTTCGTCCGCGGCCGCTTGGTGGAAGGGTGCGAACATGACGCCGACGCAGGAGATCACAGCGTCGAATTCGGCGTCGGCGTAGGGCAACGCCTCGGCGTCGGCTTCCTGCCACTGCACCTCGACGCCCCGCGCGGCGGCGATTCGCTTGCCTGCTTCGAACAACTCCGGCGTGAGATCGCTCGCCACGACCTCCGCACCGGCCTCCGCGGCCGGGATGGCGGCGTTGCCGGATCCGGCCGCGACATCCAGCACCCGCTGACCAGGGCCGATGCGGGCGGCCTCGACCAGGCGCAGGCCCAGTTCCGGGATGACTTCGGTGGCGATGGACGAGTAGTCGCCCAGTGCCCACATCGCGCGGTGCCGCCGCTTGAGCTCCGCGGAGCCGGAATCGGTCATCTGGACGCTCCCTCTGCAGTCGGGCCGATCGACGCAGCCGAGCGGAAACTCTTCCACGCCGAAACCATCATCGAAACCGCGAGCCGAACAGGTTTTACCCGGCGAGATCCGGGGCAAACGGTTCACTTCGCCGACGGCAGGGCGGCACGCGCAGCTACCGACAATGCGTCCGCCCGACCGGGCCGCGCTGCCGCGATCCCGGCGGACAAGCCGCCGCCGTGAGTCGGCCCACGCCGTCTGTCCGAGTGTCCCCGTCCGGGGCGGTCATGTGGATGGCCGGTCCGGGGCCAGACCGAGGATGCCGGTCAGATCACGGAGACACTCCTCGTAGACGGGTTCGAAATCGGTGAACGCGAAATCCAGTTGGTGCAGGACTTCCATGCAGAGCAGTCCGTACAGCCGGATCCAGCAGGACAGGAAGACATGCGCAGCCTCGGGGGGCAGCTGCTCGTCGATAGCCGCCGAGTAGGCGGTCAGTTGCTCGCGCAACGACGGGGGCAGACCGGCCAGGTCCGGAACCGCGAATGGGCGCGTTCGCCACAATTCGATCGTCAGATCCAGCAACACCCGCTCGAACCGCTGACCGGCTCGATGGCGTTCGGATTCCGGCTGCCGGTTGAGCGGACTGATCGGAGCGGCGAAGATCCAGCCGAACTCGGCCGGGTGGGTGATCGCCCACCTGCGCATAGCCCGGCAGACCGCCAGGATGCGCTCGCCGACCGGCTCGTCGGCGTGCGCGTCTCGGACGTGCTCCATCGCGGCGGCCAGCTCGTCGAAGAAGTCCGCCGTCACCGCTCCGACCAGCGCGTCGTGACCAGGGTAGTAGTGATAGAGAGATGGCCCGCTCATGCCGACCCGCCGGGCGACCGCGTTGATGGTCACCGCGGCCGACCCCTGCTCGACCAGTAGATCGCGCGCCGCCTCGTGAATTTCTCCCAAGGTGGCCTTCCGCTGCCGCTCGCGTCTGCCACTGGTTCGTGTCACATCCGCACCCTTCTGCTGATCCAGCACAGCCGTTGACATCTTAGAGACTCTTTGTTCTCCTAGAGGCTCTAGAATTTCTAGACTCTCTAGGAGATGTCGTGGCACGTTGGTGGATTGTCCTGGTCGCCGTGCTGGTCATAACGGCGGTCTGGTGGCGGATCGAGGTCCGCGCACACGCGCGATGGCGTCGGACCGGTCCGTGTTCGGAAGGAGCGGTAATGAGAGCGCTGGTCGTGGGCGGCGGCATCGGTGGACTGGCCGCGGCCGTGGCGTTGCATCGGCGCGGCTGGCAGGTCGAAGTACTCGAGCGCGCGCGGGAATTCACCGAAATCGGAGCGGGACTGTCGATCCAGCCCAACGGAGTGCGTGCTCTCGACCTGCTCGGCTTCGGCGCTGCCGTGCGCACCGGCCGTCAGGCCGGCCCACCGCTGGGTGTGCGCAGCGCGGACGGAACTTGGCTGATCCGCAACGACAGCGATGACCTCGAACAACGCTTCGGCCCGTGGGCGATCCTGCACCGGGCCGCGCCGGTGGACATCCTGCGCGCGGCGGTGCCTGCGCACGTGCTACGCCCGGGAACGACCGTGCGGCAGGTCCTGCCCGACGGCACGGTCCACCATGATCACGGCACCGACACCGCGGATCTCGTGATCGGCGCCGATGGCGTGCACAGTGTGACCCGACGGTCGGTCTGGCCGCACGCACCCGGTCCGCGCTATGTCGGCTACACGACCTGGCGCCTGCTCACCACCCCGCACCCGGTCGAGGGAAGCGTCGAAGTATGGGGCCGCGGTGAGCGTTTCGGGTATGTGCCGATGCCGGACGGTCGCGTCTACTGCTACGTGATGGCCAATGCCCCGGCCGGATCCAGGATGGGCCTGGATCAGCTTCGCGAACGGTTCACGGGTTGGCAGGATCCGATTCCGGCGCTGCTCGATGCCGCGCCCCCGGATGCCGTCTCGCAGCACGACACGCACGAGTTGCCGAAGCTGGGCACCTATGTCCGCGGGCGGGTCGCGCTGCTCGGCGACGCCGCGCACGCCATGGCCCCCAACCTCGGGCAAGGCGCTTGCCAGGCACTCGAGGACGCGGTCACGCTGGCCATGACCGTGGACACCCTCGGAGTGGACGCGGGACTGGCGGAATACAACCGCCTCCGCAAGCCGCGCACCCAGACGATCGCCCAACTCTCCCGCCGGGTCGGCGCTCCGGCGCACTGGACGTCACCGGCGCTGACAACGCTGCGCGACACCGCGCTACCGCTCCTCCCCAGCGCGCTACTGGGCCGCTCGATCACCGACACCTACAGCTGGACGATCTGACGGCGACGCGCAGTGGTTGCGTCCCAGGTGACCGGTCCCCACCCAACACGTTCGGCTCGGTGGCGGCGGATGCTCGCCGCGCGCGGCGCGGCGCCTCGCCCCGGACGACGAGCACGCGCTCCGCCGCGTAACGAAAGTCGACCAGGGCCGGGGCGCTGTCGTCAGTGGTGCGGGCCTACTGTCGTGATATGCCGAGCGAGTCCACGCCGCCCATCCCGTCCTTCCACGAGAACGCGATCCCGGATGCGTCACGAGCCGGCGCCGACGACCCGATGGCCGCGCTGGTCGGCATTCTCGATCTTCAAGCAGCGCTGCCGGGGATTCGGCGGATGCGGGCGTGGGGCCATGAAGTTATGAACGTCCAGCCGGGCGAACGGGCACTGGATATCGGAGCCGGCACCGGTACCGAGGTGATCGAACTGGCCGGCCGGGTCGGCCCCGGCGGAGAGGCGGTCGGGGTCGACCCGAACCCCGCGATGCTCGCCATCGCCCGTGGGCGCGCCGAGACCGCGGACTGCCGGGCCCGCTTCGTCGAAGGCACCGTCTATCACCTGCCGTTCCCGGACGGTTACTTCGACGCGGTGCGTTGTGAACGGGTCTACCAGCACCTCGACGACCCGGCGGCAGCCACCGCCGAGATCACCAGAGTCCTGCGGCCGGGCGGTCGCGTCCTGCTCATCGACAGCGACTGGCACACCGTGATCACCCATCCCGGTGACCCGGAGGTGGTCGCCCGCTTGACGAAGGCGATGCTGGCGACCACCCCCAACCCCGCATCGGGCCGCCTCCTGCGCGGCCTGCTCACCACGGCGGGCTTCACCATCGACGACATGGGATCGGAGGCGGTGATCTGGAACCCGGAAACCGCCCGTCCCCTGTTCATGCAGATGATCGCGTCCGCGAGCGCCGGTGGTGCGATCACCGAGGAGGAAGGGCGCGACCTCCTCGCCACCATGGAGGCAGGCATCGCGAAAGGCGACTATCACCTCTCGGTGACGATGTTCGCGGTGCTCGGCCACCTAAGTGGGTGAACCCCGGCTCTCACCGTTGCCGCCCGCCATCCGGCTTGATCCGCCCGGCCTCCACCAGCACCCGCCACGCCGCCGTCTTACGCGGACATTCCCCCACCCGACAAGCACGATGCCGCTGCATGGTCAGCTGCGCCTCACCCACACCCATCGCGTAGTCGGGCGGGTCATGCGGAAAACCCAACGGCCACAACGCTGTATCCATGTCGCCGCGCTCCTGCTCCACTCGCCGGGTGATCTCGTCCACGCTGCGCCCCTCCGGCAGGCGCACCGGCCGCGACACGACGCCGATCAGCGATCCGAGCACGACCGCGCCGACCGCGACCACCAGCCACTGCCACCCGGTCACGGCAACCTCCGGTACGGGTGGTCCATGGGCAACAGCGACGGCCACCGGTACCCACGCGGATACGTCTGCTCCGGAGTGATCAGGTCGCATAGTTCGGTGACCGCGCGGACGAACGGCTCGACATGCATCAGCCCCGGAACGATCACCGCGGCCGCATCCACCACCCGGATATGCTCGACCGCCAGTAGTGCCGCAGTCCGGGCCGCCGTGTCGCACACGACGACCTCCGCTACGAAATAACCTCGCGTTTCCGCGATTTGGTGAATCAGGCACTTGTTCCGTGCCTCCGATTCGCGAGAGACCTCGCGCCGAATGAATCCCAACGCGTTCGGCCCCACCGATGTGGCGCTTGTGCAGCCGCCGTCACCGTCCATTTCCTGCGCTCCCCTGCTCGATGTGTTGGTGAGCACCCGCCGCCGAGGAGTGGACACGGCATCGACTCGGCGGCGAGGCTGGGCACCAGCGTGCCCGCCGAACGGGGAGCGGCTATTACAGAGCGCTATACCGCATGTGGATCGATACCGAGGCTGTTCGCCAACGTCCTCAGTCGGCTGTCGATCGCCTCGCGTCGCGCCCGGCGAGCGAGCGCCGCCACCGAATCGAGGACCATGGGATCCATTCGAGTACGTTGTGGGTCAACCATCTCGGCCTCCGAAAAGGCCCGCACCGCCTCCGCGTCGTTACCTGCGGCGGTGAGAGCGTGGCCGTAGTCGGTCCAGAAGTAGACGATTCGGTTCGGCGCACGAACCGGACGTGGATCGACGGTACGAGCCACCTCGATGGCCGTGTCGCTGTCCCCCAACTCGCTCGCAACCGACACATGCCAGATCGCCGCGCTGGTCGGGCCGAACCACAGGAGACCGAACCCTCCGTCCTCGGTCTCACCGAGCGAGCGTGCTTCTGCGTACGCCTCATCGAGCAGACCAGAGGCGGCACTGGACTGCCCTGCAACAGCATTAGCTATAGCACCCCGGCACAGGAGGTTCCCGTACGCCTGGCGAACCGGGATCGCGCCGAGGTAAGGCTGCATCTCTGCCGCAGTGCGCGACGCCAATCGACCAGCCAATGCCGCGTTCTCCGGCGGCATAGCGTTCAGTCTGGAAATCTCCGCGAAGCCGATCCATTCGGGCTGTTCCAGATTCCGAGCACACCGAAGCCCGGCATCCGCTATCCCTGACGCAAGGTCAGGGAATCCCACACCCTTTACGAGAAACCTGGCATTGAAGGTCAACTCGACGAACTCCGGCCCGCCGAAATAGAAGGCATCCCGCAACAGATCGGCCATGCCCGGCGCGAGTGCGGCGTAGTCGGCGTTATTGCGCAAGATCGTCGATCGGGTAACAGCTTCACGCACGGCATCCCGAGGCCGTTCCGGCTTCCGACGTTCACCGGCGGAGATCTCGAGATAAGCCGACCTGATCTCCGGGATGGCGGCCATGGCCACAGCCTTGGCCGGATCGGTCGGGTCGCCCGGCTGCCCCAGCAGTTGCGCGACGGTGACGTTCAGCGCACCAGCTATGGCGACTTGGGTGGCACGCCGGTCCAACGCACGCTGCCCACTCTCGATCTGCGAGATGTAGCCCTGCGTCAACCCGGCCCGATCCGCAAGCACCTTTTGGCTGATTCCACCCCGCCGCCTGCGCCAGTACCGGATGCGCTGTCCGGTGTGCTCCATACCCCGAGATTAGGTCGTCACGGGGACCGGTACCAGCCCGATCATCGGGCGACCCGCGCCGCCTTCTCCTCTCAGAAGAAATGGCACTGGTCGGGCGGGAGGACACGCACTATGCACAGGCCGACGATGCCGAAGAACAGGACGCTCGCGATGGCCCCTCGGACCGCGTCGACGATGCCCGGCGGCACGTCGACCACCGCGACCGGTTCGGCGGTGATCTCGGCGGCTGCCGCTGCGGGGACGGCTGTCGCGGCCGTCAGGGCAATCGTCGCGGCGGCGATGACGCGCATACCGGCATGCTTCATGGTCGACTCCTCGCTCTCGGCCCCGACCGTCTGACGAGCCTACGTCGGTCGGCGGATCCCGGGCAGCCACCAATTCCGGTGGCTATCGGAGCGCGGCGCCTACCCCACGCCGTTGTCGCTCGTGGAACCGTGCCACAGAGGGCATGCTGGCACACCATGAAGCGGACGACGGTGAAACTGCCGGACGACTTGGACAGCCGAGTCCGGCACGAAGCGGCCCGGCGGCAGATGACCGTTTCCGATTGGACCCGGGAAGCGATCACAGCGCATCTGCCAGGTTCGGGCGAACCCCGCAGCTTCGGGGCCGCCGGAGCGGGACACAGTGGGCGCTCGGACATTTCGGAGCGAGTCGAGGAAATTCCGCGCGGGGAGTGGGACCGATAACCCGGCTACTCGTCGACGCAGGCCCGCTCTATACCTACGTCGATGCCGACGACGCACACCACACTCGCTGCCTGGACTTACTCCAACACCACCGAGGTCCCTGGTGGTTGCGACCCTGGTCATAACGGACGCGGCATATCTGATTGCGACCCGGCTGGGGACGGACGCAGAAGTCCGGTTCCTCGGAGACTTCGCCGAGAAACTGTTCGAGGTCGAGCCGGTGCACCCGAGCGATTGGCTGCGCATTGCGCAATCGACCTCGAAATATCGCAATCTGCCATCGCTGGGGTCTTCCAGCGACCCCGAGCCCCTACCCCACGTCCCGGCGCAGCCAGGTGACCTCGGCTCCGGATTCCGTTCCGTAGCGGTAGATCTCGAGGTCCTCGTCCCACGCCGTGCCCAAGGCGCGGTCGATTTCGGCGGCCAGGTCGTAGGCGGAGTACTTGCCGAGTTCGCGGGTCGCTTGCAGCATGGCGCGCAGGCGCATCTCGCCGATCATGACGTCACCGTTGGCGCTCGTGGAGCCGTGCCACAGACCGAGGCCGGGGACGAAACTGTAGCGCTCGCCGTCCACGCCGTCGCTGGGATCCTCGGTCACCTCGAAGCGCAGAACCGGCCAGGAGCGCAACGATTGAGCGATCTTCGAGGCGGTGCCGACCGGACCGATCCACTCACTGGTGGCGCGCAGTTGACCGTCGGCCGGTTGGGCGGTCCAGCGCAGTTTCGCCGGGGCGCCAAGGGCCGAGGTGAGTGCCCACTCGACATGCGGGCACAGCGCGGCAGGCGACGAGTGGATGTAGACCACACCCGCCGTCGCGTCCGCGAACTGACTCGATGCGCGCACCACCAACACCTCCAGCTTCGACGAGGACCGTCTTCCCCAACGATTCGTCGAACTGGCGTTGCCTGAGTGTACTGGAGTGCCCGAAGTTACACGTGTTACTTCACGACCGTGTTGCGCGCGGCTGTCGCCTCCGCGATCACGGCGTCGCTCAGCGGTGGCCAGGCCGCCCGCGCCCAGTCGCCGAAATTCTCGTCGCTCAAGGCGAGACACGCCAACCCCGTTCTCGGGTCAACCCATAAAAATGTCCCGGATTGGCCGAAATGTCCATAGGTTTGTGGCGAATTCGTGCCACCGGTCCAGTGCGGTGACTTGCCGTCGCGGATCTCGAAGCCCAGTCCCCAGTCGTTGGGACGCTGGGAACCGAAGCCGGGCAGCACGCCGTTCAGGCCCGGGAACTGCACGGAGGTGGCCTCGGCATGCGTCTGCGCCGAGATCAACTCGGGGTTCAGCAATTCGGCGGCGAAGCGGGCCAGATCCGCCGCGGTGGACCGCGCCGCGTGCCCCGCCGGACCGGCCAGCACCGAAGCGGTCATGCCCAGCGGCTCGAACACCGCGTCGCGCAGGTACTCGTCGAATGCGATCCCGGTCTGCGCGGTGAGGAATTCGGCGAGCACTTCGAAACCCGCGCTGGAGTAGATCCGCCGAGCCCCGGGTGAAGCCTGGACGTCGGTGGTGTCGAACGCGAGCCCGGACGCGTGCGCCAGCAGATGCCGCACCGTGGCGCCGGGCGGGCCCGCGGGCTGATCGAGTTCGACCGCGCCCTCCTCCACGGCGACGAGCACGGCGTACGCGACGAGAGGCTTGGTCACCGACGCGAGCGGGAACACCCGCTCGGCATCACCTTCGCTCGCGACATCGCCGTCGGCGGTGACCACCGCGGCCGCCGCGTGCCGGACCGGCCATTCCCGAATCTGCTCGAGTGAACGCACCCCTCGAGCCTACGAGAACCTGGTCGCTACGATCGACTCGCCATGAGTGAAAAGCCCACTGTTCACGGCGACGTAGCACCCGGTTTCGAACCGGTCGCCGACGCCTTTCGCCGCAACTTCGAGCACCACGGCGAGATCGGCGCCGCCGTCGCGGTCTACGCCGGTGACCGCCCCGTGGTGGATCTGTGGGCCGGCTTCCGCGATCGCAGGCGCACGCTGCCGTGGGAGCGGGACACGATCGTGCCGGTGTTCTCCTCGACCAAAGGCATGGCGGCGTTCACCGTGGCCACGGCGGTAGCCAAGGGTCTGCTCGAGTACGAGCAGCCGGTGGCGAAGTACTGGCCGGAATTCGCCGCCCACGGCAAGGACGCGATCACCGTGCGCCAGCTGATCGACCACCAGGCCGGGCTGTCCGGCCTCGGCGAGATCGTCCGCCTGTCCCAGATCGCCGACCTGGACGGCCTCGCATCCATTCTCGCCGCGCAGAAACCGGCCTGGCGGCACGGGACCAGGCACGGCTATCACGCGATCACCCTCGGTCTGTATCAGGGCGAGCTGCTGCGCCGCGTCGATCCGGACCGCCGCACGCTCGGCCGGATCTTCGCCGAGGACATCGCCGCTCCGCTCGGCGTGGACTTCTTCATCGGCCTGCCCGCCGAGCAGAGCATGGACCGCATCGCCGCGATGTCGGCCACCCGCGGTCTGGACGTCGTGCGCTACGAGCGCGATCTGCCGCTGCGGATCGGTGCGGAGATCTACGCCAAACGCGGGTTGTCCTACGCCGCGCTGACCAACCCGCGCTGCGGGGCTCCGGCACGGGCGACTCGGCGCGAGTTCCTCGAGGTGGAGCTGCCGGGGTCCAACGGAGTGGGCAACGCTCGCGCGCTGGCGAAGGTCTACGGCGCGGCCGCCGGTCGCACCGGCGCGCTCCCGATCGACGACGCACTGCTCGACCGGCTCGCCGCGGCCGAGACCGCCGACGACGTCCCCCCCGAAGACCTGGTGCTGCACACCAAGAGCCGCTATCACCTCGGCTTCCGCAAATCGCGCGGAACCTTCCGCTTCGGCTCCGACCAGCGCGCCTACGGCACCACGGGACTCGGCGGCTCGTTCGGATTCGCCGATCCGGCAACGGGTCTCGGCTTCGGTTACACGATGAACCGGCTGGGCCTGGCGGTCCTCGACGACGTCCGCAGCCGGAACCTGCGTTCAGCCCTGCGTCGCTGCCGGATCTGAGCCCCGGCGGCGCGCCGGACTTCGCACGATTCCCCCTCCTGCCTACACTGGCGAAGCCCGGGCCGACAGTCACCGACCGTGGAATCGAGGGACCTCGTGGCAGACCGACCGGCCACCGTCGATGCCTACCTCGCCGCGTTCCCCGCGGACGTGCGGGAGATCCTGGACGCGATCCGGCGTGCGATCCAGACCGCCCTGCCGGATGCCACCGAGGCGATCAGCTACGACATCCCCACCTTCCGCCTGCACGGCCGCAACGTCGTGCACTTCGCGGGCTGGAAGCAGCACGTCAGCCTCTACCCGATCCCGGACGGCGATCCCGCGCTGGAACGCGAGCTCGAGCCGTACCGGGCGGGCAAGGGAACGCTGCGTTTCCGGCTCGGCGAACCGGTGCCGTACGAGCTGATCGCACGGATCGCCACCGCGCTCGCCGAGCGGCGGTGAGGCGCTCTACCAGTCGGCTTCGGTGTACTTGATGATCCCGCGAATGTTCTTGCCGTCCAGCATGTCCTGGTAACCCTGGTTGATCTCCTCGAGGGAATAGCTGCGGGTGACCATGTCGTCCAGGTTCAGCTGACCGGACTTGTACAGCGACAACAGGCGCGGTGCGTCCTGACGGGCGTTGCCGCCGCCGAAGATGCAGCCCTTCACCGTCTTCTGCAGCATCGACAGCAGGAAGCTGTTCAGTTTGACGTCGTTCTCGTCCATCCGGCCCATCGAGGTGACCACCAGGGTGCCCGCCTTCGAGGTGAGGATCAGGCCCTCCTCGATGTACTCGCCGTGCATCTCGCCCATGGTCAGGATGACCTTCTCGGCCATCCGGCCCTCGGTGGCCTCCATCAGCGGCATGATCGCGGCGGCCATGCTCTCGTAGGTGTGCGTGGCGCCGAACTTCTGCGCCTGCTCGCGCTTCCACGGGTTCGGGTCGATCGCCACCACTTTCGAGGCGCCCGACAGCACCGCGCCCTGCAACGCGCTCATGCCGACGCCGCCGATGCCCGCGATCACCACGGTCTCGCCGGGGGCCACCTGGGCCACGTGGGTGGAGGAGCCGAAGCCGGTGGGTACGCCGCAGCCGACCAGGCAGGCGACCTCGAACGGGATGCTCGGATCGATCTTCACCACGGAGGCGTGGTGCACCGTCATGTACGGCGCGAAGGTGCCCAGCAGGCACATCGGGATGACGTTCTCGCCGCGCGCCTGGATGCGGTAGGTGCCGTCGCTGATCGCCTGGCCCATCAGCAGGCCCGCGCCCAGGTCGCACAGTGCCATGTGTCCTGCCACGCAGGCCGGACAGCGGCCGCAGGCGGGGATGAACGACAAGATCACGTGGTCGCCGACCTGCAGGTCGGCCGGGCAGTTCGGGCCGAGCTCGGTGATGACGCCCGCGCCCTCGTGCCCACCCATGACGGGGAAGGACGGCATCGGGGTCGCGCCGGTCACGATGTGGTGATCGGAGTGGCACATGCCGGCGGTCTCCATCCGGATCTGCACCTCGCCCGCGACCGGGTCACCGACCTCGATCTCCTCCACCGACCACGGCTGGTCGATCCCCCACAGGATCGCGCCCTTCGTCTTCATTCCTGTCGACCCTCTCGCATGCACGTGCTTATATGTGACTGCACCCACAGTACGAGAAAAATGTAACGCGTTCTAGTGTCGGTCGGAAAATTCGTCGGCAGAGCGTGACCTTCACGCCGAACGCGTTACAGTTCCGCGACGCGTTTCACCCGCGCACGTCGTGCACGTGGTGCACCAGATCGTGCAGGATGTACCGGGCGAACGACTCCACGGTGAACTCAGCCCCGTCACTGCGCGCACCGCGCAGACCGCGCCGCTCGGGCGGCACCGATTCGAACGATCGCGCCGCCCGCGCCGCCGCCTCGGCGAACTCCTCGGCCACCCGGGCCGGATCCTGCTCGTTGTAGCGGTCGGCTTCAGCGGTCGCGTCCTGATCCCAGTTCTGGAAGCGCGGCGGCTCGCCCTCGGGGTCACCGGCCAGCATCAGGCCGAGGCGAGTGTCGGACATACGGCACACGTCGCGCACGTGCGCGCCGTATTCCAAAGCCGACCAGGTCGATTCGTCCGGCCGCACACGCGCGCCGGGGCGGCCGAGCACCGCGGCGAAGCGGACGGCCGTCTCCCGGATCAGGGCGGGCACGGCTTCGTAGGTGGTCGCGACGGCGTCGAAACCGCATTCGGGACAGGGGCGGCTCAGCACCCAGGTCCAGTCCTTGGCATCGGGAACGATCGGCATGCGCTCAACCTAGGCGTGGCCGGACAGCGCCTTCCACCGATATTCGGTCAACTATCGGGCACATCCCGACAGTTCACTCCATCAGCCGCTGCGCCCGTTCGAAGAGTTCCAGCGTGATGGCGTGCAGGAAATCGCCGACCTGCTTGGGAGCCTTGCCCGCGAACGCGCGGGCATGCGTGCCCTCCAGCACGATGCCGAGCTTGAAGCAGGCCAGCACGGTGTACCAGGACATCGCGCTCAGGTCGCGATCGGAGAACTGCCCGTAGTGCGCGATCATCTCCTCGGCGGTCGGCAGCCCGCCGACCGCGCCGAGCTTGCCCACCAGCGCAGCGCCGGTGGTGCCCGGCTCCGGGCGGGTGGCGATCTGCCAGCCGAGGTCGAGCAGCGGGTCGCCGATGGTGGACATCTCCCAGTCGACCATCGCCGCGACCTGCGGGCCGTCGAAGGAGAACATGATGTTCGCCAGATGGCAGTCGCCGTGCAGGATGCCCGGCGTCCACTGGGCGGGGCGGTTGCGATCCAGCCACTCGCCCACCGCCGCGACACCGGGGATCTCCGGGCCGGGGTAGCCCTCGTTGGACGAATACGACTCCAGTTCACCCAGCCAGCGCGGCACCTGACGCTCCAGGAAACCTTCCGGCTTGCCGTAGTCAGCCAAGCCGAGCGCCCGGTAGTCCAATGCGCCGAGCCGCGCGATGGCCTCGACCGCGGACAGACCCATCTGCCTGCGAATCTCCGGATCGCCCGCGTGCAGTTCGGGCAGTTCGTTCTGCGGATTGAAACCGTGGATCGGCTCCATCAGATAGAAGACCGCACCGAGCACCGACTCGTCGGTGCAGGCGGCGATCACCCGGGGGGCGCGGACCTCGGTGCCGCCCAGCGCGCCGAGCAGCCGCGCCTCCCGCCGGATCACGTCGTTGCTCTTGGCGCGCAGATGCTTCGGGCCGCGGCGCAGCACATACGTCCGGCCGCCGCGCGTGAAGCGGAGCATGATGTTCTGCGTTCCGCCGCCCAGCGCGGTCACGTCCTCGAACTCACCCCCGGACAGACCCTGCTCGTCCATCCACTTTCCGACGACGGCGAAGTCGACGACCGAGGGATCCACATCGACCGGTTGCGCAACAGACATGCCCCACATTGTGCACCACCCGCCGAACCAAACTGAAGGCAGACGACAACAGTTTGCCCCGACCGGCGCGGCGTAGGGTTTCGGGCACCATGCACACGCTGTTGATCGACAACTACGACTCGTTCACCTACAACCTGTACCAGCTGATCAGCGAGGTGAACGGCGTCGAGCCGACGGTCGTGCGCAACGACGAGGCGCGCACGGTCGCCGAACTCGGTCTGGAACGCTTCGACAGCATCGTCGTCTCGCCCGGGCCCGGACGGCCGTCGGTGGCGCGCGACATGGGCATCTCCGCGGCGGTGATCCGCGAGACCGATCTGCCGTTGCTCGGAGTGTGCCTCGGTCATCAGGGCATCGTGGTCGCGGCGGGCGGCACGGTCGCCGAGGCGCCTGCCGCCAGGCACGGGTATCTGGATCGCATCGAGCACGACGATCGGGACCTGTTCGCCGGAATCCCGCAGGGCTTCACGGCGGTGCGCTACCACTCGCTGTGCGCGCTGCGGCCGCTGCCGGACGACCTGGAGGTCACCGCGCGGTCCGGCGACGGCGTCGTGATGGGCGTGCGTCATCGCAGCCGCCCGCAGTGGGGCGTGCAATTCCATCCCGAATCGATCGCCAGCGAGTACGGTGCGGCTCTGCTGCGCAACTTCGCGAAACTCGTCGCCGCGCACCGAAGTGCGCCCGCGTCAGCGATACCGAGGCCGTCGATCGCCCGCGGGCCTGCGGCCGCGGCGGAACCGGCGGCCGAGAGCGCCCCGCTTCCCGCCGCGGCCGCGCCGCTCGCGGCCGAGCAGTTCCCCGCCGCGGCGGTGGAACTCGAGCGCCCTGCCGATCGGGCGTCCTCCTCCGTACGCACCGCTCCGGCCCGGCTCGATTCACTTGTGCCGCGAACCTTCCGGCTCCAGCGCGCCGTCCTGGAGCGGCCGATCGACACCGAGAGCGCGTTCGTGCAGTTGTACGCCAATTCCCCGACGGCGTTCTGGCTGGACAGCGAGCATGTCGAACCCGGAGCCGACCGGTTCTCCTTCCTTGGCGACGCGAGCGGTCCACTCGCCGAGGTGTTGCGCTACCGGGTTGGCGACGGCGAGGTGACCGTGGAGTCGTCGGACGGGCATCGGCGTACCGCACCCGGCGGCATTCTCGATTTCCTGGCCGCCGAGTTGCGCGCGCGCCGGCTCGAAGTGGCCGATCTTCCCTTCGATTTCGCCGGTGGCTACGTCGGCTATCTCGGCTACGAGGTCAAGGCCGATTGCGGCGGCGCTGCGGTCCATCGCGCCCCGACTCCCGACGCCCAGTGGATCTTCGCCGACCGCATGGTGGTGGTCGACCACGTCGGCGGGCGCACGCACCTGCTGGCGTTGAGCGACGACGGGGAGACCGCCCGAGCCGCCGCCGACTGGCTGCGCGACACCCGCGAAACCCTGGACACCCTGCCGACCTGGACGAACCCGCCGCCGCTCGAGCTGCCGCCGGACGGCGACGCCGTCGCGCCGCTGCTCACCCGCGGCCGGGAGCGCTATCTCGCCGACATCGCGGTCTGCCAGCAGCGCCTGCATGCCGGGGAGTCCTACGAGATCACCCTGACCGACAGCGCCACGATTCCCGCCGCCGCGGCCGACGGCCTGGACTTCTACCGCACATTGCGCCGGTGCAACCCCGCCCCGTACGCCGCCTACCTGCGCTTCGACGACCTCGACATCGCCTGCTCGTCGCCGGAGCGCTTCCTGAAGGTCGATCGCCGCCGCATCGTGGAGAGCAAGCCGATCAAAGGGACCGCGCCGCGCGGCGCGACGCCGGAACAGGACGAGCGCCTGCGCCGTGACCTGGCCGACAGCCCGAAGACCAGGGCGGAGAACCTGATGATCGTCGATCTGCTGCGCAACGATCTCGGCCGGGTCTGCGAAATCGGCAGTGTGTACGTCCCGAAGCTGATGGTCACCGAGCAGTACGCGACCGTGCACCAACTGGTGTCGACGGTGCGCGGCAGGCTGCGGCCGGAGGTCGGCGTGGTCGAGTGCCTGCGCGCCTGTTTTCCCGGCGGCTCGATGACCGGCGCGCCGAAGCTGCGCACGATGGAGATCATCGATGCGCTGGAAACCGAAGCGCGCGGCGTGTACTCGGGCACGATCGGTTTCCTGGGCCTCGGCGGCACCGCGGACCTGAACATCGTGATCCGCACCGCCGTGCGCTACGGCGGACGCTGGCGGATCGGCGCGGGCGGGGCCATCGTGCTCGATTCGGACGCCGCCGACGAGTATCACGAGGTCCTGCTCAAGGCGGCCGCCACGTTGCGCGCGGCCGCCGACCACGCGCACCGTTGAACGCGAGCGCCGGTCCTGATCATTTGCGCCGTCTGGCGGGCTTTCGCCGGGGCGGTTCCTCGGCGGGCGGTTCCGGTGCGCTCAGGCCGGTCAGTTTGCCGAGCAGGGCGACGCCGGGCACCTTGGCCAAACGACCGAGCACGTCCTCGCCGAGGGAGATCATCGCCTCCAGCCGGGGCAGCAGCCGGTCGTAGGCCGCGAAGGCGGGATCGGCGAGGGCCAGGGTGCGGTCGAGCCGATCGATGGTGGAGTTGAGCCGATCGATCGCGGTCGTGAGGTTCTCGATCAGTCCGGGCAGTTGCGCGACCAGTTGAGCGGAAGCGGGCGGCAACCGCACCGCCGTGTCGAACGCCGACGTCGCGGTCAGCTGAGCGGCTTCCAGCGCTTGGCCCGCGGCCGTCTGCGCCGCCTCGACCGCCGCTTGGGCGGCGGCCAGGACGTCGGCGGGGCCGGGCACGCGCCCGCCGGGCAACTTGGGGGTCGGCGGCTTACGACCCGGGCGTTTCGGGTTCGTCATGGGGACCACTGTGCCGCACGCCCCGCCGAACGAGGTCCCCTCGCGCGTTCGGCGTGTCGGAGGGCCGTGGCATAGTTCGAGCACCATGAAACTCAGCAAGGGCGCGAACGCAGCGGTACCGACATCCCTTCTAGCCGTGGTTGTTTCATGGCGATCGGAGCACGCTGTGGACGCGCACGCCTTGCTGCTGGATGCCTCGGGAACGGTGCGCTCGGACCGGGACCTGGTGTTCTACAACGCGCCTCGGCACGTCTCGCAGGCGGTGACGCTCGATCAGGAGCCCGTGCCGGGCACCGCGCGGTTGAGCGTCTCGCTTCCGCGCACCGAAGCGGACATCGACCGGATCGTCGTCGCGGGCTCGGTGGCGGAGGGCACTTTCGGCGCTGTCCACGGCTTGACCGTGGCCGTGCACTCGGTCGACGGGGTGCTCGTGAGCTTCGAGATCGATGACGCGGACGCCGTCGCGGCGCTGATGTTCGGCGAGTTCTACCGCCGCGACGGGCAGTGGCGGTTCCGCGCCGTCGGCCAAGGGTGGGCCGGCGGATTGGCGGGGTTGGTCACCGAGTTCGGCGTCCAGGTGGAAGACTCCTCGGCGCCCGCCCGCACCAGCCATCCCACCAACCCGTTCCGGGTGCGCCGGCCGATCGCGGCTTCGACCGCGCAAGAGCGACTTCCGACCTCTGCGGCCGGGTCGGAACCGGCTTCCGCCGACCGGCACGCCCCCGGCGCGCGACGCTTCACACACGGATCGTTCGGGCAGGGCTCCCGGAACGGCGATTCCCGGACCGACCAACCGGACGTCACCGAGGATGTGGCCGCACACCGCGGCGCCGAGACCGGAGCACTGCCGGGGCGGCCGGACGCCCCCACCTCGCCGCGCACCGAATTGCTCGATCGCGCAGGCACCTCTCCCCTGTCGCGGCCGCAGACCGGCCGTCCGGTAGACCTCGAACGCCACAGCCGGAGCACCGCACCGCTCGCTGCTCCCCCGCATCCCGAATTCGCGGACTGGCACCCGGATCCGGACAATCCGCAGGTCATGCGCTGGTGGGATGGCACCGAATGGACCGAGGACAGGTATCTGCGCCCGCCGCCCGACGGACGCCACTGCGCGCGCTGCGGAAACACGCTGCGCCGCAAGCTCTTCGGCGGGTTCGCGCCCTGCCAGCGGTGTGCGCGGGAGATCGAGGAGTACCTCACCCACTGGCACTCGCGCGCGTGGCGGGTGCTCACCGGCCACGGTCCGCGCGGCCCCGAGTGGGCGTCGCTGTGGGCGTCGTTGCGGTATCAGCGCGTCGACGCCGAAGCCGGACGCGCCGCGTTGCGCGACGCGGCGCTGAGCTACGTGGAGCGGCTGGTCACCTTCGCCTTCGCCGACGGCGAGGTCAGGGACGCGGAACTCGAATTGTTCGATCAGGCGGTCACCGAGCTCGGGCTCGGCGGGCCGCTGATCGAGGACCTGCGCAGACGAATGCATCGCGGCAACACCCTCTACCGGCTGCGCACGGGCGACCTGCCCGTGGTCCGCACGCCCGGCCTGCACCTGGACCCCGAAGAGCAGGTCCACCTGGACCTGCCCGCGACGCACGTGCGTCAACTCGCGCGCGGCCCGAAACTCACCGAGGGCAGGCTGATCGGCAGCAACAAGAAGCTGCGTTTCGTCGGCGCCGACACCGGTATCGAGATGCCGTGGTCCCGGGTGGTCTCCGTGCACGCCGAACAGCGGGCGGTGGTGGTGGCGGCCACCTCCGCGCGCGGTGGCGCGACCTTCGCGGTCGACGACCCGGACTATGTCTGCGCCGCGCTGGAAGGCGCGCTGCGGGTGGCGAAGCGCCTCGTCCTCACCCCTGGCCAGCGCGACACCCGCAGTATCCCGCAGGAGGTGAAGGCGCAGGTGTGGCAGCGCGACGGCGGCCGGTGCGTCGAATGCGGCGACGGGCACTACCTGGAGTTCGACCACATCATCCCGCTCAGCCGCGGCGGTGCGACCAGCGCGGCGAACCTGCAGATCCTGTGCCGCGCGTGCAACCGGGCCAAGGGCGCCCGCATATAGCGGATCTCATTGCGCGAGCAGGCCGGCGGTTCGGCCCAGGTCGGCCAACATCGCGTCGAACAGGATCTCCGGGTTGCCCAGCGGGATCGGGTAGTTCCCGAACACCTCGAGCGTGACGTGGCCGTAGAGCCGTGCCCAGATCTGGATCATCAGGTAGGTAACCCCGAGATCCAGCTTCTCTGCGGGGAATTTCTGGCTCGACTCCGACAGCGCGGCCAGCAGTTCGGTCTGGAAGTGCACCAGATCGTCGCGCAGCTCCGGCGGGATGACGTCGGTCGGGGGCGTGACGATGTCGTAGTTCGCCAGCAGCCTGCCCGCCGCGGCCAGGAACACCCGGCCGAACGGCTCGTCGAAACGGCGCAGCGCGCGGGCCTGCCCGGCGCCGGGCGAGGCGAACACCAGGGTGAACTCCCTGGTGTGCGTCAGCGCCCAGCGCCGGAAGCCACGGCAGATGGCGAAGAACTGCGCGGCGCCGTCGTCGGGCAGCGTGGCGAGCTCAGCGGTCAGGTCCTCGGCCAGGTCGGCGCAGAAGTCCAGCCGCAGCCGCTCCAGCAGGTCTTCCAGCGAGTCGTAGTACCGGTACAGCGCGGGCGCGGTGACACCGAGTTCCCGCGCGATGGCGCGCAGCGTGACCGCCTCGGGACCGCGCTCCACCAGCAGCGCGCTGGCCACCCGCCGGATGTCGGTGTCGGTCACCACCGGCGCGCGGCCCCGTGGTCTGGACTGTTGCACCGATCGATTCAAGCGTATTCGACTTCCCAGCGCTTGATCCCGTTCAACCAGCCCGACCGCAGCCGCACCGGATCGGACACCTGCCGCAGGTTGGGCATCACGTCGGCGATGGCGTTGAACATCAGATCGATCTGCAACCGGGCCAGGTTCGCGCCCACGCAGTAGTGCGTGCCGGTGCCGCCGAAACCCACGTGCGGGTTCGGATCGCGCAGCACGTCGAAAGTGAACGGATTCTCGAACGCTTCCTCGTCGAAATTGGCCGAGCTGTAGAACAACCCGAGCCGCTGGCCCTTCTCGATCTCCTGGCCGCCGAGCACGGTGTCCTGGGTCGCGGTGCGCTGGAAGGCGGTGACCGGGGTGGCCCACCGGACGATCTCGTCGGGCGCGGTGCGCGGGCGCTGCTGCCGGTAGATCTCCCACTGCTCGGGGTGGTCGACGAATGCCTTCATGCCGTGGGTGATCGAGTTGCGCGTGGTCTCGTTGCCCGCGACCGACAGCAGGATCACGAAGAACGCGAACTCGTCCGAGCCGAGGTGCTCGCCGTCGATGTCGGCGTTGACCAGCTGGGTGACGATGTCCGCGGCGGGGCAGGCGCGCCGCTGCTCGGCCATGTTCCAGGCATAGCCCATCACCTCGGCGGTGGCGGCGTGATGGTCGCCCTCGAATTCCGGGTCGTCGTAGGAGATCATCTGGTTGGACCAGTCGAAGATCTTCTTGCGGTCCTCCTGCGGGATGCCGAGCAACTCGGCGATCGCCTGCAGCGGCAGTTCACAGGCGACCTGTTCGACGAAGTCGCCGCTGCCGGACTTCTTGGCCTCGTGCACGATCCGCGCGGCGCGTTCGGTCAGCGCGGCGCGCAGGCTCTCCACCGCGCGCGGGGTGAAGCCCTTGGAGATGATCCGCCGGGTCTTGGTGTGTTTGGGCGGGTCGAGGTTGAGCAGCAGCATGTCACCGAGCATGTCGATCTGCTCGCGCGTGGTCTCCTCGTTGAACCGGATGATCGCGGTGTTCTCGTGCGAGGAGAACACCTCGGGATTCTTCGAGATCTCCTTGATGTGCGCGAGCTTGGAGACGACCCAATACCCGCCGTCGTCGAAGCCGCTGGCCCGATCGGGCTGGGCGCACCACCACACCGGGGCGGTGCGGCGCAACTCGGCGAACTCCTCGATGGGCAGGCGGGTGGCGAGCAGGTCGGGGTCGGTGAAGTCGAATCCCGTCGGGATCGACGGCGTCGTCACGGTCACGGCTAACTCCTCCGGCGGTCTGGGCGCAGACCCGCCGACGATGTGCGAACACGGTCAACAGAGATGCAACCACAGAACGCCCCCTCGTGAACACTGTTTAGTAAAACCCGTTTACTTTTTTCGTCGCCACCCCGGATGCTGGTCCGAGGCGAGCACGGATCACAGCACCGGCAGCAGCGGCGGCGGACGCCAACGGCCCTGGATGGCCTCCGCCTTCGGCGCGTACATGCGCAGGGTCAGCGAGAATTGCCCGGACTCCGGGATCGGCAGCCAGTTTCCGGCAGGCACGGCCGGGCCGGGGTCGCCGAACTGCAACGCGATGTCCAAGGAGCCGTCGGGGTTGAGCAGCACCGGATCCGGATGGCCGACCGTGTATATCTCCGCGGGATTGGGCACCAGATAGTTGTCGGCGTCGTATGCGGTCAGCGACCAGAAATTGTCGACGGGCGGCAGTTCGCCCGGCGCGAAGTGCAGCCGGAATCGGCCGGCGCCGTCGCCGGTGGCGGTCGACGCGAACAGCGTCGGATAGAAGGCGTTCTCGGCCAGGCTGGCGCCGAGAGCCACCCGGGCGATGGCGGCGCGCAGCAGGTAGTTGACGCCGTACCGGCCGACGTCCGGGTCGACGAGCCAGCCGTTCTCGTTGACTGTCCGCGCGCCCAGATACACCGGGATCTGCTGCTGGGCGGTGCCCACCGCGGCGGCGAGCTCGTCCTCCGAGAGACCTTCGACCGCGCCGCCCGGCCGGATCCCGATCGTCGCGAAGCGCCGCATGGCGGGCTCGTCCTCGCGTGCGGGCGGGTTCACCGCCAGCAACGCGCACATCCGATCGAAGAACACCTTCGGGTCCATCTCCCCCACCCATTCCGGCGGTGGCTGCACACTCGCCTGCCATGGTGGAGCGGCGGGCGCAGGCGGCTCGGCGCCCGCCACCCACGCACTCAGCGGGACCAGTCGCAACCGCTGCTGGATAGCGCGCACGGCCGGCAGATCGGGCTCGCCGTCGACCTGGATTCGCACGATCAGCCACACCGTAGGCGTGGGCATCGGCAAGGGCGTCAATCCCTCGGGCAATGCCCCCGACCACCCCGGGCCGGTCACCGCGTAGGTGTACGGCGGCGACGCCGACTGCGCCTGCGGACGACGACCACTGGGGTTGTGCACGTTGTTCGTCCAGGCGTCCAGCACCTGCGCCAGCCAGAACCGCCCCCGGTCCATGGCGGGGACGCTCAGCACCATCGGCTCGTTCGCCAGGTCGAGCCACGCGGTCGAACGCAACGTGTCCCGGTCCAGCCGCACCACTTCTCGCTGCGCCGGAGTCGGCAACGCGGCCGCGTGCTCGAACCGGTTGACCGGCGTGGACGCCTCCGCCGCGATGCGGGTGACGTCCATCAGCACCAGCGGATAGCCGAATACATAGGCATCTTTGGCGATCGTCACGGCGTCATGGGGGACGGAGTTGTCGTCGCCGGAACGGCCGCATGCCGCCCAGCCGAACGCGGCCACCGATGTCGCCGCGATGCCGAGCGCCGTGCGCCGCGACATCGTGAGCTTGCCCTCGGTCCTCTCGTCCATAATCCTGCTCCGCTTCCGATCCTATCGGGCACCGCGCGATGCGCGCCGGAGGATAACCGGACATCAGGGCACAACAGCAGGTCAGCGGGCCGATTTCAAGCCGAGGACCGCGGGCGGGCGCTCGGGAAGCCGAGACGACCCGGCACGACGGCCGGATGTCCGGGCGCTCGAGGTCGGCGCGCCTTTCGCGGCATGCGCACGGTCGCGGCGACGACACGCCGGAGGATCGCGCCGCGGTCAGAACTCCAGAACGGTGTTCATGATGGTGCCCGCGCTGGTGGCGACCACCCCGCCGAGCATCGCGCCCGCGATCATCTTCGGCGACTGCAAGCCGCCGCCGCTCCACTTCTCCCAGGCGAATCTGCCGCCCGCGTAGATGATGCTGACGATGCCCGACGCGAGCGCGAACCAAGTGAGATACCGCACGAACTGTAAGAGCTTGTCCGCCAGGGGCGGCGCCTCCGGGGTCGGATTGCCGATCTGCGCCAACGTCGTGAACGAATCGCCGACCGACGCCAGAATGATGCTCACCGTCTACTCCCTCTACGCTCGAATACAACTCTGCCGCCGACCAGCCCCTTTTCGAAAGCTGTTCGACCACCGATGAATTCGGCCACGAACCAGGATACGGGCACGGAGCGCGCCACGGTGGGCGCACTGCGCGGAACCTCCGCCGCCCACGGCGGCACGGGCGGGCGGACCCGGGATCGGGCTACCCCGGCGGGCACACCGGAAACACGAACTTCCCTGCGCTGCACGGACCTGACTGCATCGCGGCGAGCGAACGGATACGATCTTCTCAGCGAATCCCTTGCCCCTGTCCCGAATCCAGAATGAGCGAACGACGATGATCCTGGCCGCCGCTTACGACACCCTGGCGCAGATCGGCAATCCCACTCCAGAAGCACCGCCGATCTCCGACAAGTTCCTCCAACTGGTCCGCTACCTGACGTGGTTCGTACTCCTGTCGGGCATCTGCGGCATCATCTACGCCGGTGGCCGCTTCGCCTGGGAGAAGTGGACCGGCGGCGGGCTCGAGTCGCCGAAGATGGTGGCGGGAGCCATGATCGGCGGGGTGATCGCCACCAGCGCCGGCACCATCATGAACGCCGTCATCGGCTGATCCGCGGGCTGGACCACTCGTCATAGCATTTCGCTATGACGGACGGGGATTTCTCCGTGGGCAAGGCGGCTTCGCGCGAGTGCCGACACGCGGGTCAGCGCAGGATGCCCGCGTTCCGCGCGGCGCGTAACCAGTCGGGGAACTCGCCGAGCAATCGGGCGTAGAGCTGCGCGTCGTCGACCTGATCGATGTCGTCGAGTGCGAAGAACCCCGCGTTGTCCACCGCACGGCCGGACAGCTCGTCCAGGCTCCGCAGCAGACCGTAGTTGGCCCGGCCGAGGCCGACGAACTGCCAGAAGGCAGGCAGCAACGCGGCTTCCCGCATGAGTGCCGCGATCTCGCGCTTCTTGGCGAAGCCGCCGTCGGTGAAGAACAGCACGAGGGTGGGGCGGCCGCCCGGGCGCAACGAGCCGATGATGTCGCGCATGATCGGCAGTTCGTCGTTGCGGCCACCGAGCCGGTCGTAGTCGATGCCCCCGTGGGTTCCGCCCAGATGCAGATAGGTCCGAGCCCACTCGTCACCGTGCTCGACGGCGATGTCGGGCAGCTTGGCGAACGAGACGGCGTAGAGGTACGCCTCCAGAGTCCCGTCGTCGTCGAGCTGCGTGGCCACGGGGATCATGCGCTGCACGACGCGATGCACCACGTGGTCGCGATACTGCCGCTGCATGCTGCCCGTCTTGTCGACGACCAGGACGACACGCGCGCGGATGCCGAAAGCGTCCTTGCCGATGAGGACTTTCGCGACCTCGCGCTTGCGCAGATCCAGCGTCGCGCGCTTCTCGAAGGAGAGCTTCGCCTCGCCGGGAACGGTGAAGACGTCCGGGACCACGCGCGCCGACGAGTCGGGCGCGGCCGGTTCCACGGACGTGACCGCCGACGGAGACGGCTCCTCGTCCACGCTCACGCCGTGATCGGTGACCAGTGCGGCGAACCCGCCCGCATAGCCTTGCCCGACCGCGCGCACCTTCCATCCGCCCTGGCGGCGGTACAGCTCCAGCGCGATCACCACGGATTCGCTGCCCAAACCCTCGATGCGGTATTCGTACAGCACATTTCCGGCCGCGTCGGTCACGGTGGCGACCGGGGGCGCGATCCGGCCGAAGGTCTCGGCCGGATCGTCGAGGGTGAGCACGGCCCGCAGTTGCGCGATGTCCGCGGGCAGGTCGGCGAGCGAAACCGACAGTGCGCCCGGCGTTCCCCGTTCCAGCGACACACCGGGGGCGCTGGGCTGGTTGAAGAACACGAAGTCCGCGTCCGACCGCACGCGACCGGCCTCGGTCACCAACAGTGCCGACACGTCGACCGCGGCCCCGGCGCGCACCGACACCAGCACGCGCGGCACGTCCAACGCCGCGTTCTGACCTTTGACCAATGCCACGCCCACCGAGACTCCCAGCCGTCGACGCTCCGAAACCGCCACCAGGATCAGCGTAAGTCGGGCGCCGGGCGGATGCGGAACCTTCGCCGCGCGATATCGTCCGAGGCTCCGAGCCGGGATAACCGAAGCGCAGGCGACCGGACCGGGTCAGCGCGCGCGGACCGCTTCCGCGGCGCCGGTGATGTTGCGCGCCATCCCGCCGAAGATAGCGGCGTGGAACGGCGCGATCGACTTCCAGTACAGGTGCCCGGCCAGCCCGTGCGGCTCGAACAACGCGCACTGCCGATAGGTGGCGCCGGGGCCGTCCGGCTCGACCGCGAGTTCCAGCCAGGCCCGGCCCGGCACCCGCATCTCCGCGCGCAACCGCAGCATCCGAGGCCGCTCCAACCGCTCCACCCGCCACCAATCCAGCGCTTCGCCCTCGTGCAACCGGTGCGGGTCTCGCCGCCCGCGACCGAGACCGACGCCCCCCGCCAGCCGGTCAATCCAACCGCGCAGAGACCAGGCCAGCGGGAACGAATACCAGCCGTGCTCACCCCCGATCGCCTCGATCACCCGCCACAGCGTCGCCGGGTCGGCGTCGGTGTGCCGTTCCCGCACATCCCGGTACAGCGAGCCGCCCGACCATTCCGGGTCGGTGGGCAGTGGATCCGACGGCGCGCCCGGCGGATGGGCGTCCGACCACCTGGTCGGCACGTCCAGGTCGCGAATCTTCTGCAGCGCCAGCGTCACCGCCCGGCGGTAATCGGTCGGTCCGCCCGGCGGGTCCGGGATGAGGTCGGCGATCGCGTGATCGTGACAGACCACGTCGTTGATCAGCGATTCCATCAGCGGCACGGCGATCGAACGCGGCACCGGCGTCACCAGATTCACCCATTGCGCCGACAACCACGGCGTCAGCACCGGCACCGGCACGATCAGCCGGCGCGGCAGTTGCGCCACTTCGGCGTAGCCGCGCATCATCTGCGCATAGGTCAGCACGTCCGGACCGCCGATATCGAAGGCGCCGCCCGCGCCGTCGGGCAGCGAGGCCGCCTCGGTCAGGTAATACAGCACGTCACGCACCGCGATCGGCTGGATCCGGTTGTGCACCCAGCGCGGGGTGACCATCATCGGCAGCCGCTCGGTCAGATAGCGCAGCATCTCGAAACTGGCCGAGCCGGAACCGATGATCACCGCGGCCCGCAACACCAGCACGGGCACCGTGCCCGCCCCGAGGATGTCGCCGACCTCGGCGCGCGAGGCCAGGTGCCGCGACAGCCGCTGGGCATCCGGGACGATGCCGCCCAAGTAGACGATTCTGGTCAGCCCGGCGTCCGCCGCCTCGGCCGCGACCAGCGTGGCGGCGTTGCGGTCCACGGTGTCGAAATCGGCCCGCGTCAAGGAGTGGACCAGGTAGTACAGCACGTCCTGCCCGGCCAGTGCGGCGCGCACGTCGGCGGCGGAGGTCACGTCGCCGGCCAGCACCTCGACGCGATCGCGCCACGGCGCCTCGGCGAGTTTGCCCGGGGTGCGAGCCAGCACGCGGACCGTGTGACCGGCGCGCAGCAGTTCGGGCACCAGTCGTCCGCCGATGTATCCGGTCGCACCGAACACCACACACCGCACGGCAACCATCCTTCCGATGACTTGCTCAGGTGATGACCCGGGGCTGCGCGGTCAAACAGCGCGCGCCCGGCCTGTGCGCGCCCGGCGGACCGCCGCGCGCTCTGATCGATCGGGCGTCCTCATGCCAGACTGGGCCCGTGAGCGAACGTAGCAAAACCCACGGATCGGACAAGCCGGCACCGCGGGATCGCGGCGACGTCATCGGCGCGGGTCTGGTCTGGCTGGCCAAGTGGGCGGTGTGCATCGTCGCGATCGCGGCGGGCGCGTGGGTGCTCGGATTCCTGGTCGCCCGGCTGTGGGTGGTGATCCTGCCGGTGGCGCTGGCGATCGTCGTCGCCACCGTGCTGTGGCCGCCCGTGCGCTGGCTCACCGCTCGCGGGCTGCCGCCCGCCGCGGCCGCCTCGCTCGCGGTGCTCGGATTCATCGGTGTGCTGGCCGGCATCATCGCGCTGATCGTGCCGTCGGTCGTGGATCAGGCCCCGGAACTCGCCGACAAGGCCAGCGAGGGCGTCAACCGGGTGCGCGACTGGCTGCAAGGGCCGCCGCTCAGAATGCGGGACGAGCAATTGGATTCGGCCGTGGACGCGATCGTCTCCAAGTTGCAGTCCAGTTCGGAGCAGATCGCGACCGGAGTGTTCAGCGGCGTCACCACCGCGACGTCGGTGCTGGTCACTCTGTTCCTGGTGCTCGTGCTGACCTTCTTCTTCGTCAAGGACGGCCCGCGTTTCCTGCCGTGGTTGCACAGCGTCTCCGGCAGCCGCAGCGGCAGGCACCTCGAAGAGGTGCTCAACCGGGTCTGGGTCGTGCTCGGCGGATTCATCCGCACCCAAGCGCTGGTCAGCCTGGTCGACGCGGTGTGCATCGGCGCGGGCCTGGTCATCCTCGGTGTTCCGCTGGCGCTGGTCCTGGCGGTGATCACGTTCCTCGGCGGGTTCGTCCCGATGGTCGGCGCGTTCGTCGCGGGTGCGCTCGCGGTGCTGGTCGCTCTGGTGGGCAACGGCTTCGTGACCGCGCTGATCGTGCTCGGCATCGTCATCGCCGTGCAGCAACTGGAGGGCAATGTGCTGCAGCCGGTGTTGCAGAGCCGCAGCATGCAACTGCACGCGGTCATCGTGTTGCTGGCGGTCACCGCGGGCGGCTCCCTGTACGGAATCGTCGGCGCGTTCCTGGCCGTCCCCGTGGTCGCGATGGCCGCGGTCGTCCTGCGATATGTCGGCGAGCAGATCGACGCGGCCACCGCGCCGACGCCGGAACCGGACAGCGAGCCGGAGCCCGCGGACTGACCGCGTCGCACGAGAAGCCGCCCGCCATCGTTGCACTCAGTCCGAATGTAACTATCGCCGTCGCCCGCCCGGGTTCCTAGCGTCAGTGGACATGACAACTGATGTGGGCGCCACGCTCGACGACATCGCCGACACGACGGCCCGTGCCGTCGCGGACGACCCGGCGAACGCGCTGGTGGTGTTCCGTGCCTCCGGCACCCCGGAGGGGACGGTGGGCAGCGCGATCACTCTCGGCAGGCACACCGTGCGCGTGGACGAGCCGCCCGCGCTCGGCGGCGCGGACACCGCACCCAACCCGGTCGAGGTGTACCTGGCGTCGCTCATCGCCTGTCAGGTGGTGACCTATCGGTTCTGGGCCCAGCGCCTCGGCATCACCGTCGACGAATTGTCGGTGAGCGCCGAGGGCGATCTCGACGTGCGCGGGTTCTTCGGCTTGGATGACAACGTCCGCGCCGGTTTCCAGGCGGTGCGGGTGACCGTTCGCATCGGCGGACCCGACACCGAACAGCGCTATGCCGAATTGCAGCAGGCCGTCGACGCGCACTGCCCCGTGCTCGATCTCACCACCGGGCGTACTCCGGTCGAGACCACCCTGATCACCGAATAGCCGCCGTCGCAACCCGATCGACCCATCACCGAAGGAGGACCACCCCGATGACCGAACCCGACCTGTCCCAGGACTGGAGCTTCGAGACGAAGCAGATCCACGTCGGACAGATTCCGGACGGCACCACCAACGCCCGCGCGCTGCCGATCTACCAGACCACCTCCTACACCTTCCGCGACACCGCGCACGCGGCGGCGCTGTTCGGTCTGGCCGAGCCCGGCAACATCTACACCCGGATCATGAACCCGACCCAGGATGCGGTGGAGCAGCGCATCGCCGCGCTGGAAGGCGGCGTCGCCGCCCTGCTGCTCGCCTCCGGGCAGGCCGCGGAGACCTTCGCGATCCTCAACATCGCAGGCGCGGGCGACCACATCGTCTCCAGCCCCCGGCTCTACGGCGGCACCTACAACCTCTTCCACTACTCGCTGCCCAAGCTCGGCATCGAGGTCTCCTTCGTCGAGGACCCCGACGACCTCGAGCAGTGGAAGGCGGCCATCCGCCCGAACACCAAAGCGCTCTACGGTGAAACGGTCTCCAACCCGCAGAACCACATCCTCGACATCCCGGGGATCGCGGGCGTCGCGCACGACCACGGTGTGCCGCTGATCGTGGACAACACCGTCGCCACGCCGTACCTGATCCAGCCGTTGGCCCACGGCGCCGACATCGTCGTGCACTCGGCCACCAAATACCTCGGCGGACACGGCGCGGCCATCGCGGGCGTGATCGTGGACGGCGGCACGTTCGACTGGACCGGTGGCCGGTTCCCTGGCTTCACCGAACCCGACCCGAGCTACCACGGTGTCGTGTACGCCGAACTCGGCGCGCCCGCCTACGCGCTCAAGGCGCGCGTGCAACTGCTGCGCGATCTCGGCTCGGCGGTCTCGCCGTTCAACGCGTTCCTGATCAGCCAGGGCCTGGAGACGCTGAGCCTGCGGGTCGAGCGGCATGTGCAGAACGCGCAGGCGGTGGCCGAATTCCTCACCACCCGTTCGGAAGTCACCTCGGTGTCCTACGCGGGCCTGCCGTCCTCGCCGTGGTACGAGCGGGGCCGCGCCCTCGCGCCGAAGGGCACCGGCGCGGTGATCGGCTTCGAACTGGCCGGCGGCGTGGACGCGGGCAAGCGGTTCGTCGAGGCGCTGCGGCTGCACAGTCATGTCGCCAACATCGGCGACGTGCGCTCGCTGGTGATCCACCCGGCATCCACCACCCATTCGCAGCTGACGCCGGAAGAGCAACTGGCCGCGGGCGTCACGCCCGGCCTGGTCCGGCTCGCCGTCGGCATCGAAGGCATCGACGACATCCTCGCCGATCTGCGCGCGGGTTTCGCGGCGGCGTCCTGACGCAGCGCGCCCCGGGGTGGTGTGCCCCGGGGCGTTTTGCCTGTCCGCGATCCGGATCGAGCGCGGCCCAGCAGGGCGGCGACCCGTTTCGAAGCGGTTTTCCATGATTTCCGTTGGCAAATAGCGACGCGCCGACGGTGGTCATCGGTTACCCACCGGCGCACGGCTATTCGCCCCCGTGGCGCGGATTCGATTGGCACGGGCGCGGTTCCTCGCGACCGGAAAAGAAATCGAAGTTTCGCGCATCCGTAAGGCTTTGTGAACCGAACTAGAAAGGTAGGTATATGTCCTCTTCAGAATGAGGTGGGTAAGTCCATGGACATAGCGGTACCCGAAACTCCAGCACACCCCTTCTTACGCCGCGCCGCCACTCTGGTCGTCGCGAGCGCCATCCCGTTGTCCGTGGTCGGCGCCGCGACCGCCACCGCCGACCCGCTGCTGCCGGAGATCTCCGTCCAGATCCCGTTCGCCCCGGCGCCCGCCGTCGGCGTCCTCGCTCCGGCGGCCGATCCCGTGGACGACGTCGTTCCGCCCGAGGTCGCGCCGCCTCCGGTCTCCGCAGGCCGCAACGACTTGAGCACCAATCGGCCGATGCCGGACCCGAACGTGCTCGCCCCCATCGTCCCGCAGCGACTGCATCTGCCCAACCCCGCCGCCCCGGCTCCCGGGGTCGCGCCGATCGAGGCGCCGCCCGGGACGCTGCGCGTGGGTTCGGTGGTGATCGGCAGGCCGGACTTCCTGACGCCCGAGCAGGGCAAGATCTTCAACGACGCGATCGCGGGTCCGGAAGCGAGTCTCGCGCAGACCTTGGATTCGGCGGGCTTCGAGCCCTCGCGCTCCGACCGGATCGCCGCCGACCTCCTCGGCTCCACCGCCATCGGCGCCTCGGTGGGCAGTATGGTGGCCTCGCCGGTCGCATCCATCGGAGCCGTCATCGGCGCTGTCTGCGGCGCCATCGCGGGCCTGCCGATGTTCCCGACCGGGACGGTGGCCGTCATGGCTCTCGGCGCCGCCATCGGTTACGGGTTCGTCGCCTCCCCTGCCATCGCCGTCGGCGCGGCTGTCGGCGCGGGCGTCGGTGTGCTTCAAGGCCTTCTCACGCCGCCCACGGTTCCTGCCTCGTAATCCGCTTTCCCGCTGGGTTCCGCGGTGGAAGACACCGCGTGAACTCGTCGTTTTCGATACACACGAATTTCGTGAAGACCCGGTTTCGGCCGGGTCTTCTGCTTTGTTCGGCAATGCCGGACGTTTGGCCTCCCGATAACGGGCTATCGCGTAGAGGACCGGCTGAAGATGGTCGGCCGGTCTCTTCACAAGGAGGTTGTGACATGAGCACAGTCGACAAGGCGAAGAACAAGGCCGAAAAAGTCGCCGGCCAGGCCAAAGAGAAGTTCGGCGAGGCCACGGGCGACCGGGGGAAGCGCGACGAGGGCCGCACCGACAAGGTCAAGTCCGACCTGAAGGACGCCGGCGAGAAGGTCAAGGACGCCTTCCGGCACTGACCACCGTCCGGCGGGCGCGGTCGTGGATTACAGGGGAGCGGACGCTACCCGACGTAAGCGTCCTCCACGGCCGTAGCGACGGCTCGAGTAGGGCGGATGGCCGCACCGAGCGGTCATCCGCCCTGCTTCTTGCGATCAACTGGTCCAACCAGTTGACCTGTTGACCTCGGTGCGCCACACTCGATCGCATGGAATTCGCCGCGGTCGCGCGCACCGCCGTCTCCGATGTCGTCTTCGGCCAGATCATCGACGCGATCCTGAGCGGACGGATCGCCCCCGAGGCGACGCTCCCCTCGGAGCGGGAACTGGCCGAGATGTTCCAGGTGAACCGCCACGCCGTGCGCGAAGCGCTCAAGCGGGTGCAACAGAGCGGGCTGGTGCGCGTCACGCCGGGCGGCAAGACCCGGGTGCTCGACTGGCGCTCACACGCGGGCTTGGACATCCTGACCGCGGTCACTCGTTCGGGCGCGGTACCCGCGCAACGGATTCTGCGCGATATCGCGGTGATGCGGCGTTCCGTCGCCGCCGACGCGGCTCGGTTGTGTGCCGAGCACGCCGACGCCGAGCAGCTGGCGGCGGTGCAGCGCGCCGCCGCCGCCTATCCGGACGCGACCGCGCCGTTCGGCGCCGTGGTGGAGGCCGACTTGGCCTTCTGGGTGGCCATTCTCGACGGCTCGGGCAACCTCGCCTACCGGCTGGCATTGAACACGCTGGTCGCGGGGTATTTCGGGATCGGCATGGAGGTCATCGCCGAACTGGGCCTGAACAAGGAATACATCGATCCGGGCGCGCACCGCACCCTGGCGGCGTGCATCGCCCGCCGCGACGCCGCCGGGGCCTACGACACCGCTTATACCCTGCTCACCCGCCTGGTCGATGCCCAAGCAGTACCGGAAGATTGACCTTTGTTCGACCTGATCGCCCATGCCATACCGGTTTTCGTGCTCTGCCTGGCGCTGGAAGCCGCCTCCTTCCACTTGCTGCCCGACGACGACCAGCTCGGCTACCAGTTCCGTGACGCCCGCACCAGCGTGCTCATGGGGCTGGGCAATGTGGTGGTGAACCTCGGCTGGAAACTCGTCGTCGTCGCGGTCTACGCCGCGGCGTATCTGGCCGCGCCGGTCCATCTCCCGGCCGACCAGCCACTCACCTGGATCGCGCTGTTCTTCGCCGACGAGATCGCCTACTACTGGTATCACCGCACCCACCACACCGTGCGCGTGTTCTGGGCCAGCCACGTGGTGCACCATTCCAGCGAGTTCTACAACCTCTCCACCGCCCTGCGCCAACCGTGGACCCCGTTCAGCTCGCTGCCCTACTGGCTGCCGCTGGCAGTGGCCGGCTTCCCGCCTTGGATGATCCTGCTGCAGCAGTCCGTCAGCCTGCTCTACCAGTTCTTCATCCACACCGAGCGGGTGGGAACGTTGTGGCGACCGGTGGAATTCGTGTTCAACACGCCCTCCCATCACCGGGTGCACCACGGCTCCAACGATCGCTACCTGGACAAGAACTACGGCGGCATCCTGATCGTCTGGGATCGGTTGTTCGGCACCTTCGAGCCGGAGACCGAACGCGTCCGCTACGGGCTCACCAAGAACATCGCGACGTTCAACCCGGCCAGGGTCGCCACCCACGAGTGGATCTCGATCTGGCGCGACTTGCGCGGCGCGTCCTCCTGGCGCGCCAAGGGCGGCTACTTGTTCCGCGGCCCCGGCTGGTCGCCGGCCGACTGATCCGCGTCTGGAGCAGCGCCGTGCTCCTCGACCAGCCGCAGTTCGCTCGGCCACCAGATCCCGCGCCCGATCAGGCTGAACAGCGCCGGGATCACCACCGTGCGCACCACGAAGGTGTCGAGCAGGATGCCGAGGCCGACCACGATGCCGACCTGGGTGAGGGTGATCAGCGGAAGCACGCCGAGCACGCAGAACACGGCCGCCAGCACGATGCCCGCGCTGGTGATCACGGCGCCGGTCACCGAGACCGCCCGCACCATGCCGTGCGTGGTGCCGTGCCGCGGCGTCTCCTCGCGAGCCCTGGTGACGAGGAAGATCGTGTAGTCCACGCCGAGTGCGACGAGGAAAAGGAAGGCGAACAGCGGCACGCTGATGTCCAGCGCGGGGAAGCCGAAGACGTGCTCGCTCATCCAGCTGCCCAGCCCCAGCGCGGCCAGCGCGCTCAACACGGTGACCGCCACCAGCAGCAGCGCGGCGGGCACCGCGCGCAGCAGTGCGAGCAGCACCACCAGCACGACGACGAGGATCAGCGGGATGACCACCTTGCGGTCCCGGCTCGCGGCGGTCTGGACGTCCAGCGCCTGGGCATCGGTCCCGCCCACCATCGCGTCGGCACCCGGCACCGGCGCGACCGACGCCCGCAGCGCCTCGATGGTGTCGAAGGCGCGCGCCGAGGAGGGCGGTGCGTCGATCACCACGGACCACCGGGTCAGCCCGGTCGGCGAGGTGCCCGCTCGCGAGGTCAGCACCACGCCCTCGGTGCGCCGGAACGCCTCCTCGACGCCTGCCGCCGCCTCGCTGCGCGCGAGGATGATCGCGGGATCGGAGGCGCCGGACGGGAAATGCCGCGCCAGAGCGTCGAATCCCTCCACCGATTCCGCGCGGACCCGGAACTGCTCGGTCTGCGACAGCCCGACCTGCGTCGTCAGCAAGCCGGTCGCGCAGACCGCCAGCACCGCGATCGCAGTTCCCGCCACGAGGGCGGGCCTGCGCACCACATGTGCGGCGATCGCGTGCCAGATCCCCTCGTCGGCCGTGTCACGGTCGTCGGCCTGCGGCACGAACGGCCAGAACACCTTGCGCCCGCACAGCGCGAGCGCGGCGGGCAGCGCGAGCAGGACGAACACCACCGCCACCAGCAAGCCGAGCGCGGCCATCACCCCCAGGCTGCGCGTGCTCGGCACCGAGGCGAGCAGCAACACGAGCAGCGCGGCCACCACCGTCACGTTGCTGGCCAGGATCGCGGGGCCGGCGCGCCGCACCGCCTGCCGCAACGCCGCCCGGTGGTCCGGTTCCCGGTGCAGTTCGTCGCGGTAGCGCGACACCAGCAGCAGCGCGTAGTTGGTGCCCGCGCCGAATACGAGCACGCTCGTGACGCCGGAGGTGGATCCGTCGAAGCTGAGTTCGGTCACGCGCGCCAGCGCGGTTCCGGCACTGGTGGCCACCCGGTCGGCCGCGCCGACCACCGCGAGCGGCACCAGCCACAGCACCGGGGACCGGTACGTCGCGATCAGCAGCACCGCGACGACCACCGCGGTCACCGCGAGCAGCGTGACATCGGCGCCGGAGAACGAGTCGGCGATATCGGCACCGAAGGCCGGGCCGCCGGTGACCTGCAGGACGAGTGCGGCGGGCAAGCCAGCGCGCGCGGCGGCGCGGATGTCTGCGATGCGGTCGGTGAGCGCGAATCCGCTCAGATCGGCGTTCACGGGCACCTGCCCGATCGCCGCCTTCCGGTCGGGCGCCGCGATCAGGTCGCCCGGCCCCGGCGCCCGTCCCGCCGCACGGGCCACAGCTTCGGCGGTGGCATTCCAGTCGTCGTCGGTCAGGTCGCCGCCATCGGCGCGCGTGACGACGACGATGGCCGCGGCCGTCCCCGCGTCGGGGAACTCTTCCAGCGCCTGTTCGACCCGCGCCGACTCCGCCGAGGACGGCAGCGCGGTCGGGGCCTGCCCGGCGGACTCGTTCTCACCCACCGCACCGATCAGGCCTATCGAGGCCGCGGCGAGGACCAGCAGCAGCACCCACGAGGTCCGCGCGGTCACCACCGACGCATAGCGATCCCAAGCGCTCACACCGCAACTCTCTCAGAAATTGAAATATTAAGCAATTGAGACATCTGCTGAACTACGCTGATCCCCCGTGTGGAAAAGGATGCGCCGTTGACCGAGGAGCCGAACGCCGACGGGCCGGAGCGTGACGGACTGGAAACCGACATCGCCGCCGACATCCGCGCCCTCACCGCGATCTCCGAGCAGATCGGGCAGGTCTTCGCGCGCACCAACGACCTGCGCGCCAACGATTTCCGCGCACTGATGCATGTCGCGACCGCCGAGCTCGAGGGTGCGCCGCTGACCGCGGGCGGCCTCGGCAAACTGATGGGGATCTCGTCGTCCGCGGTGACCTATCTGGTCGAGCGCATGATCGAATCGGGTCACCTGCGTCGCGCCGCCGACCCGGCCGATCGCAGGCGGGTCATCCTGCACTACGACGAGCACGGCATGGACGTGGCGCGCGGGTTCTTCACACCGCTCGGGCGACGGACCCGCGCCGCGATGGCCGATCTGGCCGACGCGGACCTGCGCGGCGCGCACCGCGTCCTGGTCGCGGTCGTCCAGGCGATGCGCGAGTACCACGACGAGCTGACCGCCGAGTGAACCCCGGCCCGCGGGTCAGTCCCGCAGGGCCTGCTCGCGCAGCGATTTCAAGGTCTTCGACAGAATCCGCGAGACCTGCATCTGCGAACAGCCGATCCGCTGCGCGATCTGCTCCTGGGACATCGAGTCGAAGAAGCGCATCACCAGCACCTGCTTCTCGCGTTCGGGCAGCGCGGCCAGCAGCGGCTTCACCGCCAGATAGTTCTCCACGGTGCTGAAGTCGGGGTCCTCGGCGCCGAGCGAGTCCAGCAGCGAGGGACCGCCGGATTCCGCGTCGTCGGTGTCGGAGGCGGCGTCGATGGAAGAGGTCTGGTAGGCGTTGCGGGCGATGAGCGCCTGGGTCACCTCGTTGAGGTCCGCGCCCAGTTCCTCGGCGATCTCCCGCGCCCGCGGCATCCGGCCGAGCCGTTGCGAGAGGATCTCCACGGTCGGGCCGATGGTGGACTGGATCTCCTTGAGCCGCCGCGGCACTCGCACCGACCACGCGTAGTCGCGGAAATGCCTGCGCACTTCGCCCATGATCGTCGGCACGGCGAACGAGAGGAAGGTCGCGCCGTGTCCCGGATCGAAACGGTCGACGGCGGCGAGCATACCCACCCGGGCGATCTGCAGCAGGTCCTCGAAGCTCTCGCCGCGCCCGCTGAACTTGCGGGCGATGTGTTCGGCCAGTGGGAGACAGCGTTCGATCAACTCGGCGCGCACGGCGTCGCGACGCGGATCGTCGGGAGCCAGCGCGGCCAGTTCGGCGAAGAGCGGCTCGATGTTGTCGTAGCTGTCGCCCCTCGACTTGCGCTTGGCATCGACCTGATTCGGCTCGCTACTCATTATTCGAGCCGCCGCGCACCCAACGGAAGTCGACGACAGTGGGGTATCCGCCCGCGGCGGAGTCGTGCGCGCCGCGCGACGCCGAGACCGAATCCGTCAGCGTCGCCACGATGTGCCAGCCGAAGCCGGACTCGTCCGGGCTGGTGTCCGACGCCGTGACGGTGGAGACCCGCACGTCCACCGCGTCGTCCTCGAAGCCGAAGGCGCACTCCAGTTCCGCCCCGTCCACCGCGTCCAGCACCAGCGCGCTGGCCACCTCGTCGAGCGCCAGCCGGATGTCGGTCACCTCATCGATGCCGAAATCGGCCATGAGCATGACCGTCTCGGCCAAGGCACGCAACATCGCCAGCTGTTCGGACGTCGCGGGCACCCGCACACTGATCGTGCCGGTCCGCGTCGTCGCGGGAGGAGTCCCCTCACCCTTGCTCATGCACAGCTCCCAGAAGTCGCGCCGTCCGTCGGAGCGCCAAGCCTACGCCCTCTCCTCCACGGGCTTCGATCGACCACGGCACAACACGCGCGTCGTCACCAGCGGCGGCGCGCCGAGCAGGCCCGCCGCGCGAGAACGCGCGGATCGCCCTGCCACCGTCGATGACGCTGACCAGCGCATTCGACCGACTCGGTGGCCAGGTCCTGCGCAGCGCGGCACGGATGCCCGCCGCGCCGCCCACGAGGCTTCCGAAGATCATTCCGTCCCCGCTGTCCGTTTCGCCGGGAGACGACGGCGGCCGTCCTCGACGGCACGCACCAGATCCGTGTAGGCGATCTCCAGTTCGGCCAGCCGGGTCCAGGCCGCGTGCATGCGCTCGCCGCCCGGGTCGTCGTTCATCAGCAGATAGAACGCTTCTTCCGCGACCGCCGCCATCCCATCGATCACCTCGCCCAGGCTGGCGTCGTGCAGCCGGACTCCCGGCGCGGCGCGCGGCAGGTGCAACGTCGCCCACGTGTCGATCCGGTCGACCAGCTCGGTACGGCGTCGCCGGATCTCGACCTCGTCGCGCGCGTCGTCGCGGCACTGGCGGTGCAGTTCGGTCAACTCGCGCGCCCACCGGCCGACCGGGCCCTGCACGTGCTGCCCGCCCAGCGCGCACAGCAGAGCGCTCGGACTCGGCAACGCCGCGTTCTCGGACAGCTTCCGCGGTCGAGCACGCTGGACCAGCATCGGCCTACCTCCCCGGCACGACCGCACCGATCGCGCGGCCGGTCGTCCAAGCCTTCATCAGGACAGCGTTCATTCCGGATCCGGCATGCCCGCTGTGGGCGCGCGCAAACTCACAGGGGCGCAGTCAGTTCGAGATGGATACCGTCGGGGTCGGAGAACGACAGGATCGCGATCCCGAAATCCGCCATCTCGGTGATCTCGCCGTGTTCGATGCCTGCCTCGGACAGGCGAGCGGCGGCGGCCACCAAATCGTCCCGCGCGGGAACGGTGAAGCTGAGATGGTCCAGACCCACCCGTTCCGAGTCGAATCGGTCGGTCGGGGCGGCCACCGGCCGCAGGCCCAGCAGCATGCCGTTGGCCTGGAACACCACGCCACCGAACAGCCGCATCGGATCGGTGCGCACCGCCGGATCATCCGGGCTGCCGGGGGATTCGGCGGCGATCGGGAAACCGAGTACGTCTCGGTAGAAGGCACGAGACCGAGCGATGTCGGTCACCGTCAACCGGATGTGGTGGGTTCCGGTCGTTTCGATCATGGTCACGCGAACTCCCAGCAGACAAGGTACGGCGGGCTCGATCGGCTCGCCGGGCAGGTAGTGCCGGTCGCGAGCCGTCTGGCGATGACGGTAGGACAGAATCGCGCCGGAACCGAGTGTCGTGAACGACATCTTCGGTACCGTTTCCGACATGGACGTCGTCGTCTTCGTCGTGGACGGCGTAGCCGACTTCGGTTACGCCGCTCTGCTCGAGACCTTCAACACCGCCAATGCCGTGCGCGCCGAACTCCCCGGCTCACCGGAGCCGTGGCGGGTGCGCAGCGCGTCGTTCGGCGCCACGGTGCAGTCGGGTCACGGCAACACCGTGCCGACCATCCCGCTCGATGAGCTCGGCGACGACTTCGAGCTGATGATCGTGCCCGCGGTGAATGTTCTGGAGGCCGCGGCGCTGGTCGACCTCGTCTCCGCCCCGGCCAGCCGTCCCGTCCTGGACCGGCTGATCGCGGCCCGCGACCGGGGAGCTCATCTCGCCGGCGCGTGCACCGGAACGTTCTTCCTGGCCGAGGCGGGCGTGCTGGACGGCTCCCCCGCCACCACCAGCTGGTGGCTGGGCCCCAGCTTCCGGCGCCGTTATCCGCGGGTCGAGCTGGATGAGGGCCGCACGCTGTGCCGCGGCCGTGGCGTCAGTACCGCGGGCGCGGCGCTGTCGCACATGGACCTTGCCCTGTCGCTGATCGCCGCGACGAGCCCGGCGCTGGCCGAGCGCGCTATGCGCTACCTCGCCGTCGGCGCGGGACGACCGCAACGCGAGTTCATCGTTCCCGAGATCATCGCCCGGGGCGATTCGGTCACCGCCGCCTTCGAACGCTGGGTCCGCGCGCACCTCGGCGACAATTTCCGGATCGCCCAGGCCGCCCGCGCCATCGGCGTCACCGAACGCAGCCTGCAGCGGGCCACACACGCCGAACTCGGCATGTCCCCCACCGAATTCGTGCACGACATCCGCCTGGAACGCGCCGTGCATCTGCTGCGCACCACTTCGCTCACGGTGGACGCGGTGGCCGCCAAGGTTGGCTATCTGAACGCCGGGACCCTGCGCGGTTTGTTCCGCCGCCGACGCGGCATGTCGATCTCCGAAATCCGCATGACGCGCCTGTCGTACTGAGTCCGCGATCGCCCTCGCGGCACCCGAGGCGGAGGCGCTGTACGCCGACGTGGGCCGTTTCGGGCGCCGGTCGATCACCGCGCCCGGCTGATCCCGCTCTTCTCGGCGGCGCATCCTCCGGCGACGGCGACAAGCTCTCGCCGAACGTCGGTAAGGGCGACAGCGGACTTTTAGCACACCTTCTTTTCGAGTAGTTCGCTACTCGTGTGCGGACGACGCCGTGACCCGACGATGGCGAAAGCAGGTGCGACGACGACGTCTCACCACAGCGAACCTCGAACACGGAGTCACCCATGCCTGCGAAAAAGAACTCATCCGCCCGCCGGACGCCCGCCCGGAAAGACGATCTTCGCACCGCACTGCGCAAATTCATCCGCAGCAAAGGCGAGAATTTCCTCGAAGATCCCAATATCTCCTCGATCGGCATCGGCTACAAACAAGTCGACGGAAAGCCGACCGGTGAGATCGCGGTGCAGTTCACCGTGAACGAGAAGGTGTCCGAGCCGGAGGAACTCGAAGCGCTCGGCACGTCGACGATTCCGGAGACCGTCACCGTCGACGGGATCGAGGTGCCGACCGATGTCCTGCAGCGCAAATTCGAGCCCGCCTTCCGGCTGGTCGCCGAAGCGGTGGCGCCGGAGCGCAAGACGCGCCTGGATCCGATCGTTCCCGGAATCAGCGTCGCCCACCCCACCGGCACAGCCGGAACGATCGGTTGCGTGGTCTACGACCGGGACGACGGGACGCCGTACGTACTGAGCAATTGGCACGTTCTGCACACCTCGGCGGGCAGGCTCGGCGACGATGTCGTGCAGCCGGGGCCGCGCGACGACAATCGCATCGACCGCAATCGGCTCGGCAAACTCGTCAGGTCCCATCTCGGTACGGCCGGCGACTGCGCCGTCGCCGTCATCGAGAACCGGCATTTCAGCGGCGAAGTCAGCGGGCTCGGCGTCGTGCCGGACCGCCTCGGAGACCCCGAACTGGGTGACAAGGTGATCAAGAGCGGCCGGACCACCGCGGTCACCCACGGCATCGTGCGGCGCGTGGACGTGGTCGCCAAGATCGACTACCGCGGCGTGGGCAGCAAGAGCATCGGCGGCTTCGAGATCGGACCGGACCCCGGCCGTCCGCCGTCCGACGGCGAGATCAGCAGCGGCGGCGATTCCGGATCGGCGTGGTTGTTCACGCTACCCGACGGCACCACGAGCACCGTCCTGGCCGGATTGCATTTCGCCGGGGAAACGGGCTCCGACACCGACGAGCACGCGCTGGCTTGCCTACCGCAATCGGTGTTCGAGAAGCTCGGCATCACGTTGACCCCGCCCGCCCCGGAAGAAGTCGCGGTCGTCGCCGGATACGATCCGCATTTCCTCGCGTCGCCGATTCCGCTGCCCGAGGTGGACGCCGAGGTCCGCCCCGACGTGGCGACCGCGCTCGACGGCGCGGACGTCCTGCACTACACGCACTTCTCCCTCGCGATGCGCCGCTCGCGCCGCTTCGCCATCTGGGTGGCCTGGAACATCGACGGAGCCTCGATCAAGAAGCTCTCGCGGAAGAAGATCGACTTCGTCAAGGATCCGCGGCTCGACGCGGACGCCCAGGTCGGCAACGAGCTGTACCGCGACAATCGGCTCGATCGCGGCCACCTCGCGCGCCGCGCGGATCTGCTCTGGGGCAGCATGCCCGAAGCGGCGAAAGCCAACAAGGACTCCTTCTTCTACACCAACATCACCCCGCAGATGGACGACTTCAACCAGAGCATGCGCGACGGGCTCTGGGGACGGCTCGAGGACGCCGTCTTCGCCGACGCCACCGTCGACGACCTCAAGGTCAGCGCGTTCGGCGGCCCGGTCTTCACCGCGGACGACCGGGAATTCCGGCAGGTCCGGATCCCGCGCGAGTTCTGGAAGGTCATCGCGTTCGAGGACAACGGCGAACTGAAAGCCCGCGGCTTCCTGCTGAGCCAGAACCTGGATCAGCTGGAGGCGCTCGATCTCGACGAGTTCCGTGTCTTCCAAGTCCCGTTGACCGAGATCGAGCAGCGCGCCCGCTTCCATTTCCCGCAAGCGCTACGGGACGCCGATCTGCAATTGGCGCCGGAAGAAGTCGCCGCTCCGTTGAACACGGCCGCGGACATCCAGTGGTGAGCCCGGACCGGTTCGATACGTGACCGCTATACCGCGCGCGATTGCGGGGGCGCGGTGAATCCTTCGGCGAATTCGATGAAGTTCTGCACGACGGTTTCGCTCTCCCGGCGGACGCTGCGCTTGAGGAGAAGTCCCGGCAGCAACAGGGAGGAGTGCAGCTCGGTGTGATACCACACCTGCGATCCCGTGCGATCGACGGACACTTCGAACCACCCGCCGCCGCCGAGACCGACACAGCTGTCCATGACCTGCCAGGACACACGGTCATCGGTCCAGTCGTATTCGAGCACCTGCAGGTCGGACCGGCCCAGCAGCGTCTCGGCGGTCACGTAAACCCGCTGTGGCCGCCCGGATTCGTCTCGGGTGGCCACGCGCGCATCCGAATACGTCGACCATTCGGGGAGCATTTCGATCGCGGCGACCGCATCGAAGACCTGGCCGGGATCGACGGCGACGGTGAAATGTATATCCGTTTTAACGCGCATAACTCCTCCACCCCCGGTTCCAACCCGGCCGATTCTGCCCGGGGCGGTTCGCCTCCGTCAACCCACTCTTACGCCGCAATCACCGGCTATGCGCGAACGCCGATGTCAGGAGCTCCCCAGGGTTGAAAATAGGTAGTCAGCTACCCGCAGGCTATTGACCGGTAGAATAGTTACCGGCGAGTATCAAAGTAGGTTCCCAGACTTTCGCCGCCGCCACCGCGGCAGCGATATGCCGACCACCGCCACAGCCGTTCGGCGATAGCCGGGAATACGCCGCGGGAGCGCCGAGCGGCCAGGTCCGCACGGCGCCGTCCCTGCCCATTCGCCGGCTCGCAACCCACTCGGCACCTGCCCGACGCCATCGGGCACAGCTTTTACCCGCCCGATTCCGTCCAGGTGACCGGCAATTCGTGGACGCCGTAGATATTCATGTCGGTCCTGAGCCTCACCTCACCCGCGGGGATGGCGAGCTCGAGGGTGGGGAAGCGGCGCAGCAGTCCGGCGAAACCGGCGCGCATCTCGATGCGGGCCAGTTGCTGGCCGAGGCATTGGTGGACGCCGTGGCCGAAGGACAGATGACCACGCGCCTTGCGATGGATATCCAGGGTGTCGGGGTCGTCGAAGCGCTGGGGATCGTGGTTGGCGGCCAGCAACGAGACGACGACGGTCGACCCCTTGCCGATCGTCTCACCGCCGAGTTCGATGTCGTCGGTGGCGTAGCGGTAGAAGATGTCGGCTACGGACAGGTAGCGCATGAGCTCCTCGACGGCGTCGGGGATCAGCTCCGGGTCGGCGCGCAGTTCGGCCAATTGCCCGGGATGCTCCAGGAGCGCGAAGGTGCCCAGTGCGAGCATGTTGGCGGTGGTCTCGTGTCCGGCGAGCAGCAGCAGGAAGGCGATGCCGGTCAGCTCCTCGATGGTGAGGTCGTCGTGGCGAGCCAGATCGGACAGGATGTCCTCGCCGGGTTCGCCGCGCTTGGCCATGACCAGTTGGGCCAGGTAGGTGGTCATCGCACCGTACGCGGCCATCTTCTCGTCGAGCGACTGATCCTTGACCAAGAACTTGGCGGTGTTGATCTGGAAGGTCGCCCGGTCCGCGTAGGGGACACCGAGCAGTTCGCAGATCACCAGCGAGGGCACCGGCAGGGCGAACTCCTGGACCAGGTCGACCGGTGGGGCCAGGCGCGCCATCTCGTCCAGTTGCCGCTCGGTGATGTCGATGATGTGCTCTTCGAGCTGCTTCATGCGCTTGACGGTGAACGCGCCGATGAGCTTGCGCCGCAGCCGCGTGTGGTCGGGGGGGTCCATGGCGATGAACAAGCCGGGCGTCTGCGGGGACGGCTCGGTGGCGACGGGCATGCCGGGCGTCTCGTAAGGCACATGGACGATGCCGATGTCCTGGCGGGAACTGAACCGGGTGTCGGCCATGAGCCTGCGGACCGCGTCGTAGCCGGTGACGAGCCAGCCCTCGTGCCCGTCGGGGAAGACCATCGGACTGACCGGGCGAGCCTCGCGCAGCCGGGTGATCTCGCGGGGCGGGTCGAACGGACCCGCGTCGCGCTCCAGGGGTAGGCCGTGCGGGATGGGAACTGGTCGACTCATCGGTTTTCCTCTCGTGGTGATTGCTCGACGATGGTGATCGCGCCGGACGGGCACACCTGGACGGCCGCACGGACGGCCGCCGCCCGCTCCGGCGCGGGTGTGGCGTCCAGCGGCACCACCCGGCCGTCCTCGGTGTCCTGGTCGAATACTTCGGGGGCGGTCAGCACGCACATACCGGCGCCGATGCAGCGCTCCCGATCCATCCTGAGTTCCATCGGTTACCCCTCCGCCCAGGCGACCTGATGGGAACGCGCGGCGTATCCGAGGGCGTCCGCGTCCAGTGCGAGAATCGTCTTGTCCGCGTATGCCTTCGGCCGCTCCGAAGCGATTGCTGAACTGTTCACCCGAACACTGTCGCCGGCCAAGCTGATACCGGCCTGACACCGGCCTGACACGTCCACTGACACGTGTCCGTCGAAGCGGTTGTCACCGGGGGGACGGGTGGCGCCGCCGACCGTCGATCGTCCACGGCAGAATGGTCCGGTGCTGATCGGGATGCTTGGACCGCTCGAGATCCGACTGGAAGACGGCGGATCGATCGAGGTGCCAGGCGCTCGGCTACGGGCGCTGGTGATCGCCCTCGCGCTCGAACCCGGTCGCGCGGTCCCGAAAACGACGCTGGTCGATCGGATTTGGGGCGAGCAGCCACCCGCCGACACGGCGAACGCCCTGCAGGCACTGGTCTCCCGCCTGCGAAGAGTGCTGCCCGATGGGTCGCTGGACGGGCAGGCGGGCGGATACCGGCTGGCGGTGCAACCCCGCGCCGTCGACGCCGTGCGTTTCGAACAGCTTCTCGACCAGGCCCGTGGCGGTGACGACGCGCATCGGGCCGCACTGCTGCGCGAAGCTCTCGACCTGTGGCGTGGGGCGCCGATGCAGGACGTCGGCCTATCCGACAGCGCAGCGTTCGACGCGGTGATCGCCCGGCTCGAGGGGCTGCGCCTGGCCGCCATGGAAGATCTGTACGAAGCGGAGATCCGTCTCGGCCGGGGCACGGAGCTGGTCGCCGAGTTGACCGAACTGGTGGCCCGGCATCCGGTGCGGGAACGGCTCGTCGCCGCGCTGATGCGTGCGCTCGCCGCCGCAGGTCGTGGCGCCGAGGCGCTGGTCGCGTACCAGCGCGCACGGGAGGCACTCGCCGACACGCTGGGCGTTGATCCCTCTCCCGAACTGTCCGCTCTGCACGTCGCGCTGCTACGCGGCGAAGTGCGAGCGGAGAAGACCGACCCGAAGACGAACCTGCGGGCCGAGTTGACCAGATACGTAGGCAAATACGCCGATATCGCAGCGGTACGCGAACTCATCGCCGACCATCGGCTCACCACGCTGACCGGACCCGGCGGCTCGGGAAAAACCAGGCTGGCCCTGGAAACCGCGCGCACCATGCTCGACGACCTCCCGGACGGGGCCTGGCTGGTGGAACTGGCGTCGGTCGGCGCGAGTGGCGACGTGGCGCAATCGGCGCTCGCCGCGCTCGGCCTCCGGGACGCGCTGCTCGGCGGCGCGCCGAACGCCGAACCGATGGACCGCCTCGTCGCGGCGATCCGCGAGCGCGAGACCCTGCTGATCCTGGACAACTGCGAGCACGTGATCGAGTCCGCCGCGGCATTCGCCCACCGGGTGCTCGGGGAATGCCGGCGGCTGCGGATCCTCGCGACGAGCAGGGAACCGCTCGGCATCACAGGTGAGGCGTTATGGCAGGTCGAGCCACTTGCGTTGCCCACGGAGGACGCGGATCCCGGCGAGATCGAGTCCTCTCCGGCGGTTCAGCTGTTGCGGGACCGGGCCGGGGCGGTGCGCAAGGATCTCGCGGCCGATGCCCGCACACTGTCGACCATGGCTCGCGTCTGCCGGGCGCTCGACGGAATCCCGCTGGCGATCGAACTGGCCGCGGCCAGGCTGCGCACCATGTCCCTCGATCAGCTCGCCAACCGCCTCGATGATCGTTTCCGTTTGCTGACCGGCGGCAGCCGTACCGCGATCCCGCAGCACCGGACCTTGCGCGCGGTCGTCGACTGGAGCTGGGAGCTGCTCACCGACGCGGAGCGGATGGTCCTGCGCAGGCTCGCGGTGTTCTCCGGCGGCGCGAGCCTGGAGGCGGCCGAGCAGGTCTGCGCGGGGATCGGGCCCGAAGAGGACGGAAAGAACGCGGCGGTAGAGCAGTGGGAAGTGCTCGAGCTGCTGACCGCGCTGACCGAGAAATCGCTGCTGCTCACCGCCGGGGACAGCGGGCCGCGCTTCCGGATGCTCGACACGATCAAGCAGTACGCCTTGGACCGGCTCGTGGAAGCGGGGGAATCCGAGCAGGCGCGCCGGGCGCATATCGCCTATTTCACCGAACTCGCCGACGCCGCGGAGCCGCGCCTGCGCCGGGCCGACCAGTTGGCGTGGCTCGCCACGCTCGAGGCCGAACACGACAACATCGCTGTCGCGATGCGCGGCGCCCTTACGGCCGGCGACGCGACCGGGGCGACACGGCTGGCGGCGGCCGCGGGCTGGTACTGGTGGCTCAGCGGGCACAAGGCCGAGGGCATGGAGCTGATCACCGCGGCCGCCGACCTGCCCGGCGAAGTGGACGACGAGATCCGGGCCAGGGTGTACGGGCTGGTCGTGCATTTCCTGGTCTCGGGGCCGAACGACGAACAGCAAGTCGCGGAATGGATCCACAAGGCATACCGGTTGAGCCGACGCAGTGAAAGCCGGTACCCCCTGCTGGGGTTCGTCGTCGCGATGGAACGCATGCTGGAGGGTCCGGACGCGTTGCTGCCCGCCTTCGAGCCGCTGCTCACCGACGACGACCCCTGGGTGCGGGCGCTGGCGCGGCTTCAACTGGGCAAGGCACGGATCGCGCTCGGCCAAGAGGGACGGGAGGCGGACGAGTATCTCGAGACGGCGCTCGCCGAGTTCCGGGCGATCGGCGAGCGCTGGGGGATTTCGTTCGCGCTCACCGAGGTGGCGAATCGAATCGCCATGCGCGGTGCGTTCGCCGGCGCGTGCGAACATCTCGACCAGGCGATCGGGGTGGTCACCGAGGTCGGCGCGATCGAGGACGTCTTCCTGATCCGGGCGCGGCAGGCTCAGCTGTACTGGCTGCTCGGTGATGCCGAAGCGAGCGCGGCCGCCATGGCCGAGGCGCAGCGGTACGCGGACCGGTCCGCCTGGCCGAACGCACTGGCCACACTCGCCCTGACGAAAGCGGAGCTGGCCCGGTGGAGCGGCGACACCGAGCAGGCGTACCGGCAGATCGACCTCGCGACAACCCTGCTCGGCGGTGATGCGGAGCAGAGTTACATCCAAGCGGTGACCCACGACCTGCTCGGCTACCTCGCGGACGATCTCGACGAAGCCCGCGAACAACGAGCCGCGGCCTTCCGGGCGGCATCCGCCACGGGGTATTCGCCCCTGGTCGCCCAGGTGCTCGTCGGGGTCGCGGATCTGGCGCTGCGCGACGACCAGGACGAGCAGGCGGCGCGTCTGCTCGCGGCCAGTGCCCGAGTGCGCGGACTGCCCGATCGTTCCCAACCGGATGTGGGCCGGATCGAGCAGACAGCACGACGTCGCCTCGGTGAGACACGATTCACCGAGGCGACGAGGGAGGGTGCGCAGGCGAGCTGGCGTGAACTGGTCGAGACGACACTCCTTTCTTGATCGTGGCGGAAGCCGGCCACGCGGTGCACGACGCCGTTGGGCGTGTGCCGGCGCTGGGTGCGCTAGGCGGCGGTGGCGTGCCGGATGATGATGTTGCCGTAGGAGTTGCGCGCGTAGACCCGCACGACGTCCTCGTTGTCCTGCGACCGGCCGATCGGTTGCACCTGGTTGTGCACGGTGCCGTGCTCGGCGTTGGTCTCCAGCCATGCCGCGCTGCCCGGGCTGATTCCGACCCGCAGCTCGCCCATGGAGGTTTCCAGCCGGAGCACGCCCCGGGATGCTTCGCCGATGTGGATGTCGCCTTTGGCGGTTTTCGCGGTCACCGAGCCGCGCGGGCGCTCGACAGTGATGTTCCCGGCGGACATCCGCAGATCGCACTCGCCGAGTTCGCCCGAGCCCAGCAACCGGCCCACGGCGGCGGTGCCCTTCAGCTGAGAGCCGGTGGGCACCTCGATGGTCACCTCGATGGACGGGTTACCGCCGAACGGGGTATAGGTGCGCCAGTCCTTGGACGTTCGCACGGTCAGCGTGCCTTCGCGGAAATCGACCTGGGTCTGCTCGGCGGCGCGCACGTCACCCCGCTTGGCCGCATCGGCAGGCCGGACTTCGACGACGGTGTCGGCACGGTCCGAGGCGATCACGGTGACGCTTCCGGAGAGCACGTCGACGGCGACGGTGATCGGGTCCGGTGTCTCGAATGTGGGCATGGCTGTCTCCTTCGGAAAATGGATTCGATATGGGGTGATGCGCGTGACTACACGCGCTTGTCGAACGTGGCTCTCGACCACAGGTATCCGACGATGGCGAACCCGGCGCACCAGGCGAGCGCGGCGGCCGTGTAGCCGCCGGACGGGTGTCCACCGAGAAACCCGCGCAAGGCTTCGATGATCGGCGTGAACGGCTGATACTGCGCGAACTGCCGGATACCCGGTCCCATCTGGTCGGCGGGCACGATCGCGCTGCTGACGAACGGCAGCATGATCAGCGGCACCACGGTCATACCCGCGGATTCCGGAGTCTTCGCGGCCATGCCAAGCGCGACCGTGAGCCAGGCGGCCGCGAACGAGGTCGCCGCCATGACGCCGATCGCACCGAGCCAGTGCAGCGCGGTCGCGGGCGATCGGAATCCCAGTGCGAAGGCCACACCGAGCACGGCCGCGATGGCCACCACGTTGGTCACTACGGTGGCGGCGACGTGGCCGGTCAGCACCGCGCCGCGGGAGACGCTCATGACCTTGAACCGGTTGATGACGCCCTTCGCCATGTCGGAACTCACCGATACCGCGGTGCCGGACAATCCATAGCTGATGGCCAGCAGGATCATGCCCGGCGTCGCGTAATCGATGTACTGTTCGCCGACATCGAACGCGTTCCCGAAGACATACACGAAGATCAACATCATCACGACCGGCATCAGCGCCGCGTTGAAGATCGTGACCGGCGTCCGGGCGATGTGCTTGAAGTTGCGCCGCAGCATGATCGACGAATCGGCCAGCGGTGCGGGAATGGTGCTCATTGTGCGACAACCTCCGTGGTGGCGTGACCGGTCAGGGCGAAGAAGACATCGTCGAGGTCGGGTGTGTGGACGGACACCTCGTCGGCCTCCACCGAGTGCTCGGCGAGCCGATTCAGCAGGTCCCGCAGTGATTTCGTCCCGCCGTCGCCCGGCACCCGCAGGGTCAGGGCCTCGTCGTCACGGGTGGCGGCGGCCAGGATGCGCGCCGCCGCGTCCAGTTCCGTGATGCCTGCGAACCGGAGCCGGATGTGGCTGCCGGGCACTCGGCGCTTGAGGTCGTCGGGAGTGCCTTCGCCGACGATGCGGCCCTGGTCGAGCACCGCGATCCGGTCGGCGAGCTGATCGGCTTCCTCGAGGTATTGGGTGGTGAGGAAGATCGTCACACCGCCTGCCGTCAGTTCCCGCACGATTTCCCACATAGTGCGGCGGCTGCGCGGATCCAGTCCGGTGGTCGGCTCGTCCAGGAAGATGATCTCCGGTTTGGTCACCAGTGTCATCGCCAGATCCAATTTCCGGCGCATACCCCCGGAATAGGACGATGCCTGCTTTCGCGCCGAGTCGACCAGATCGAACCGTTCCAGCAATTCGGCGATCACCCGCTTGCTCTCGTCGGCCCGCAGGTGGTGCAGATCCGCCATCAGCCGCAGGTTCTCTTCCCCGGTCAGCAGGTCGTCCACCGCCGCGAACTGGCCGGTGACCCCGATCGCCGCGCGTACCGCGTCGGGCTCGGTCGCGATATCGCGCCCGGCGACGCGCGCCGTGCCGCCATCCGCCTTCAGCAGCGTGGTCAGCACGTTCACCGTCGTCGTCTTACCCGCCCCGTTCGGACCGAGCAGAGCGAAAATCGTCCCGGCACCGATATTCAAATCAATGCCATCGAGGATCGTTGTGTCCCCGTATGCCTTGCACAGCCCGGAAGCTGCAATTGCTGTGTTGTTCACACGAGCACTGTCACCGGTTCGACTGATACCGGCCTGACACCGGCCTGACATGTCCGCTGACACGGTGCCCGACCGACGAACCGGCGCCTGTATCGACTACCGACGCCGCCACCGCTGACGCCCCTGATCCGGCATCGTCCGCGAGGTGTCATCCCGGCGCGCAGACCGACCCACTCCCTCAGCCCGGGCCGACTGATTCGACCTCGTCACGAGTCCTGGGGCGCACCGGCAACCACTGGGCATGGTCACGGAAGCCAGGGTTGACGACTCGTGGATCCTCCCCGGTGGAGAGAAGATTCCCGATGGACTCGACGTTGGCCTCGAGCATCGCGCGGAAGGACTCTTCGGTAGCACCGGCCGCGTACGGCGTGACCAGAAACTTGGTATTGTCCAACGCGAGCAATCCGAGGGGATCGTCCTGTGCGGCAGGCGCGGGAACGATGTAGTAGCCGTCCATGGCAGCGGCCGCGAGGCGACCGTCCATCAGCGCGGCTCGCAACGACGCCGGATCCACCAGGTCCGCTTCGGAAGTATTGATCAGGATCGCGCCTGGTTTGACGGCAGCAAGCTGCGCATCATCGATTACCCGGTCGGTCTGCGGGCCGTATGAAGCATGAAGGCTGATGACATCGGACTCGGCAACCAGCTCGGACAGCTCGACCCGGCGAGCGGCGATCTCTCGTTCCAGTTCCGGTTTCGCTGTCCGGCTCACGTAGATCACTCGCATCCCGAACCCACTGGCCGCTATCCGGGCGACGATCGTGCCGATGGCCCCCATACCAACGATGCCGAGCGTCTTCGCATGCAGGTTGCGTCCCTTGCTCTCCTGCCACCGACCGGCCTTCGTTTCCATCGCCAGATCCGTGATCCCGCGCCAGGCATCGAGCATGAGCCCGATGGTGAATTCCGCGACCGCACGCGCGTTGGCCCCGGGCGCGTTGGTCACCGCGATTCCCGCCGTAGTCGCCGCAGCGGTATCGATGTACGCGTGATACCCGACACCCAGGAACGCTATGACTTTGAGGTCGTCGGCAGTGGACAACGCGGCGGCGGTCGCCCGTTCCAGACCACCGAGGATGTAGGCATCCTTGCCCACCAGCGCACCCGCCAATTCGCTTTCGGATAGCTCGGAGCCACGAACTTCGACTTCGAGATTCTGTTGCCGCAGCCATTCCATATCGGCTTGCGTCGGTGCGCCCCCGGTGAGCAAGGCGCGATAACGGCTCGATCGAGCGTTCATGGTCGCGCGTCCTTCGCGGCGAGCCGGATCGCGGTGTCGCGCAGCAACTGCGCGCCCTCCCGCACGAGTTGCGGGTCGCGGGCCAAGGCGACGCGAACGAAATTTCGCCCGCGGTCCGGCTGTTTCCAGAAGAAGTTCGTTCCGGGTAGGACGTGCACGCCCGCCCGAATGGCCTCGTGGACGAAGTCACCGCAATCGAGCCCGTCGCGGAGAAGCAGCCAGTCCACCGAAACCGGCGATCGCATGTCGGTGATGAATTCCAACGGTCCGTCCGGCAGGATCGACCGCAGGATGGACCTGTTCTGCAGCACAACTGGCAGGACACTACGCTCCACACCGTTCCTCGAGCTGTCCTCGATGAATTCCGTCAGCACCCGCAGATGGAAAGGAGAGACGCTCTGCAACAGGTCGTCGTGCAGCCGGTACATGTCTTTGTACATATCCGGACTGCATACCGTCAATCCGACCTTGATCTCACTGGTCGGCCAAGTTTTCCCCGTATCTTCGAGCACGATATACGAGATCCCGGATCCCTCCAGCACCTCGTACTGGGACCAGCCGATCGGAACGGGGGAAAAGAAACGAAACGACGAGTCGAGAACCAGGGTGCAACCGCGGTCGGCGCAGCACTGAACCAGTGTCCTGAACTCCGGTTCGGACAGCGTCCACCCGGTGGGGTTGTTCGGCGAGACCAGCCAGACCACCGCGGGTTCCAGCCGGGCAATCGCCCTCGGCAGGTGTTCGACCGTGCAGTCCTGCTCCGACAGCGGCACCAGCTCGACATTCTCGCGGCGCAGGATGGACGAAATATTGTCGAACACCGGCTCGATCAAGGCGACTCGCTTGCCTGCCCGAGCGCAGTGGCTTACCACCATCGTTATCGCGGAGGACGCGGAGTACGACAGCATATACCTGGAGACATCCTGATGCATCGGCTCTCCGGCCAGGCGCAGGAAGGCGGCGAGGAACGCCTCCTCCAACTCGGACTGCGATTGCTTTCGCGCCTCGTAGAACAGCTCTGGGAACCGTTCGACGATCTCGATCTGCGAGGCTGTCAGCGGTTGACGACAATGGGCGTCCGACAGGTTCACCGCTCGATCGAGACTACGTCTCTCGTATGTGGTACTGGTCGTGCGCCCGAGCGGATTCGGAAGATTCGAACAGTGCGTACGAATAGATGTCACGGTTGGTAAACCTTCCAGATGGTAGTTGCAACTAGAACGCATGGCTCGTCGGCCACAGGAGTCGCATTCGCGAAATCACACCGGGCGCCGACTCCATGGCGAGCCCTTGGGCGCACGCGGCGGCGGAATCCTGGTCCACGGTGTCGAAACGCGTCGCATTTCGGAACGCCCCGGCTCGGCGGCTTCGGAATTCGAGGACGATACTGCCGAGAGGTCCGCTCGGTCATGGTCTTCGAGAACCGGCGGATTCGCCGTCTTCTCAGAGGTGCCATTTCCCTCCGGCGTGGCGTCGAGTGAACCATAGAGGTTGTCGCCGAGGGCAGCGTCCAGTATCCGCTTCGTCGCGCGGACGACGAGTGCTCGGCTCACTTCGTCGGGCGCCCCGGGCGTGGGGGCGGCACGCGCCGCGATGCGGCCCAGCCCGATTCCCGCGACGATTCCGATTGCGGCCGAGGACAGGAAGCCTCCCGACGAACCGGCGAAGTCGACGGACTGACTCGCCACGATGCTTCCCAAAGCCACGCCGACCCACATCAGGCTGGCATGAAACCCGAGGGCCTCGCCGAGGGCATCCTCGGACACCACAGCATTCATCCGATCGCCGCTGGCCGGGAATACCGCACCGGCCAGAGCGCCGACGGTGAAAACAGCTATGCCCAGCTCGACGGGCCCGGGTGCGAAGGTACAAGGCAACACCCCGACTCCGAGTCCTACCAGCAGAACATACGGCGAAATGGGTTTGGAGATCGCGCCGTAGCCGTACCCACCGGCCACGGCGCCGGCCGCGCCGATGGCCAGCATCAGTCCGATCGAACTCTTGGCGTCGAAATCGTGCATCACCGTGATGACACTCAGTTCCTCCGCACAAAGGACGGCAGCGGCTGCGGCGTAGCCGAGGCACGGCGCCACGAACCCGGTTTTCAACCAGAGTCGCCGCGGGGCACGCCGTGACACTCCGCTCGGATCGGTGCGCAGCGGCGGGTTCTGTCGCAATAACACGACCCCGCAACCCACGGCCACCAATCGCACCACGAGCAGCACCGCCGTCGTGTCCCACATGGTCAGTGCCGCGACAGCCAGCGGCGGTCCGACCAGAAGCGAGACATCCGCGGTGACCTCGTACGCGGCGAGCGCCGGTCGCCGCTCCTGTTCGGTCGTGGCGATCGTGATGGCCTGTTTCGCGACGTTGATGACCGGTATCTCGAACCACCCCGCCAGCGCCGCGAGCAGCAGCAACACCGGAAACGGAGCGAATGGCGCGATGAGCCAACACATCCCGTTCACCAGGATCGCCGGAGCCATGGTGGCCCGCAAGCCCGATCGATCGAGCCGCGGGCCGCGCCGCAGCTCGGTGCCGGCCATACACAGGTAGACCACCGTACTCAAGAGGCCCGCGGCGCCGTAGGAAAGGCCCAACGTATGCCGCACGTGCATTACCAGCAAAAGGGATTGGGAGTTGAGAACAGTCCGGAACAGTAGACTCAACAGAATCATATTCCGAACTGTCCGATTTCCCAGCAGTTCTCGATAGGCTTTCATTCCCACTCACATCTCGGAGTGGAACCTTCACTCCTGCGGGTGATCGGCGCTGTTGTGCGTCGCTCGGTCACGTAGCTCACTCGGCAGCATGGACACGCGAATGCTAGGCGACGGAGGTCGCCTCGAGCAGGTCGCACAACTCCGGGATGGCGACCGAAATCTCGTGCGCGAACCGGCGCATATCCTGTTCGATGCTCCTGGGTGCGCTGAGAAACATGTCGAAGCCGCCGGGCTGCACGAGATAGCCGATCCCGATGCATCGGTCGCTCGTGGGCCCGAACCCGAAGTATCGAACGTTCACCGACGACACGGCGCTGGTGCTGAGATAGTCGTCCCGCAGAATCCGCCAGCCGGGCGATTCGTAGAGCGGGTGCGGTTTGTCGCCGTGGTGCCGCTGGATTCGCAGCAGCTCCGCCAGATGCCGTTCGGGAGCGCGACCCGCCTGACAGTCTCTGGTGTTCGCGACATGGGCCTGCGCCGCGGCACGTAGCGCTTCGGCCCGAGCGCCGGATGTGGCTTTTGAGTCGCTCATCAATCCCACGAAGCGAACGACTTCGGGGGTGACCGCCCGGAGGGCCTCCGTGCGGCCGTGGCGGTAATGCCGCACGGCAACGGATTCGTAGGTGGAGCCGAGCAGTCCCCTGGACCGTTGATGGGCCAGTTGGTAAGCCACTTGCACCAACGCATCCGGGGAGATTCCGAGACGTTTGGCGGTGTCCGCGCCGAAGTCGTCGAACGTCACGACCTCCGTGGCGGTATCGCCCGCCTGCGCCGCGAAGTCGGCCGAGGCTTGCCGGATCTCCTGCCGCAGCTGCTCGTCGAGCCGGAATTCGATCGGTGTCAGCACCGGCGCTCGGCCGGGCTTACCCGTTGCGACGGCTGTCGTACCGGTCAGGATCGCGTCGCAGAAGCCTGCCACGGTGGTTCCGTCCAGCCCGGACTCCTCGATGTTGACGCCTGCGCGGCCATCGGCGAACACGATGAATGTCAACGCTTTGTCGTACCAGCGGTTCCCGCCGTCCCCATGCATGAGCTGGTCACAAGCCGAGCGTTCGTCTCGCGGCGCGAAGTCCTCGAGCGCCAGGCAGAACAGCGCCGTTTCGATCGTCTCGAGTGCGGCGAGATTGTCCGGATCCTCGACGAGGACCTGCCGGATCCTTGCCCATGCCGCGCGCGGTTTCGTGGTCAGCGCTCCGGGGAACAACTCCCCGTCCGCCTCGGCTGCCTTGATCGCATCCAGTCCGGCGATCACGTCCTCGATGCGATGCGGGGTGCCGTCAGCTGCGAAAATGTCCATTCGGAACGCATGATGCCGGAAGAGGACGACGATGTGCCGGGCCGTCGACGGGCCGGGGTCCGCGGCACTGTAGACGGAGCGCACGGTATCGGATTCGATCCCGGGGATCCTGGTGGTGGAGAACAGACACCTGTTCTGGTGCATGGACTGCGGCCGTCCGCGCAGCAGCACGGGCGACACCATCTCGGCGTCGAGTTCGGATTTGTACGCGGCGGCGCGCACGATCAGTTCGGCGGCACGTTCGAGTTGCCCCCGCTCCGAGTCCCGGAACAGGAAAAAGGAATTCGCGTTGAACGCGATATTGTCCCGGTAACCGAGATGGCGAGACTTCCAGAATGCGTCGAGCCAACTGTGCACGCCCGGCGTCCGATCGAATCGCTCGATTTCACTCTGCCACTTCCGCGCCGGACTGTCCGGCGCGAGGAACTGCTCCACGCAGGCTGCCGTGGCAGCGAATTCCGCATCGGTCAGCAACGGCGAGCACCGCTCGAGAAACCGCTCGCAGGTTTCCGCCAGCCCTGGGATGGGGAGCCGCGGTAATCGATCATCGTAATCCCATGTCCCGACGGACATCTCAGCGGCGAGTCGCTCGTTCACCCGTCAGAGTGTCCCATCGCCATCGCGGCAGCTGACTCCAACACTGGGAATGCCGGGAAGGCTATGACCGACAGGGCGGCAAACCATCGGCTGTGGTCCGGGATTCGAGCACCCCACTCGTTCGAGACACATGGGTCGCTATTCATCGGATGAATCTACCGAATGCGGACAGGCGCCTCGAACACCAGCGATCGCCTATCCCAGGCGTTCATGGCGCAACTCCGATCATGGCAGCGCAGCGCAACGAACGCGGCGCCGACCGATCGAGCCCGGCGGAGCCCGAGAGCGTCCGCCAAGCGTGACCGATCACCCGACGCGCCGGGCGGGCGCAGCCACCCGGCACAATCGAGTCACCGCGTTTCCGAGCATCGCGCCCGAGTGCGCGTTGCCGCGGTCAGGCGCAGACGCGATTGAGTTCGTCGGTGTAGGGGTTCAGGTCGGTGACGTTCTCATCCACCAGCGCGGCGGCGTAAGCGGTGATGACCTCCCGCTCCGCACCTTGGGCCACAACGGCCAGGCCGCTCAGCCGGTCGGACAGCGCTGTCGCGGTCGCGTCGTCCAGGGTGCCACCGCTCGTGTCGATCGCGACGTTGATCAGCTCGATGGCCCTGGCGCATTGGAGGGACTGAGCGTGCGCGGGCGCGGCCGGCAGGAAGAGCAGAGCGGCAGCGGCCGCGGACAGCGCAGCGGCGAAGGACGTCGACTTGATCATCATTTCCTCTCAGAGTGTCGGCGTGATCGTAGCGCCGCGTTGTGCGGATCCGGAATTTTCGGACACAGGGGGTGGGGATCCACCCCCTGGGGGGCCTAGTTGCTGTCCATTTGCTATTCGAGGATGGGGATGCGCGTTCCCCATCGCACCAGCTAGGAAGAACGGATTCCATGCCAATCGCCACCGACCGGACGCTTCTCACCCGCATCGCCGAGCATCCGATTCCCTCGACACCGCCGACGACAGTGCCCGTCATCGCAGCGATCGCGACCGGTGCGCCCGGCCGGGTCCTCGACCAATCCGTCGCAGCGGACTGGATAGCCGAGCGATTCACCGATCCAGAGCAGCAGAACCGGATCAGACGCATCTTCCGCAAAACCATGATCAACACCCGGCACTTCGCAGTCGACCCGCTGGATTACCCGCTTCCCGCATCCGGCGGCGGATCAGCGCTGATCCAGGATCGCATGCACCTGTTCTACCGCCACGCCGCGCCACTGGCGGTCGATGTGGCGCGGCGCGCGCTGGCGGGCATCGACCCGAACGACCTCGGACTTCTCGTGTTCGCCACGAGCACCGGCGTGATCGCCCCCGGCGTCGACGTCGCGGTCGTCGAACATCTCGGCCTGCCTCGTTCGGTCGCTCGCCTGGTGGTCAACTTCATGGGCTGCGCGGCAGCGATGAACGGAATCCGCACCGCCTCGGACTTCGTCCGGGCCAACCCGGACAAGAAGGCGATGGTCCTGTGTATCGAGCTCAACTCGGTGCACGCGGTCCCCGTCGAAGACATCGACGACGCGGTGGTCCACAGCCTGTTCGGCGACGGGTGCGGCGCGGTGGTCATCGGAGCGCACCCAGGGCCGGAGCAGGCCGAAGCGGGGACGATCGTCATCCGGGACAGATTCACCCACCTGTTCGAGGCCACCGAGGACGGCATCGCGGTCGGCGTCAACCACGACGGCATCACCTGCGAGCTGTCGGAGAACGTGCCCAGGTACATCTACGACGGCGTCGCTCCCGTCGTCGGAGAAATGTTGCGCCGCAACAACTTGCGACAGTCCGACATCCAGGCGTGGGCGATCCACCCGGGCGGCCCGAAGATCCTGCTCGAATCCGCGCGATCACTCGGCCTCCCGCCCGAAGCCGCGGCGACGAGCTGGCAGGTCCTCGGCGAATACGGGAACATGTCGAGCGTCTCCCTGATCTTCGTGCTCGAACGGATCGCCGCTCGAACAGAGCCGGACAACCCGACCTCGACCGGCGTCGCCTTCTCCTTCGCACCGGGAGTCACGATCGAGGGATTCCTCTTCGACGTCGTCCATTAGTGATGGCGCTGCCTCTCACCCCACCCGTCCACCGAGCCCCCGCCGCCGACAGCGACCTTCCCGAATTTTCCAGCTCAGAAGTACTTTGCGGGACGGGCGAGGCTCGAACGGGCGGAAGCCTCACCCCGTTCGGTGCCGCGAAGGTCGGCACGAGCGAAGGGGAAGGCCCGAGTACAACAGAACCCCCTCAGCGTCGAATCCGAGAGGATTCTTGCGTCTATCGGGGCCTACAGTCCTCGACGTTCCAACAGCCAATCCGTAGCGGCCTCGACGTCATTGGCTGGAACCTTGCGCGTGTAGTACCTGGGCAGAGTCACCCACCGCAGGCGACGCACGCCCCGCACCGGCCGCCCAGTCCACCCGCCGTACTCACGCCTGAGCGCATACGCCTTTCCGCAGCCCGCAGGAGCTGGCAGTAGCAGGGCTACTTGCTGACGCAGCCGAAACCAGCGACCCGACCACACGGTGCGCCCCCTCGACATCTGCGGTAGATCCATGACGGTCCTCATCGGTTGCAGTTGACACTCGATAGTCGACAAGATCGACATCTCGACCCATCGAAACCACGGCGAGAAGGCCCCTCCTCGGCCGGATAGCGTGAGCCCGGAGCGGTGGTCCTGCGGAGGAAGGGTCAGGGGATGGACAGCCGAGTTGTAGACCGGCTGTAGACGTGGTCCGGAATCAGCCACGGGAAATCACCCTCGCAGCGAGACCCGGTAGGCTCACCTGATCCCGAAACCCTCACGGCGTGTGAGGGTTCCAAGGTCTGCGTGTTCGCTTCTGTCGTGTCCTAACTTTGCCTCAGGAGGTCGTCGTGCGTGTTGGTCGGTTGGCATCGGTTGTTGCGGCGGTGATGCTCGCCGCGTTCGTCGCCGGCGGAGGCACGGCCGCCGGACAGAGCGATTACGCGCAGACCGGGCTCACCCTGCACAACCAGTACCGGGCCAAGCACGGTTCCCCGGCCATGACCTCGACCCAGAACCTGAACAACCTGGCCGACCAATGCGCGAAGTATTACGCCCAAAAGCGCGCGATCGATCACAGCTGCCCCTACAAGAACGGGGCCGGGGAGAACCTCGTCGGGGGCCAGGGCAACTGGGACGCTGTCTCCTTTGTCCAGATGGGCACGAAGATGTGGTACGACGAGATCAAGGACTACGACTTCAACAACCCCGGATTCAGCATGGCAACCGGGCATTTCACGCAGGTCGTGTGGAAGGCCAGCACCCGACTCGGTATCGGGTACGCCTCGGAGAACGGCTGGACTGCCGCCGTCGCTCTCTACAACCCACCCGGCAACGTGCAGGGGCAGTTCCCCCAGAACGTGGCACGCCCGCGCTGAGCCGAGCCTGTCCACGGCGATCCCTCGGCCATAGCGCGACTTCTCTGGTGGATGTTCCCGGGCCCCTGTAGCCACGAAGAAGCCCGGCAGCAATATCGCTGTTCTAGATCGGAACCTCTCCAGAAAAACAAAAACCCGCTGGTCAGCGGGTGTTTGTGGGGCGGGCGGGGCTCGAACCCGCGACCAATGGATTATGAGTCCACGGCTCTAACCGACTGAGCTACCGCCCCGCGCCGCGGGGGACCGCAGGCGTTGGGGATGCTACCGGGTCCGGCGGGTCGGGGACCAGTCGGTGTCGATGGCATAGGGTGGGTGGGTCGGAAACTTACTGGAGGGTCAGGTATGGCCGGTCTGTTCGCGAAGGTGCTGAAGGCGCATCAGTGGGTGTACGAGAACAGCGGTGGGCTGGTGGGGCATCGGCTGCTGCTGGGGAATCCGACGCTGCTGCTGCGAACGGTGGGGCGCAAGTCCGGCAAGGAGCGGACTTCGGCGCTGACCTACGCGCGCGACGGCGGGAACTATCTGGTTACGGCGTCCAACGGCGGGTCGCCGCGGCCGCCGGGGTGGCTGGCGAATCTGAAGGCGCGACCGGAGTGCGAGATCCAGGTCGGGCGGCGGAAACTGACGGTGCGGGCCCGGGCGACACTGCCGGATGATCCCGAGTACGCCCGGCGGTGGGCGCTCGTCGACAAGGTGAACAAGGGTCGCTACAGCGCCTATCAGAAGCTGACCAAGCGGCCCATCGCGGTCGTGGTGCTGACCCCGGCGGAGCGGGGTCAGCCCTCGCGGTAGTCCTCGTCCCAGTCGTCGTAGTCCTCGGCCTCGTCATGGTCGTCCCATGGCTCGGCTTCCTTCGGTGGCCGGCTGGCGAACTGCACGACAGCGACCACGAAGCCGAGGACCACGATGACGATTGCGACGATGAGCAGAGTTTCCACCCCGGCACCCTAGCGCTGTGACCGGGACCGCGCACTACGTCAATTGTCCAGTTCGCCGCTTTATTCACACTGTTAACAAAGTGCGCCCTAATGCTGCCCGCGACTCGATGGCGGCATGTGCCCGATCGGCTGCGTCGAGCGGGAAGGTCTGGCCGACGACGACCTCCAAACGCCCGGCGGCGACCTCATCCTGGGCGCGCCGGGCCAGCGCCTGCCAATCGACGTCCGCGCCGGTGATGTCGAACAGCCCGTAGACGGTGACACCGCGCGCCGCGGCGGCCTCCCGGTCCAGTGCGGCGAATTCGCCTGCGGCAGCGCCGTATCCGAGGAAACGCCCGCCATCAGCGACGACCGTCAGCGCGGCCTCTCCGAGTGCGCCGCCCGCACCGTCGAGCACCACGTGCGCGCCCGTTCCGGTGGCGGCCCGCGCCTTCTCCGCCCAGTCGGGCGCGGAGTAGTCGACCACCGCGGTCGCGCCGAGTCGCTCGGCCAGTTCCAGCTTCTGCGCGCCGCGCGCGGCCGCCACCACGTGCGCGCCCGCCGCCCGGGCCAGCTGGATCAGCAGGACGCCCAACCCTCCGGCCGCGGCGGTGATCAAGACCCACTCCCCCGGCTGGACGGCGGCGCGGTCGAACACGGCCAGCGCGGTCCTGCCGTCGTGGGTGAGCGCGACGGCCTGCGTCGCGGTCAGCCCGTCGGGCAAGGCCATCAGCGTGTCCGCCTTGGCGAGCGCTTTCTCCGCGTATCCGCCGATCGGCAAGCCCCCGCCGATGCCGCTGGCGGCAGTGGGCGTCGACACTCGCTTGCCCACCCAGGCGGGATCGACGCCGGGACCGACCGATGCCACCACCCCGGCGACCGCGCCGCCGGGCACGTAGGGCGGCTCGATCGCGAAGAAATCGGTTCCCCAGCCCGACCGCAGCCGGGTGTCCAGGAACATCACGTCCGCGGCGGCCACATCGATGACCGCCTCTCCCGGCCCGGCCGCCGGATCCGGTAGCTCGCGCACCTCGAGCACTTCCGGTCCGCCGAACTCACTGGCTTGCACAGCCCGCATGACACATCCTTCGTCGTTTCTTGCCGTCTCGGACGAAGATCAGCATGAAACCTGAAGCTGTGTTGAGGTCAAATCCTGCGTCAGGAACCGCCGCCGCAACTGGAACTGCTGCCCCCGCCACAGCTGGAGCTGCTGCCCCCGCCGCAACTGGAACTGCTCCCGCCACCACAGCTGGAACTGCTTCCGCCACCGCAACTGCTACCGCTTCCGCCGCCGCAGCTACTGCCATGGTGATGATGATCGTGATGGTGGTGGCGATGCCCACCGCCACCGCTGTGCGGCTGGTCGAATCCGCCGAACAGACCGGCGCCGCCGGCCGCCCAGAACGGATCTGTGGAGCCCCCCTCGTTGGATCCCCCGCTTCGGTGACCGCCCCACCCACCATAAGGTGGCGGCGGCAGGAACCGGTCACGCTGCGAGCGGATGATGACGACCACGACGATGATCGGCACCGCCACGAGGAGCAGCACCATCAAGAGGACGAACAGAAGGATGAGTGCGCTCATGTCAGAACGGTAGCGGCGCATCGGCGCGCACGTACAGTGAACTGTGGTGAACTTCAGGTTGCGTCGATCCCCGGCGCGCGAGATCGACCTGACGGCCGTCCGCGCCGCCGTCGCCGCGCTGGAACTGCCCGAAGCCGTTTACAAGACCTGTCCGTGGCAGCCGCGGGAATCGGTGGAAACGGGTCTGCGGCAGTGGCTGCTGTGCTGCGGCGCCGCCATGCGCGACGATCGGGTGATCGGCATGCCGTCGCACGCGGTGGACGAGGCATGGCACGGGTTCATCCTCTGCACCAAGCGCTACGCCGATTTCTGCGCTACTGCCTACGGCCGCTTCCTGCATCACTTTCCAGAAGGCGACGGGCCGCCGAACCCGGCGCACGGGACCATGGCCGAGCAGCTCGGCCGCACCGTGGTGGCATGGTCGTTCGTGGCAGCGCCGGGCGAGGAATGCGTGCTGTGGGATCTGGATCGCCGGGTGGGCGTCGAGCACCCGTGGGGCATCGAGCGCGCGCGAGTCGAGGCCGTCGAGGCCGAACTCGCCCGCACCCTCGCCTCCTGATCAGGTCAGCTTCACCCGCGCCGCCAGGAATCGGACGATGCCCGGCGCCAGCCGCCCGAAGTGGTACTGCAAGTGGGCCTCCGGCGTCACCGGCACGATGCTGTGATTGCCCTCGACGGCCCGCACGATCCGCTCGGCCACCTTCTCCGGGCCGTAACGACGCATCCGGTAGAGGTTGTCGTAGCGCTCCTGCTTGCGCTTCTCCTCCTCCGCGCCGACACCGGAGAACCGGGTGCGCCGCACGATATCGGTGTGCACGATGCCGGGGCAGATGGTGTGCACCGCAATGCCGCGTCCGGCCACTTCGGCTCGCAGACAGTCGGAGAACATGAACACCGCCGACTTGCTGGTGGCGTAGGCGCTGAACCCCTGCTGCGGGCTGTAGGCCGCCATGCTGGAGAGATTCACGATGTGCCCGCCGAGGCCGCGTTCGGCCATGGCCGGACCGAACGCGCGACAACCGTTCACCACGCCCCCGAGGTTGATCCGCAGCACCCGGTCGAAGTCCTCCGCCGAGGTCTCGAAGAATCCACCGGCCTGACCGATCCCGGCGTTGTTGATCAGGATGTCCGGCACGCCGTGGGTACGCAGCACCGTCGCGGCGTGCTCCCGCATCGAGCCTTCGTCGGCGACATCGAGCGGATACGCGTGCGCCACCCCGTGTTCGGCGGCGATCAGCTCGGCGGTCTCCTTCGCCGCCGCGACATCGATGTCGGAGACGACGACCTCGGCGCCACGACGGGCCAGGGCGAGCGCGGTCGCACGGCCGATTCCGCTGCCCGCGCCGGTGATGACCACCAGCTGGTCTTCGAACGGCCGCGCGGGGCGGCCGACTTCGGCGCGGCGCAGGGTCCGTGGCGCCGCCGCGCCCCCGAGTGTATCGATCAGTTCGGTGGTCGCGGTGGCCAGCAGTTCCGGATGCGAGAACGGCATCCAGTGCCCGGCGGCCACGTCCCGCCGCCACAACCGGTCGGTCCACTTGGGTGCGTCGTCGAATCCCGCGGGCCGCACGGCGACGTCGCGTGCGGCGACGATCAGTTGCACCGGCACCTCGGTGTGCCGCTCACGCGGAGCGAGCACGCGTTGCACGATGTTCGCGCGGTAGATCAGCAATCCGTCGACGATGTCGGCGCGGAAGGTCGGGCCGAGGCGCACGTTCGACGGCGCGGTCTCGTTCATGATCGAGACGACCCGCCGCCAGATGCGTTCGGTCCCGACCAGGCCGAAGGTGGCGCGCGGCAGCCCGGGGGTCATGAAGAAGAAGGTGTAAGTCGACGAGAGCAACTGGGTGAACGGCTGCCACACGTTGCGCGGCGTCGGGCGGGCCAGCCGGTCGCGGATCCACTTGCCGATGTGGTCCAGGTTCGGCCCCGAGACGGAGGTGAACGACGCGATCCGGTCGGCCGCGCGGGGCTCGCACACCGCTTCCCATACCTGCACCGAACCCCAGTCGTGGGCGAGCACGTGCACCGGCCGGTCGGGGCTCACCGCGTCGGCGACGGCGTAGAAGTCCGCGGCCAGGCGATCGAGCCGGAAGTCGGCGGTGCGCCGGGTGCGGGTGGAGCGCCCGTGCCCGCGGGTGTCGTAGGCGACGACGTGGAACCGCTGGGCCAGCTTCGGCACCACCGCGTCCCAGAGGTGATGGGTGTCGGGCCAGCCGTGCACCAGCACCACGGTTTCCGCGGCCGGGTCACCGTGTTCGTAGACGGCGAGGTCGAATTCGCCGCTGCGCACGGTTCGTTCGACCGCCGTGAGTTCGGCGATTTCGGTAGTGGTCATCATTCTCTCCTCGACCGGCTCGGCAGCCGGATCACAGATCGAGCACGAGGCGGCCGCCGTCGGCGCGCGAGACGCAGACGAGCATCGCGCCCGCCGAGCGTTCGGCATCGGTGAGGACGCTGTCGCGGTGGTCGGGTTCGCCGGCCAGCACCCGGACCTTGCACGTGCGGCAGAAACCCTGCCTGCACGAGTACGGGCGGTCGGGCCGGGAGGCGAGGACGGCGTCGAGCGCGGAACGATCCGCGCCGACCTCCACAACCTCCCCGGTGGAGGCGAATTGGATCTCGAACGGCTTGCCGTTCACGATCGGCGGTGGCGAGAACCGCTCCGAATGCAGTTCCACGTAGGGCATTTCACGTACGGCGTCGGCGATCACGGTGATCATCGGCACCGGGCCGCAGCAATAGACCGCCGTGTCCGGCCCGACGCCGGGCAGTAGGGCGCTCGCATCGGGGAGGCCGTGCTCGTCGTCGGTGCGCACGACGACGCGATCGCCGAATGCCGTGATCTCCGCGAGGAAAGGCAGCGTGTCCCGGCTGCGCCCGGTGTACACCATGGTCCATTCGACGCCCAGGCGGTGCGCCAGCCTGACCATCGGCAGAATCGGCGTGATGCCGATGCCGCCGGCGACGAAATGCAGGCGCGCGGCGGGCGATCCATGGCCGGGCACGGCGAACGGGAAGGCGTTGCGCGGCCCGCGCGCCACGATCGGCGAGCCCAACGGGAGCGCGTCGTGCACCTCCACGGAACCGCCGCCGCCTTCCGGGATCCGGCGCACTGCCACCCGGTAGGCGCGCACGTCGGCCGGGTCGCCGCACAGTGAGTACTGCCGCAGGCGGCCGGACGGCAGCTCCAGGTCGAGGTGGGCGCCGGGGCGCCAAGGCGGCAGCGCGCGCCCGTCCGTGGCGGCCAGCCGCAGGCTGACCACGTCCTGGTCGTGCGCCTCGATCCGCCGATCGGTGACCACGAGCGCCAGCCGCCGGTCGTCCACCCGCGAACGCGGCTCGCGCCGGTTGACCAGCGTGGTCCAGCGCAGTCGCGCCGAGGCCACAGCGTCGAGCACCCGCACGGTGCGGTCGACCTCGCCCCTACCGAACAGATCCGCGGGTAAGCGCTCGGGAACGGGCGCCTTCACGAGGCCCGTGCCTGCGCCGCCGGGGATTTCGCCAGATAGGCCACCGCCTGCGCGGTGCAACCCACCGTCTCGGGGTTGTAGCCGGGTTCGAAGGTGCTCAGCGCACTCCACAACAGCGATGCAACGCCGGGCAACGCGCCGCGCCACATCGCGCCGGAGACTTTCGCGAGCAGACGGGGGTAGCCGAGGTCGGGCAGGTCCCGGTCCTGGTGGACGAGGAACTTGGTGCCGCGCACCACCAAGGTCAGGAAAATGGGGAACACCAGCAGCATCAGTCCGGCGCGCCGCATGTACCCGGCGCCGAAGTAGACGGCCACATCGTGTGCGACGTGCCGGTGCTCGACTTCCTCCGCCCCGTGCCAGCGGAACAGGTCCGCCATGCGGGGATCGGCGCCGAACCGCTCGAGATCGGCATTGAGCACCCAATCGCCCAGATAGGCGAAGAAGTGTTCCAGGCAGGCGATGAAGGCCAGCCGCTCGACCAGCACCTGTCGTTCGGCCACGCCGGTGCCGTCTCTCGGCCCGAGCGTGCGGCGGAACAGGTACTCGGCCTGGCGCAGGTAGGGCCCGGGGTCGATGCCGTGCACGGCGAGCACGTCGTGCAGCACCTTGTCGTGGGTCTCGGCGTGCATCGATTCCTGGCCGATGAACCCGAGCATCGCCTCGCGCAGCTTCTCGTCCCGCACGTACGGCAGCGCCTCCGCGTACGCCGCGCAGAACATGCGCTCGCCCTCGGGCAACAGCAGATTCAGCGAGTTGATCAGATGCGAGGCGATGGGCTCGGCGGGCATCCAGCGCAGCGGTGTGTCCGACCAGTCGAAGCGCACGTTGCGGGCGTGCAGCGCCACGGCGCCCGGGTCGGTGTCGGGCCGTCGCCCGGCCCTGCGAAGTAGCTTCATCGATACTCCTCGATCGGCACGCGCCCGCAACCGTCGCGCGATTCCTACATATCCGTAGTAAGGATCATACACATATATAGAACCTTGAGTAACACACAAAATGACCGACAGCGCTGTACGGTGACACGAATTCGCGACAGTCGTCACACCCGTCGCTTCCGGCACGAAACTAGAACGCGTTCTAGTAGGCTTTCGCTATGGAACGTTTGACCGGATTGGATGCCAGCTTTCTCTACTTGGAAACCGGGACCCAGCATCTGCACGTCTGCGCGCTGCTGATCCTCGACCCGTCGCCGGGTGACTACTCGTTCGAGGGATTCAAAGCCGAACTGTCCCGGCGGATTCCGCTGATCCCGCAGATGCGCCGCCGGGTATACGAGGTGCCGTTGAATCTCGACCATCCCGTCTGGGTGGAGGACGCCGACTTCGACCTCGACTACCACGTGCGCCGGATCGCCATCGCGGCGCCGGCCGGGCGCCGCGAACTCGCCGAACTGCTCGGCGACATCGCCAGCCGTCCCATGGATCGCGATCGCCCGCTGTGGGAGATGTCCGTCGTGGAGGGCCTCGACGACGGGAAGGTCGCGGTGATCTGCAAATACCACCACGCCGCGGTGGACGGCATCACCGGCGCCAACCTCATGATGCACTTGTGCGATCCGGAGCCCGGCATCACCAAGGAGGTGCCCGAACAGCAGTGGCGCCCCGAGCCGAAACCGAACGACTGGCAACTGCTGGCCGAAGCGGTGGTGAAGTTCCCCGCCCGGGCGGGCATCGTCGGCATGCTGCCGAAAACCGTCGGTGTGGTCGCCGGCTTCGCGCAGCGTCGTCGCGAGAACAAGACGGGCATGGCAGTACCCTTCTCCGCTCCCCGCACGCCTTTCAATCTCGCCATTACCCCGCACCGCACCGTCGCGTTCACCCAAGTGGAACTAGACGCCATCAAGGAGATCCGCTCCGCGTTCGGCGTCAAGGTGAACGACGTGGTGCTGACCGTCGCCGCGGGTGCGCTGCGCGATTATCTGGCGGGGCGCGACGAATTGCCGGACCGGTCGCTCATCGCGTCCGTGCCCGTCTCGGTGCACGAATCGACCAGGCACACCGCGGGCATCAACAAGGTCTCCGCGCTGTTCGCGCGGCTCGGCACCGACATCGCCGACCCGGTGCAACGCCTGCGGGAGGTCGCCGAGGCCAATCGCGGGGCCAAGGAAGAACACGAAGTGATCGGCGCGGACTTCCTGCAGGACTGGTCGCAATACGCGCCGCCGAACACCTTCCGGCTCGCGGCCCGGATGTACTCGTCGCTCAAGCTGGCGGAGAAGCACCCCGTGGTGCACAACCTGGTGGTGTCCAACGTGCCCGGGCCGCCCATGCCGCTGTACTTCCTCGGCATCCGGGTGGACGGGATGTACCCGTTCGGCCCGGTGTTCCACGGTGCGGGCCTGTCGGTGACCGTGCTGTCGAACAACGACAAACTGAACTTCGGCTTCATCGCCTGCAAGGAACTCGTGCCCGACATCGCGGCGCTCGCCGACGCCGTTCCCGGTGTGGTCACCGAATTGCTTTCCGCGGCGCGGAAATCGGGCTGAGCGCCGGTTCCCTGTCCGCCACCGCCGCCGGACAGGGCGCCGATTCAGATCCGCGCGGCGACGGACTCGCAAGCTTCGAGCAACACCGGCACGAAACGGTCGGCCCCGAGTACGCAACAGGCGTGCCCGGCCGCGACACGGTGCACGCTCGCCCCCGGGATCATGCCCGCCATCTCCACCTGCCGATAGACCGGAATCGCCCGGTCCCGCGTGGTGACGACCACGGCCGTCGGCATCGTCAGGCTGTGCAGCCACGCGGTCGCGTCGAACCGCCCGACCACGGCCAGGATTTGGGTGAGCGCCCACCCGCTGGTGCTGCGGAACTCGCCGAACGCCCACCGATCCAACCGCCCCGGCGCCCAGGTGAGCACCGGAAGCTCGGGCAGGCGGCCCGCCAGCTTCTCGGCACGGCGGTAGGAATACGGCCCCACTGCGGCCGCGAAGGCGCCGAATGTTCGGTGAAAAGCGTGCTCGCGCCACTTCTTGCGGAATCGATAGGGCGTCGCGCACAGCACCAGCCCGCTCACCCGATCCGGATGGCGGCGGCCGGCCAGCAGGCTCACGATTCCGCCAAGGGAGAACCCGACGCAGACGGCGCGGTCGATGCTCAGCGCGTCGAGCACGGCCGCGACGTCGTCGGCGCAGTCCTGCAGATCGAACCGCTCGGAGCGGATGCCGCGCCCGTGCCACCGCTGACCGAACAGGACCACCCGGTATCGCCGCGCCAGCGCCGCCAGCGAGGGGAACCAGGTGAGGTACGCGGTGCATGCGGTGGCATGCAGGAGAACCAGCGTCGGCGCGTCCTTCGGCCCCGGGATGTCGACGACGTAGGTCCGGCCCCGGCCCGCCAGATCGATCAGGCGTCCATCGGGCACCTCGCCGATGTCCGGCACCCGGAAACGTCCGCCCAACCGCGTCACGCTTCGGCCGGAGTTCGTCATGACGCACCTCCCTGGGTCGCACCGCACGAACTTTTAGAACACGTTCTATACGATCATGGCACACCGGCGCCTCCGGGCTGCCGGGTTTCCCCGGCGAAGCGCGAGGACTGCACCACGTCTATGCGCCCCACCGTGCGGCGATCCCAGTGCGTCGCGCAACCGACGCGGAAACATCGCGGGCCACATCGACCGGGGCGGCGGTGGAGATCGGCCGATCGCAACGCGCGACGCCCACCCGACGGTTCGACGGAGACCGCGAGCGTCGACCTACACAGAGGTGAATTCGACATTCACCTGGCCTGGGTCCATATGTGATCCGGTGCGGAGCGACCGGCGGCCGTCCGGCCGCACTGCCCGGCCGAACCCGAGCCCGTCCGGCCTCGACGTCCCCTGAAGGACCGCCCGAACTCGACACCAGCGAGCATGAAGGCCGCGGCGCGCGCCCGCGCGACGGCACACCCGGACGCCCGTCCACTGGCCATCCACCCGGGTTACTGTCGCGGGACGCGCCCCGCAGGGCGAGTTTCTGTAACGTGTTTCACAAGTGTTCTAGAGACGGAGGTACCCCGCATGGGGCGGTTGACCGGCAAGGTGGCGTTGATCAGCGGCGGAGCGCGCGGAATGGGCGCGGCACACGCCAGGGCCCTGGTCGCCGAGGACGCCCGCGTGGTGCTGGGCGACGTGCTCGACGACGAGGGCGCCGCGGTCGCCGCCGAACTCGGCGACAACGCCGCCTACGCGCACCTCGACGTGCGCGAGCCGGAGGACTGGCGCAAAGCCGTCGATGCGGCGGTGCAGCGGTTCGGCTCGCTGAACGTCCTGGTGAACAACGCGGGCATCGTGAACGGCAATCTGCTCGTCGCGTTCGAGCTGGCCGAATGGCAGCGGATCATCGACATCAACCTCACCGGCACCTTCCTCGGCATGCAGGCGGCCACGCCCGCGATGATCGAGGCGGGCGGCGGCTCGATCATCAACATCTCCTCCGTCGAGGGCATGCGCGGCAGCCCGGGGCTGCATGGCTACACGGCCACCAAGTTCGCCGTGCGCGGCCTCACCAAATCCACCGCGCTCGAACTGGCGCAGTACAAGATCCGGGTGAATTCCGTGCATCCCGGCCTGATCCGCACCCCGATGACGGAGAACATCCCGGAGGACTTCCTGCAAATTCCGCTCGGCCGCGCCGCCGACCCGGCCGAGGTGTCCGCCCTGGTGACCTTCCTGGCCTGCGACGAATCGTCCTACACCACCGGAGCCGAGTTCGTCATCGACGGCGGTCTGACCGTGGGCGTGCCGCACAAGAGCTTCGGCTGACTCAGCCGCGGGCGGCCAGCAGAGCCAGCGGCGGCAGCGACACCAGCGCGACGCCCACCACGATATTGGTCCATTTGTAGGCCACCAGCAGCGCGGCGAATTCGCGCAGGAACGCGCTGGGCAGGTAGTAGAAGGCGGTCCGGGCGCCCGTCACCTCGGCGTCGAGGTGGAGGCGGCGCGCCAGGATCGCCGTGCGCAGCGCGTGGAAATTACTCGTCACCAGCACCATGCGCGTGGCCGGGCCGCGCTCGCCGAGCAACCGCTTGGTGAACAGCAGATTCTCCTCGGTGGATCCCGACCGGTCCTCCAGCACCACACGGTTTTCCGGCACGCCGCGGCCGATGAGGTAATCGGCCATCGCCGAGGCCTCGGAGACCTCCTCGTCGGCTCCCTTGCCGCCACTGGCGATGAGCAACGGAGCACGCCCCTCGGCCGTCTCACCGCGGTAGACCTCGATCGCCCGGTCCAAGCGCGCGGCCAGCAGCGGCGGCACTTCCCCGTCGACCAGTCCGGCTCCGTGCACGACGATCGCGTCCATCCCGGGCCGGTAGGGCAACAGGCCGTAGCAGAGCGAATACAGCAGGAACGCGGTGAACAAGAAGCCGACGTAGCTGATCGCCATCGTCAGCGATGCCAAAAGCACTGCGAACCAGCGGTTTCCGGTGAGGAGAGCCAGGCCCAGCACCACGTACGGCACCAGCAACGCGATGCCGAGCCCCAGCGGCAGCAGATTCGGGACATGCCAGCCCTCGCGGCGCACCAACTGCGCGCCGTTGGCGATCGACAACCCGGCGAGTACCAGCACCAGCAGCGGTGACAGCAGTACCACCAACGGTGCGAGCACCACCGGCAGGTCGCCGTCGACGATTCGGCCGACCGCCCATGCGCCGACGAACCCCGTCCCCAGAAGCAGCAACACCCCGTGGCCGAGCCGCCTTCGGTCCGTGCCGAATCGCACCGCGAACACACCGAGCAGGACTACGCCGACGACCAGCAGAAGCACCGGGCCACGGTAACCGACCGGTGAGCGCTGCGCCCGGCCGTCCCCGAGCGGCGCGGCTACCTCGGCTTTTTCCGATCGTCCCCTACAGTGTGCAGGTCCGGGCATCGGTCGCCGGCGACCGGCATCCGGGATGCATTCGACTTCAGCACACCAGCTTTACGCACCAGCACGTCGTGAGGAATGGGAGTCGACGAAGGACATGCTTCGATTGGTCATCGCCACCGCCGCGGCCGCGCTTTGTGTGATCACACCGCAAGCCGCGGCGCAGCCCATCTATCCCGCGCCGGATCCGGATCCGTTCTACGCCACTCCGGCCGATCTGGACCGCGCCGCGCCCGGCGACGTCCTCGCCGTACGGCCGATGCCGGCGCTGCCGACGTTCCCCGGCTCGACGGTCACGATGATCAAGTTCCGCTCGACCAACTCCGCGGGTGAGCCGATCGCGGCCACCACCACCGTGCTGACTCCGCCCGATCCCGCCCCCGGTGGGCCGCTGCTGTCCTATCAGCACATCATCAACGCACTCGGCACCCAGTGCGCGGTCTCCCGTGTGCTCTACACCAGCGACCCCAACCTGGCAGTGCGCGAAGCGCCTGCGCTCAACGCCTTGCTGCTGCGCGGCTGGTCGGTCGCTCTGCCCGACCACCTGGGGCCGACCAGCGCCTACGGGGCCGCGAAACTCGGCGGCATGATCACGCTGGACGGACTCCGGGCGGCCCGGCGGGTCGCGGAATTGGGATTGGCGGACAGCCCGATCGCCATGCTCGGGTACTCCGGCGGGGGGATGGCGAGCGCATGGGCGGCCGCGCTCGCGCCGACCTACGCGCCGGAACTGCCGCTCGTCGGCGTCGCCGCGGGCGGGGTGCCGATGAATCTGGTCAAAATGATCGAAGGCCTCGGCTACGCGCCGCACGCGGCCTTCGGTCTCGCCTTCGCCGCCGCTCTCGGGCTGGAGCGGGAATACCCGGCGCGACTGCCGGTGAGTGAACAGCTGAACTCGGAAGGGCTGTCGGTCCGCAACCGGATCGCCGACAGTTGCACCAACGAGATCCTGCTGGCCGGCGCGGGCCGGGGAATCGTGGACGTCGCGGCCTCGAATTCGCTGGCCGACGACAAGCGCGCACGGGGCGTGCTCGAGGAGAACAGCCTGGAACACTACGAAGGCGTCCCGGCCGTTCCGGTCTACCAATGGCGCGCCGAGATCGACGCCCTCATTCCGGTGGAGTCGATCGATGCCACGCTCCGGCGATACTGCGACGCGGGCGCGCGCGTCCTCTACGAGAAATTCCTCAGCCCGGACCACCTGTCCACCGCGGTGCTCGGCATACCGCCCGCCATCGATTGGCTGGACGCACGCTTCCGCGGCGTGCCCGCACCGACCAACTGTTGAGGGCGGCCCGGTCGGCGGTAGTCCACCGCCGACCGGGAGCGGATCGTTCCGCTGTACTGCCGCATCGGATCTCGCGCGGAGGACTAGACGTCCTTGCCGCTCTCGTAGGCGTTCTGACGCGCCTCGTCGAGATCCGCTTCAGCACGGGCCTTTTCGGCCTCGGCTTCCTTCTGCGCCGCGTCCCGCTGGGATTCGGCCTTGTCCTGCTGCGCGCGACCCTCTTTCTTCAGGTCCTCGTCACCGGTGACGACGCCAGCGGCTTCCTTCGCCTTCCCCTTGATGTCTTCCACGACACCCTCGACAGCTTCCCGGGGTCCGCTCTGATGCTCCGGCATCACATACCTCCCAATTCCTAGTCGGCTGACATCCGCCGCATACCCGACTCCGGCGACGTCAATCGTCGTGTGACGCCGACCACCCCCGATCGGTCTGACGCCGCCGCGGACGGGCCGCGCCAACTACGTTCCCGGTGGCAGATTTCCGGTGAGACGTGGCGTAAATGCCTCTGGGAAGGGCTCGCGCGCCTCGATAAATTCGGTTCGCGAAGGAGTCCGACCGCAAGGAGTTCAGCCACCATGAATTATGTCGCGCCGGTGCTGATCGGCATTCTGTACGCGGTGGTGATGTCGGCGATCCCGGAACCCCATCGTCGCCGCTTCAATGCCGTCATGGTCGCCGGTGCCGGGGCGGCATATCTCAGCGGCGGTGGAGCAGGCGGCTGGGAATTCGTATTCACGGCCGTCGTGACCTACTGCGCCTACCGCGGACTGGAGTCCTGGACCTACATCGGCACAGCCTGGCTCCTGCACACCGCATGGGATCTGTTGCACCACTTCAAAGGCACTCCCATCATCCCGTTCGCGCACGACTCATCCCTGGGATGCGCGATCTGCGACCCCGTCATCGCCGTGTGGTGCCTCTACGGCGGCCCCTCACTCTTCGGCTTCCGCCGCAATGCCGCCGTTTCCTGAACTGTCCTGCGCACCCCAGACATTCAGTTCGGGTGATCCGCGCCCGCGCTTCGGTCAGAGGTCATCGATGTCGATGAGCGCGTCCTGCAATGCGCGGGCGACCAGAGCGGCTTTCGTCGGCGCGGGGCGGCCGACCGCGGCGTACTTGTCCCTGATCCGTGCCAAGTGGGTGTTGACCGTCCCCAGCGAGATGTACAGACGCCGCCCGACTTCCACTTTCGAGTCCGACGCGATCCACGCCAGGAGCACTTCGATCTCCCGGCTGCTCAGCGCCGGACGCTCCCGCTCCAACGCGACGGGCAGCTGGTCATCCCTATGGTCGAACGCGATACTCATGAACTAATCCTTTGTAATCCTTTGATGTTGCGATTAATCGGAGGCCAGGTGCCGATGCCAACAGCGCACGGGTGCGGTCCTGCCCCGGTGAACACTCCTGGAGGACGATTTATCCGCGCAGCGCCGCGTGCACGTAGGGCGGGATGGAAAGACGTGGATTGAACCGGCCAGTTCGTCCCCCTCGAGTACATCCGTGCCGGATGTCTCGCGGTCACAGATCTGCCTCCGACCGAAACACCACGGTTTTGCGAAAAACAGTCTGCACTCGCCCCGAGCTGCGCGGGACCTGAACAGCAAACGTTCGGTCATATATCCGACCGAGCGCATCCGACAAGCCGGTGGTGGAAGATTCTGGTTGGTTTATTTCCCCATATAGTCGGGTTCTCGCCCGACTGGAACCACGCGTGCACAGCGACGCCGCGTGTCGATATTCGTGTCGGTCGGCGTATTCCTTCCTCGTTGCCGCAAACGTCGGCGCGGTGAGATCTTCGGCCACGAACTACGGCTCCAGCATCGGGTGGGCACTCCGCAGGGAACAGGGGTTGCCTGTTGCCGTTCCAGATGGCAACGGGCAACCCCGCCGGGATACGGCGAAGCCCCTGGCCGTCGATGCGGCCAGGGGCTTCCCGTGGTGCTATTCGTTCAGTGCTTGGTCAGTTGCGGCGTCGCAGCCTCGGACTCGACCGCTTGTTCCGGAGCCGCCGCCCGGCTCGGCAAGAGCACCGCCATGACGATCACGACCAGCGCCAGCGCCGCCGAGACGAGGAAGGCCAGGCGCATCCCGTCGAGGTGCGCGGTGACGAGGTCGGTGCCCTCGGCGGCGAGCGAGGTGGCGCGGGCCGACATCACCGTCACCACCAAGGCGGTGCCGAACGCCGCGGCGACCTGCTGCAAGGTGCCCAGCATGGAGCTGCCGTGCGAGTACAGATGCTGCGGCAGCGCACCGAGACCGAGCGTGAACACCGGGGTGAACGCCGCCGCCAGCGACACCATCAGCAGGATGTGCAGGCCAAGCAGTTGCCAGTACGGCATGGTCATCGAGATCTGGGTGAACCCGGCCAGCGATGCGGCGATGCCGATCGACCCCGGAATCACCAGCGAGCGTCCGCCGAACCGGTCGAACAGGCGACCGACGGTCGGACCGAGCAGGCCCATCGCCAGCCCGCCCGGCATCACCAGCAAGCCGGTGGCCAAGGGGCTCAGGCCACGCAGATTCTGCAGGTACAGCGGCAGCAGGATCATCGACCCGAGCATCGCCATGAACGCCACCGACATCAGGATCAGCGCCTTGGCGTAGGTGCCGGACAGCAGGACCCGCAGATCCAGCAGCGGAGTGCCGGTGCGCTGCAGGCGCAACTGACGCCACACGAACCCGGCGATCAGCGCGGAGCCCGCGGCGACGATCAGCGCCGGACCGGCCAGGTTGTCGCTCTCGAAGCGGCTGAGCCCGAACACCAGTCCGCCGAACCCGAGCGCGGCCAGAGCCACGCTGGCCGAGTCGATCTGCCCGGCCTGCGGTTCACCCACGTTCTCCAGCTGACGCAGCCCCAGCCAGGCGATCACACCGGCGATCGGCAGCACAAGTACGAAAAGCCAGCGCCACGAACCGATTTGCAGTACAGCCCCGGAGATCACCGGTCCCATCGCGGGCGCCACCGAGATGGCCAGCGTGACATTGCCCATCACCCTGCCGCGGTCGTGCTCGGCCACCACCGTCATCAGTGTGGTCATCAGCAATGGCATCATCACCGCGGTGCCGAAGGCTTGGACGACCCGGCCGAGCAGCAGCACCGCGAACGACGGCGCGACCGCCGACAGCGCGGTACCCGCCAGGAAGACGGCCATCGCCGCGGCATACGCCTGCCGGGTCGACACGCGCTGCAGGAACCAGCCGGTGGTCGGGATGACCGCCGCCATCGTCAGCATGAACGCCGTCGACACCCATTGCGCGGCCCGGTCGGTGATCGCGAGGTCCTCCATCAACCGCGGAATCGCGTTGATCATGATGGTCTCGTTCAGGATCACCACGAAAGTGGCGAGCACCAGCACCCGGATGACGGTCGGTGTCCGCCCTCCCGAGGCGGGAGCGGATAAGTCGACGGACATCGGATACCTCCGGAGGAAGGGTCGCTGACAGGAACATGTGGCCCGTTGCCGAGTCACCGGATCGCGTCCCGGCGCCACAACGATTGAGACGGTGTCGAATGCACGAACTCATCGGGCGCGGGTCAGTATTCCGGTCGGCACCGACACAAATCACCTTCTTTTCCGGTCGATCCTCCCGTCCTCGCGCCGGAAACCGCTGTTCAACAGGTACACGCACGTCCACCGAGAGATAATCGTGAGCCTGGTCACCATCTGCCGAGCTCGAGCGTCGGTGGTCGCGGCTGCTGCTACGCCGACAACCAGGCAGCCGCGGTGTCGCCCGAATCGAGCATCGCCACCGCCTCGCCCCGGTCGATCGGATCCAGCCGCTGGTAGATATTCAGCGTCCAGCCCTTCCGTCGGCGTCGGCTCGTTCATGATGGGCATCGTCGCCCGGATTCGCCGGTGCGCTGCTGATCAAGGCGCTGACCCAGCGGGTGGCGGGATCGATGTCGAGCAGTACCGCTTTGAGCAGCAGGGTGAGCGGGATGGCGAGCAATGCGCCGAGTGCGCCCAGCACCCAGGTCCAGAAGATTAGCGCCAAGAAGGTCACCGTCACGCTGAGGCCGACCGCGTCGCCGACGTACTTGGGCTGGATCAACGACTGGATGACGAAGTTGATCACGCTGTAGACCACGATCACCCAGATCATCAGCGTCGGACCGCCTTCGAGCAGCGCCAGCAGCGCGGGCGGAACCAGACCGACGACGAAACCGACGTTGGGGATGAAGTTGGTGATGAACGACAACACCGCCCACAGCAGTGGCAGCGGGACACCCAGCCACCACAGCGCAAGCCCGTCGAATACCGCGACGATGAATCCGAACACCGTGGACACGATCAGGTAGCGGCGGGTTCCCGTGGCGAAGGTCTCCAGCGCGAACGCGATATCGGGACGCACTTCGGTGACGATCTCGACCCGACGTCCCATCGATGTGGCGTCGAAGGCCATGAACAGCAGCAGCACGATGACGAAGACGAGGTCGGACAGCACGCCGGCCAGTCCGGTGAGGGCGGAGTGCAGCACCGTGGTCAGCCGGCGTAGGTCGACGCCACTGAGCAGGTCGCGGATCTGGTCGCCGCCCACACCGGCGTCGGCGAGCGATGCGCGCACCCCGCCGAGCAGATCATCGAATTCCTCGGCATAACCGGGCAATTCCGTGGCCAGTTGCGCGACCGACACCACCAGCACGCCCAGCAGCCCCACCACGATGGCATAGACCGCCGCCAGCGCCAGCGCCATGCCGACCCACGCCGGCAGTCCGCGCCGCCGCGCCCAGGCGTGGATCGGTTGCACCGCGACGGTGAGCATGAGAGCGAGGAAGACCGGACCGACTATGCCCGCGAACACCTTGATCCCGGCGATCGACACCACCGCCCCGGCGGCGGCCATCAGCACGATCAATCCGCGCGGGATGGACCACCCGTCACGCTGCCCGACAGGGGTCGCGTCATCCATCTCCGATGCCACCGGCGACTCCCATCGCACGTTGCTGCTCGTCAGGACCTGCTGGAGGATCGTATGCCCGCGCGGGCCCACCTTCCCTCATTCACAGGGGGTGCGGCGCGACAAAGACTGGTCACATGGTTGATGCCGCAGCTGGGGAGATGACCTGAAGGCGCTCGGTAGTGCCGGTACAGCGCGATTGGAGGTTCGGGTTGCCGCCAACTCGGATCCGTGACCCCGGCGGCTTCTTGACTGATGTTCAAGAAGCCTTTACCGTAACCGCGACCCGCTTCTTGGATGACGTCCAAGAAGAGCGGTGGTGAAGCGGGAGGACGCGAGTCATGGAAATGAGTGGGCCGGCCGATCGGCACGAGTCGGCAGCGGTGCGGCGGCGTGAGGTCTCGTTCACCTCTGGCCAGGACGAGTGCGCGGCATGGTTGTACACCGCGCCTGACCTGAACGGCCCGCGCCCGATGGTGATCATGGGGCACGGGCTCGGGGCGGTGCGGGAGATGCGCCTGGATGCCTACGCGGAACGGTTCGTCGACGCGGGGTGGTCGGTGCTGGTGTTCGACTACCGTCACCTCGGGGCCAGCGGCGGAGCACCGCGCCAGCTCCTCGATATCGGTCGGCAACGCGCCGATTGGCATGCCGCCCTGGCCTTCGTACGCACACTATCGGAGGTCGATGTCGACCGGATCGCGTTGTGGGGCAGCTCTTTCGGCGGCGGACATGTCCTTCAGGTCGCCTCCGAAGACACCCGAATCGCGGCGGTCGTGGCCCAGTGCCCCTTCACCGACGGACCGGCGTCGTTGCGCTCGCGTATCCGGACCGGCCCGCTGAGCGTAGTAGCGCTGACAGTGGCGGGCATCCTCGACACGGTCGGTTCCTGGTTCGGCGCGAAGCCGATCCTGTTGCCGATGGCGGGGACGTCGTGGATGCCCGCGTTCGTGGCCTCACCCGACGCCCTCGCCGGTGCTTCCGCACTTCTGCCCGCGGGGACCCGGCTCTCGCGGCGCACCAGCGCGTTGTTGAGACGGCTGCCCTCGGTACGGGCTCAGGTGTCGAAGAACATCGAGCTGACCGAGATCGACGGTGGGGAAGAACCCGTGACCGGTGTCGGTCGCGACAGCATGTGGGGTGTATTGCGCGGCCCGGACGGTGAATTCGATGCCGCCAACGCCCTGGCCGCACGGCTGGTGCTGCACCTTCCGCTCGATCGGCCCGGCCGCGCGCTGGCTCGCTTCAGCACTCCGACGCTGCTGTGTGTCTGCGACAACGACGCGGCCGCGCCCGCGAAGACCACGAAGCGGCGCGCGCGGGGCCTGGCACACGTGCACGTCCAGAACTACCCGTGCGACCACTTCGGCATCTACGTGGGCGAGCACTTCGAACGCGCCGTGCGTGACCAACTCGATTTTCTGGCAACACAATTCGACTACACCGCACGCAGCACGCAGTAGGTCGCCCCTGGCTCGTGGATGTGCGCAGAGCAGGCACTCAGCCGGCGGCTGCGGCAAGACTGCGCGCGCTGTTGAGCAACGTCTCGAGCACCGCGCGCCGCTGGGCCTGCTCCGTCGGATGCGTCAGCAAGCCTTCGACAACGAAAACGCCGATCGCGACCAGCGGATCCAGTTCGTCAGCGGGCACGCCGAGCTCGATCAGCTCCGCCCGGAACAATCCCTCGGCCAGCGCGTGGAACTGCTCGTGCCATTCCTGAATGGACGCGGACTTCTCGGCGCGCATGTGCACCGTGCTCACCAACCGCCCCAGTTGCTCCAATTCCTCGACCAGCCACAACAGCCGATCAGCCAGCCCCGAGCCCAGCAGTTCGCCGTAGGCGGCCATCGAGTCGGCCAGGACCGCGTCCAGGACCGCGATCAATACCGCGTCCTTGTCCTGGAAGTACCAGTACAGCGTGTTCGACACCACTCCGGCGTCGCGAGCGATCCGCGCCATCGACGCCGCGTCGTATCCCTCCTCGACGAACAACCGCCGAGCAGCCACCACGATCTCCGCGCGCTTCTCTTCCCGATCCTGCGGACGTCTGTTGCGAGGCATCTCCAGTCCTGATCTAGTGCGAGGACCTGATGCTATCTTGACCAGCCTCCAAGAACGGCCCCGACAGGGGAACCGATAGGAAGGCGACGGCCCGACGAACATCCTCAAATGGCTCCCCTCTCGTGTCAAGGCGCAGGTTGCAGGTCGACGTTATTCTGGTTGGTGGTGAGTCCGGGTTGTGGCTTGTCCGAAGTGCCGGTGTGCGGGGTTGAGCCGGTCGCGCTGGAGTCAGTAGCCGCCCCCGATTGCCCTCCCGGGCTTACCTTTTCCCGCTTTTGCTGGTCGGCGAGCATGCGGGTGTAGACGACGTTCGACAGTCGTCGTTTCAGGGCCCGCATCGCTTCCATCGAGGTCTTGCCGTCGGCTCTGCGGCGGTCGTAGTAGGTGCGCCCGGCGCTGGGACGGCGCAGTTGAACCATGGCCATCGTGTGTAGGACGCGGTTGATCTTGCGGTTTCCGGCGCGCGAGAGCCGATGCCGTTGCTGCTGACCCGAGGACGCATCTAGCGGTGCGGTGCCGTTCCAGGACGCGAACCGATTCCGGTCCCGGAAGCGGTGGATGTCAGCGACATCCGCCAGCAGTCGGGCCGCGCCGGCCGGTCCGATGCCGCGCAGATCGGCCAGCGTGGAACCGCGGTCGGTGACGAGTTGGCGCAGTTCTTTGTCCGCGGCTTTGATTTTGCGGTCGATGGTCGCCAGCTCGCCTATCAACTCCACGACCAGGCGGCGCCGGACCTTGCCGGCCGGGTCGCGCGGTTTGACGGTCGCCACCAGCTTTCGGGCTTGGGTGGCCGTCAGGAACTTCTTTGCGCCACCAGGAAAAAGTTCCAGCAGCAGTCGGTGCAGCCGGTTGACGGTGTCGGTGCGAGCCCGGCCGAGTTCGTCTCGGCGATCGGCCAGCATGCCCAACGCGATCAACTCCGAATCCGCCTGGACACGGCGCAGATCCGGTGCCCGCAACGCCGCCATCGCCACCGAATGGGCATCGACCGGATCGGTCTTGCGGCCGTTGCCGGTGGCGAACACTCGCACCTGGGCTGAGAGTTTCGCTGGCACGTCGATCACGGTTTCCCCGTCGTGGACCAGGCGGTGGGCGATGTGTCGGCCGATGCCGTTGCAGCCCTCGATCGCCCAGACCCGTTCGGTGTATCGCTGAGCGGCGGTGAGCATTTCGGTGTAGCCGGTGTTGTCTGTGCCGTATCGGCCCATGGCCAGCATCTTGCCGGTGGGGTCGATAATCTCGATCGTGGCTGAGCGTTTGTGCGGGTCCATTCCGATGATGACTGCCACCTGCGGTGTCCTTCCGGTCTCGGCGTGTGAGGTCCGTGCGGGAAGGCACCGCTACTTCGAGCTGGGCAGACCCCTCTTCAGCCATTCCCGGCACGGCACCCGGTGAGAGGCAAGCCATGTGAGAGCCACACCAATGATGCTGATGGGCAGCCGCTTATAGAGCTTCTCGCCGGGTACCTGGACCCGATCCTGGCCGGGATCAGGTCCTGGCACCAGTGTTAAGTAGCCGCTTATCGAACGCTTTCCCCTGATCACGATCAGTGAAGGCCATGCTGGATACTCGGTCGTCGATCGCTTGGTGCGGCCTGATCGTGTTGGATGTGACCCGGAACCGATGGACCTCCACATCCAGGGCATCGCCGTCGGCGATGACGCCCCGGAACAGGTGTTCATATTTCAAGGTGCCGAAAAATTTTCGCCCCACCGTTCGTCCGAGGCGACCGGACCCTGGTTCGGACATGCCGCCACAGCGGATCCGGCCCGTCGAACGCAGTCATGAACATGTCGTTCGTCGAATGAGCGCAGCGGTCGACAGAGGTTCTCCGCTCAGGCCAGAAACAGGTCAGCCAGCAATGGGCAAGTCTTCGCGATCAGCTACCCATTGGCAATCAATATCGGTTGCAGAATCCGCGGCCGAACTCCTCTTACATACGGCATGTGCTCAGCGCTCTGGCGTAGACAGGACAGTGCAGTGCCGACCGCCCGCGGAGGCACCGCCACCCACCTTTCCGCCGCGTCCACCAAACCGGCTACGACACCGAAGTTCAAGTGGTGCTCGACCAGTTCATCAATAAGATGGACCAGGCACGCTCGGCTGTCGCAACAGTCGGAACCACTGCAAGGCAATGAGTTTGATCCAGACCGGGAATCCGCTTCTCGGCGTCGACCACCTCGGACGCGACAACACTTGTGACCCGTCCAGGCCCGCGCCCCGATAGGACCCGGCTAGAATTCGCGTCATGAGTGATGGGGGGACGCCAGCCTCTGGTCCGAATCTCTCTGTGGTACCCGATGAGGTGCGGGAACTCGGCAAGTACGTCTACGAGTTGGCAGATGCGCTGCGCGGTGCGCTGGATTCCGCCGCGAAGGACGTCGCCTCGCTCACCGATGGCAGCTGGACCGGGGATGCGGCCAACGAGTTCTCCGCGGGCTGGACCGATGTCCGTGATGGTGGCTCCCAGATCATAAACGCCCTGACGGGTATGGCGGAGAAGCTCGGCGTCACCGCCGATACCTATCGGGCACGTGATGAGAGCAACGCCGCGTCCTTGAACACATCGAGCTTGGATCTGCCATGAACTCACGATTTTCGGTCGATCTCGACCACCTCGAAGAGATCGTCGCCCGCCTGTCAGGGCTCGCCGGCTTCATCGGCGAACATCTCGATGAAATCGATGACCGGGTCGCCACCTTGATCGGCACTGGCTGGGAAAGCGTCGCCGCTCGGGCATATGCCGAGGCCCACACTCAATGGGTCGCCGGCGCACGCGAATTCGTCGAAGGCGTCAGGGATATGAGCGACGCCGCGAAGGCTGCACACACGCGCTATACCCGTGCCGTCGATACCAATTACAAGATGTTCAACGGGGGGTAGCCCACCATAGGCGTACTGGTCATCGACTGGCAGACCTACTACGACGCCGCCAAGAAGTGCCATAGCCTCGCGACCGACCTCCGTACCGCCGACAAACCGGTCCACGATGCCGTCAAAGGTGAGTGCGCGGGCATGGCCGGTGACGCGCCGGGCTGTGAGCAATGGGGTAAAGCCTACGACCGCGCCGCCCAGGAAACGATGCAGACCTGCACGAACCTGGCCGACGCACTCACCAACTTCGGCAACATGCTCTACGCCGCCGGATACAACTGGGCACTGGCCAACAAGTCCAACCCGATGCCCGACCGCCCCACCGCCACAGCGATGTCGGAACACAAGGTATCGATCCCCACCTCAGTGGGAAGCAACGGCGACGGCGTCACCGAAGGCAACGGCAGCATCCCAGGCTTCTACGACGCCCTGGTCGGCAAGATCCAGGACGAGTTCGGCAGCAAGCTACCCAACGGCAACAAGGACAAGCTCGCCAAAGCCGCATCCACTTGGAAGACCTTCGCCGAACACCCCACCATCACCGTCGCTCCCGCCAGAATCACCGCAATCAGCAGCCTCTTCGACGACATCCAGGACAAGAAGGGCCTCGAAGCCCTCCTCGGACACCTCACTACTTTGAACAGCGGTGCCACTCAACTCGCCGCCGCATCCGTCGACCTCGCCGCGCCCGTCGGCGAATACAGCGAAGCCACCGCCGATGTCCGCGACAAATTCAAAGAAGCGGTCACCAACGCCCTGATCGCGGCCGGAGCCACAGTCGTCATCGGTGTCGCGGCCTCCTGGATCACTGCCGCTCTCAGCAACGTCGCCGCGGGCGTCGGGGTTCTGGCGATCGCCGGCAACACCGCCCGAGTGCTAAAGAGCACCTACGACATCAGCAAACTCATCAGGATCATCGGCGCCGCGGCCGCGGCAACAGGCACTGCCGCCTTCGTGGTCACAGCGTTCGACAAAGTCCCCAGCCTCACCGATATCGCCGTCAAACTCGGCGCCATCATCACCATGAAGGTGTACATCGATGACGACGGAAATCCCGCCAGCGGCGGTGATACATCCGGCGCTCCTTCGAGCGCGGTCACCGACGAGATGGCAAGAATGCTGCGAGAGGGCATCCATCCAGGCGAAGACTGTTCCGAAATCGCAGAACACTTGAAGAAGGTTGCCGCTGGAGCAGGAGAGATACTCAGAGTGGATCCCGCTCCCGGGCAAGAGGTAACCGTCGAAGAATATGGGCAACGTGAACAATTCCTATACCACGAGGTCTATACCGACGGAGAATACGTCTACGATCCCAGACACAGTCCTAACCCCATCCCTATCGAGCAATGGCGGAAGACTATTATGGGAGATAACCCCGGCGCCACAGTCAAGAAGGTAGGGTAATGAATTCTGGCGACTTCATCACTCGATTGAAGCGGTACGGAGACCTGGAGTGGTACCGCCACGCGGGCGGCCTCGGTGATGACGGCACTCCCACTCCACCACTTGTTGTGTGGCGCTTTCCCGAACCTCAACCAGCTGGCCTTGCCGAACTCTTGCACGAAGCCGCCTCCGCCGGCAATCGAGAGATCGACTGGCTCTTCGACACCACCCGACGAAACTGGGTGCTCGTGCCTTCACGAGTGATGGCAGAGAAAGAGCACCACGGACTGGCAACCGAAGCACAAGCCGCCGACCTCCTGACGAGGACGGATCCAGAGTTCTGCCACCGATCGGTACGGGATCTCGCGAGAATCATCGCAGTATTGGACCAATGTTCTGGCAACTGACTCACCGCGTAATCGAGATTTGCCAGCGGCTTAATGGGCTACATGCCACGCGAAGATCCGAGCCGTTAACGTCGATGGGACGATCGGCGACGCTGTCACCAATCTCCTTTCGGAGAAGGCTGGTGGACCGCGACCGAGTACCGTCAAGCCGGGCAATGCGGAGATGAATCACTGAGAATATTCGTCGAACAATTATCCCACCGAGATTCACCTCGATCGACGGTCAGTTCGGCACTTCTCGAGGCTGCTCACGTTCGCAATGGACATAGAGCCGGAGAGTGCGCGGGCCGACGACGAATGCTGGCGCACCGCACTTCCCGGCGAACGAAACGATTTGGTTGGGCCTCCAGAACTCCTGCTGCGGTACTGCCGCCGAGTCGAGGACCTCCCACACTATGACCGGCATGTCGCTGTTCGATGTCGATACACGCACGATCATCAGCCGAACCGACCCACACAACAGCTTGCGAGACAAAGTTGATTCACCCTCCGCCGCTTAATCTACAACGTTCCATACCAAAGGGTCACTGCGGCGGCAACGGGACCGTTCAACTGCCTTGCGCATTGAAATTCGCTGCTGTCACCGCAATTGCGTCGGTTGTCAACGGAACGCCAATCCGGACCATCTGACGGCAGTTCAATCTGGACCACCTGGCCGGTTGGATTGGTGGTTTCAGTCTTCAGTTGTGCCGGC
>NZ_JBSGDA010000009.1:0-182451 GCF_053602135.1 Nocardia sp. NPDC004573
TTTGGTGCCTGCCGCTGCCGGGGGTGACGCTGCTGCTGGTGCCGCTGGTGGTGGTGAAGTCGTTGCCGTTGGCGCTGCTGGGGCCGGTGTGGATGTGGCCTGGGTGAAGTCCGAACTCACCGCTGGGTTGCCGTCGTACATGGTGCCGTCGGCGTTTGTGGTGTTGGATGCGTTGCCGTTGAATGTCAACGGCAAGCTGGATCGGAAGGCGTTGCCGGAACCGGAGTTCGAGGTTCAGGCGTTCCGTGTGCCGTCGACTCCGATCGAGGAGATCGTGGCGTCGGTGTTCGTCGAGGTACTCGGGGTCGAACGTGTCGGTGCCGACGACGACTTCTTCGCCCTCGGTGGTAACTCGCTGCTGGCGACGCAGGTCGCGGCGCGGATCGGCGCTGCACTCGACGCGCGCGTCCCTGTCCGCACGATCTTCGAAGCCTCCACCGTCGCCGGACTGGCGACCAAGGCGGAACGCGGCTTCGGCGAACGCAAGCGCGCCCCGCTGGTCGCCGGGCCCCGCCCCGACCGCATCCCGCTGTCGTTCGCGCAGCAGCGCATGTGGTTCCTCAACCAGTTCGACACCTCGGCTTCGGTCTACAACATCCCGGCCGCGATCCGCTTGTCCGGTGAGTTGGACGTGACCGCGTTGCGGCAGGCCGTCGCGGATCTGGTGGCGCGGCACGAGATCCTGCGCACGATCTACCCGCAGACCTCCGACGGCCCGGTCCAGCGGATACTCGCTCCGCACGAGGTCCCGGTGGACCTGGACCCCGCGCAGATCGGTGACGAGCACGTCGCCGACGAGGCGCAGCGCATCGTCGCCGCGGGCTTCGACGTGACCGCCGAGGTGCCGTTCCGCGCGCGGCTGTTCCAGCTCGCGCCCGGCGAGTACGTGCTGGTCTTCGTCGCGCACCACATCAGTGCCGACGGCTGGTCGATGGGGCCGCTGACCAGGGACCTGATGCTGGCCTACGCGGCGCGCAGCGGCGGCGCGGAGCCGTCCTGGGCGCCGCTGCCGGTCCAGTACGCCGATTACGCGCTGTGGCAGCGCGACGCGCTCGGCGGCGACGACGATCCCGAGTCGATCGCGGGCGCCCAACTGGCCTACTGGACCACCGAACTCGCCGGCCTGCCCGACGAGCTGAACCTGCCCGCCGATCGCCCGCGCCCGTCCGCGCAGTCCTTCGTCGGCGGCCGAACCGATTTCGTGGTGAACGCCGACGTGCACGCCGCGCTGTCCGCTCTCGCGCGGCAGCACAACGCCACGTTGTTCATGGTGGTGCACGCCGCGTTCGCGGTCTTCGTGTCGCGCCTGTCCGGCACCGACGATATCGCCGTCGGCACGCCCGTCGCGGGCCGCGGTGAAGCCCAGCTCGACGACTTGATCGGCATGTTCGTCAACACGCTGGTGCTACGCACCCGGGTCGCGCCCGGACTCCGCTTCACCGAACTCCTGGCCCGCACGCGGGAAACGGACCTACGCGCCTTCGCCAACGCCGACATTCCGTTCGAGCGGCTGGTCGAGGCGCTGGAGCCCGAACGCTCGGCCGGTCGCCACCCCCTGTTCCAAGTGGCGCTGTCGTTCGAGAACCTGGCCGCCACCAGCTTCGAACTACCCGGCTTGCACTGCACGGCGCTCGACCCCGCCGTCGACACCGCGAAGTTCGATCTGTTGTTGACCATCCGCGAGCAGCGCACCGCGTCCGGCGCGGAAGCCGGTCTCGCCGCCGAATTCACCTACGCCCGTGATCTGTTCGACGAACGGACCGTGCTCGAGTTCGGCCGCAGGTTCCGCCGCCTCCTGGCCGCGGTCGTCCGGCGCCCGAGCACCGCGGTCGCTGACCTGGAGATCCTGGACGACTCCGAGCGCGCCGACCTGGCCGCCCGTGCCGGCGCACCTGCCGTGCCGCCGCGCACGCTGCCGGATCTGATGGCCGCCGCCGTCGCCGCGAACCCGTCCGGCATCGCCGTGGTCGCGGACGATCGCACGTTCAGCTACACCGAACTCGACGCGGCCTCAGCGCAATTGGCGCGGGCGCTGATCGACCGCGGGGCGGGGCCGGAGGCGCTGGTCGCCATCGCGATCCGCCGTTCGGTGGAATCCGTGCTCGCCCTGTGGGCGGTGGCCAAGACCGGGGCGGCGTTCGTCCCGATCGATCCGACCTATCCGGCCGATCGCATCGCCCACATGGTGGCCGATTCCGGCGTGGCGCTCGGCGTGACGGTGACCGCCGAGCTGGACTATCTGCCCGTTCTCTCCGATGGCTCCTGGGTCGCCCTGGATGACCGCGACTTCACTCTCGATGTCGCCGCGCGTTCGGACCAGCCGGTGCGGGAGGGCGAACTACGTGGACCGCTGCGCGCGAGCAACGCCGCCTACATGATCTACACTTCCGGCTCCACCGGGCTGCCCAAGGGCGTCGTGGTGACCCACGCCGGTCTGGCCAATTTCAGCGCCGAGCAGGTCGAACGCTATCGGCTCGACCGATCCGCCCGCGCCTTGGCGTTCGCGTCGCCGTCGTTCGACGCGTCGATGCTGGAACTGCTGCTCGCGCTCGGCTCGGCGGGCGCGCTGGTGGTGGCGCCGCCGCACACCTTCGGCGGCGAGGAATTGGCCGAACTGATCCGCGCCGAGGGCGTCACGCACGCCTTCCTCACCCCCTCGGTGCTCGCCTCGCTCGACCCGGACTCGTTGTCGGGGATGCGCGCCGTCGTGGCGGGTGGTGAAGCGGTGCCCGCCGATCTGGCGGACAAGTGGACGACCGCGCCGGAGCGCGCCTTCCACAACGGCTACGGGCCCACCGAAACCACCATCATGACCAACATCAGCGACCCGCTGCGGCCCGGCGAACCGGTCACGATCGGCGGCCCGATCCGCGGCACCCGGTCGCTGGTGCTCGACGCCAGGTTGCGTCCGGTGCCCGAGGGCGTCACGGGCGAGCTGTATCTGGGCGGTGTCCAGCTGGCGCGCGGCTACCACGCCCGCTCCGCGCTCACCGCCGCCCGGTTCGTGGCCGACCCGTACGGCGCGCCCGGCGAACGCCTCTACCGCACCGGCGACCTGGTTCGCTGGCGCCGGGACGGGGACGCGCCGGTGGTGGAGTACTTGGGCCGCAACGACTTCCAGGTGAAGGTGCGCGGCTTCCGCATCGAGCTCGGCGAGATCGACGCCGCACTCGCCGCCCAGCCCGAAGTCGACTTCGCCGTGACCGTCGGACGCCCGACCGGTTCCGGCGCGACCATGCTGGTCTCCTACGTGCTGCCTGCGAAAGACGCCACGGTGGACCAGGCCGCGCTGACCGAGCGGATCGGGCGCACGCTGCCGGAGTACATGGTGCCTGCGGTGATCGTCGTGCTCGACGCGATCCCGCTGACTCCCGTGGGCAAGCTGGATCGCAAGGCGCTGCCGGAGCCGGAGGCGCAGACCCGCGCCTATCGCCCGCCGCGCACCCCGGCCGAACTGGTGATCGCCGAGGTGATCGGCGAGGTCCTCGGACTCGACCGGGTCGGACTGGACGACGACTTCTTCGCCCTCGGCGGCGACAGCATCGTGTCGATCCAACTGGTCTCCCGCTCCCGCGCTCGCGGCGTGGATTTCGCGCCGCGCGATGTCTTCGAACGCCGGACCGTCGCCGCGCTGGCCCGCGCCGCATCGGTGGCGGACGGCCCCGGCGACGAGGCGGGCGAACTACCGCTGACACCGGACGCGGCGCGCATGCTGGACGAGGGCATCGAAGTGCGGGCCATCACCCTCGACGTCCCCGAGACCTGCCCGGTCGAGACGGTGCAGAACGCGGTGGCCGCCGTACTCGACCAGCACCCGATGCTGTGGGTGCAGGTGCGCTACGGCGACGACGGCGCGCCGGTGCTGCGCATCCCGCCCGCCGCCGAGCGCACCGGCGAGGCGTTCCGCAGGCTGGACCCGCAGCGTGGCGAGACTTCGCTGCCCATCGACGACGTGGTGCAGGCGGTCGCGGCCGCGCTGGACCCCGAGCAGGGTCGCAACATCTACTTCGTGCTCACCGGCGGTCCCGAGGCTCGCTCCACGCTGCTCGTCGTGGCCAGCAGCCTCGTGGTCGACGACGTCTCCTGGCGGGCCGTCGTCGACCAGCTCACCGCGCGCTGGAACCGGGCCCGTCATGCCGCGCCCGCGAACCGCGAGTCCGGCCTCGGCCTGCTCATCCGGAGCCTGTCGGCCAAGGCGCACGATCCGGCGACGGTGGCCGAAATGGACTGGTGGCGGCGCGCGCTCGGTTCCGCCCCGGAGGGCGCGGGAACCGAGGGACGAGACCTGCGCGCACGCAGCCGGGTCTCGCTCACCATCACGGCGGAGGGCGCGGCGGCCGTCGCCGCGGCCGCCGAGGCCTATCACGCCGGAGTGGACGACATCTTGCTCACCGCGCTGGCACTGGCCCTGCGGACCTCTGCGGGGGAGGCCGTCACGCGTGCGATCGGGTCGGTCGTGCGGCTGCCGTCCGACGGGCGCGAGGTCACCCAGGCCGACGCGGCGAGCACGGTGGGCGGTTTCGTCACCGAATATCCGCTGCCGTTGCGGTTGACCAGGATCGACATCGAGGACGCCCTGATCGGCGGCCCCGCGGCGGGCACGGCGATCGCGCAGATCAAGGAACTGCGGCGCTCGGTGCCCTCGCGCGGCGCAGGCTACGGGCTGCTGCGCTATCTCAACGCCGAGACCGCCGCCGAATTGCGCGGGCTCGGCCGGGGCCGGTTCGCGCTGCGCTACCGGGATCTGCGCCCGGCGCGGGTGCACACCGACATCCCGTCCGACGACCTGCTGCTCGTGCTCACCGTCGACGCCACGGACGAGGGCTTGCTCGCCCGGTTCGACTTCGCCGCCGCCGCGTTCCGCGGCGAGGACGCGAAAATCTTCGCCGAGCACTGGATTCGCGCGCTCGGTGGCCTCGCCGAGCACGGCCTGCGCCCGGACGCGGGCGGTTGGACGCCGTCGGACTTCCCGCTGGTGCGGCTCAAGCAACCCGACATCGATCGTTTCGCCCGCGCCTACCCGGACCTGTCCGACGCCTGGCCGCTCACGCCGCTGCAATCGGGCATGCTGTTCCACGCCCTGCTCGCCGAGCACTCGGTGGACGTCTACACCACCCAGTTCGTGCTCGATCTCGGCGGCGCGGTGGACGCGCGCCGGATGCAGGCGGCCGCGCAGGCGGTGCTGGACCGGCACGACAACCTGCGGGTCGCCTTCGCCGACGACAGCGAAGGCAAGCCCGTGCAGATCGTGCAGGAGTCGCTGGAGGTGCCGTGGCGGCTGATCGATCTGTCTCAGCTGGAACCGAGCGCGGCCGGCACCGAGCTGGAACGGATCAAGGCGGCCGACCTGGCCGACCACTTCGACATGCGGACCGCGCCGCTGCTGCGTTTCGCGCTGATCCGTTCCGCCGCCGCCCGATACCACTTGCTGGTCACCAGCCATCACATCCTGATCGACGGCTGGTCCATGCCGCTGTTGCTGAAGGACCTGCTCACGCTGTACGCGTTCGGCGGCAACTCCCGCCATCTGCCCGCGGTGCGGTCCTACCGGGACTACCTGGCGTGGCTGGTCGCCCAGGACGCGGAGGCGGCGCGCGCCGCGTGGCGCACCGCGCTGGCCGGTATCACCGAGCCGACGCCGCTGGCGCCGGTCGACCCCGGCCGGGAGATCTCCGCGGGCGTCGGCGAGGTCGGCTTCGAGCTGTCCCAGGCCGACACCACCGCGCTGACCCGGCTCGCTTCCGGTCTCGGCGTCACGGTGAACACCGTGGTGCAGGCGGCCTGGGGTCTGCTGATCGGGCGCACCGTCGACCGTGACGACGTGGTCTTCGGCGCCACCGTCTCCGGCCGCCCGCCCCGGCTCGACGGCGTCGAGGCGATGGTCGGCCTGTTCCTCAACGCGATTCCGGTCCGGGTGCGGCTGGCGGCGACGCACACGCTCGGCGGACTGCTGCGTCAGTTGCAGGCCGAGCAGGCGGCGCTCCTCGATTACCACTACCTGGGGCTGAGCGAGATCCAGGAAGCCGTCGGCGTGGAGGGCCTGTTCGACTCGCTCGTGGTGTTCGAGTCGTTCCCGGTGGACCGGGAGGGTCTGGACCAGGCGGGGGCCATCGACGGGATGAACGTCGTCGGCGTCGGCGCGGTCAACGGCACCCACTACCCGTTCACCGTGATGGTGGTGCTGGACAGTCGGTTGCGCGTCTCGGTGAAGTACCTGCGCGACGTGACCGGCGAACCGGCGGCGCTCGCGCTCGCGCAGCGGTTGTCGGCGCTGATCGGTCGTTTCGTGACCACCCCGCAAGCGCGGGTCGGCGACATCGATGTGCTTCTGGAGGACGAGCGCGCCGAGCTGGCCGCGCGCAACGCCACCGACGCGCCGGAACTGCTCGACGGCGCGACCTTGCCGTCACTGTTCGACGCGCAGGTGGCGCGCACCCCGGACGCGCCCGCGGTGCGCTTCGGCGACATCACGCTCAGCTATGCCGAGTTCGACTCGCGCGTCCGGTCCCTGGCCATCGAGTTGATGCGCTGGGGCGTCGGACCCGAGACGCTGGTCGCCGTGGCCATGCGGCGCGGCATCGACTTGGTCGTCGCGATCTACGCGGTGTTGCGCGCGGGCGGCGGCTACGTGCCGATCGATCCGGACCACCCGGCCGAGCGCAGCGAGTACGTCCTCGACAGCGCCGCTGCGATCTGTGTCCTGACCACCACCGCGGACGCGTTCGACACCGCGACCGGCGTGCCGGTGGTCGCGGTGGACACGCTGTACCTGCCGCCGTACGAGGGTCCGTGGCCGCAGGAATACGTCCACCCGGACACCGTCGCCTACGTCATCTACACCTCGGGCTCGACCGGCCGCCCCAAAGGCGTGATGATCACCCACCGGCAGATGGTCAACCAATTCCGCTGGGCGCAGTCGGCCTACCCGCACGACGGCGGCGACGTGGTGCTGCACAAGACGCCGATCACCTTCGACATCTCCGCCTGGGAGTTGTTCTGGCCGTTGCAGACCGGGGCGTCGATCGTGGTCGCCGCGCCCGACGGCCATCGGGATCCGGCCTACCTGGCCCGCCTCATCGCCGAGAACGCCGTCACCACGGTGCACTTCGTGCCGTCGATGCTGGACGCGTTCCTGGACCCGGCGGCCCACCCGGGCGCGCGGTACCCGTCGCTGCGGCGGGTGTTCGCGGCGGGCGAGGCGTTGCCGGGGGAGACGGCGGCACGTTTCGCCGCGATGGCGCCCGCCGCCGCGCTGGTCAACTGGTACGGCCCCGCCGAAGCCACCGTGGTCACCGACCATCCGGTCCGGGACACCGCCGCGGTGACGGTCCCGATCGGCCTTCCGGTGGCCAACACCCGCGTGCACGTGCTCGACCGGCAGCTGCGGCCGGTGCCGCCGGGCGCGGCGGGTGAGTTGTACGTCGCGGGTGTGCAATTGGCGCGCGGCTACCTCGGCGCGCCGGCTCTCACCGCCGAGCGCTTCGTCGCGCACGCCGGCGGAACCCGCCTGTATCGCACCGGCGACATCGTGCGCTGGCATGACGGATCGCTGGAGTACCTCGGCCGCGGCGACTTCCAGGTCAAGCTGCGCGGCCAGCGCGTGGAATTCGGGGAGATCGAGGCCGTGCTGACCGGTCACCCCCAGGTGCGGCATGCCGCGGTCTCGATGGTGCGTGGCGTGACGGGCGACCGGCTGGTCGCCTATGTGGTCGCCGCGCCCGCGGAGGGCATCGATGAGGACGCGATGCTGCGGCACGCCCGCGCCGCGCTGCCGTCGTACATGGTGCCCTCGGCGGTCGTCGAGCTGGCCGAGCTGCCGCTCAACGCCAGCGGCAAACTCGACCGCAAGGCGCTGCCCGCGCCGCGGTTGGTGACGCGCCCGTACCGCGCGCCCGGCACGCCGCTGGAGCGGACCGTGCTCGAGGTGTTCGACGCGGTGCTCGAGCCCGGCGCCGGACACCGGGTCGGCATGGACGACGACTTCTTCGACCTGGGCGGCACCTCGCTGGTCGCCACGCGCGCGGTCAGCAGGCTGCGCGCGCTCACCGGCGCCGAGGTGCGGGTGCAGTGGTTCTTCACCGATCCCACCCCGGCGGCGCTGGCGGCCCGCATCCTGGCCGCGCTGGCCGACGACCACGACTACGACCAGGACTCGAACGCGGCGCTCGGCGTGCTGCTGCCGATCCGGACCATGGTGCCGCACGACGTGGCCGCCGCCCAGCCGCTGTTCTGCCTGCATCCGATGTACGGGTTGTCCTGGTGCTACGCGGGTCTGGCGCGTTATGTGGCCGCGAGCACGCCGATCTTCGGCCTGCAGTCGCCCGCGCTGACCGAGGAGGGCTACCTGCCCGCGTCGCTGGCGGAGATGGCGGGCCGCTATGTGGCCGAGATCCGCGCGGTGCAGCCGCATGGGCCCTATCGGCTGCTCGGCTGGTCGCTCGGCGGTGTGCTGGCGCATGCGGTGGCCACCCGGTTGCAAGCGGCGGGGGAGGAGATCGGGCTGCTCACGATGCTCGACAGCCACCCGGACATCGACGTCACCGACTTCCGGGCGGCGATCCGCGAAGCGCTGGCCGAACTCGGCATCGGCGCGGACGCCCCGCTGCCCGGCGACGGCGACGTGCGCGATCTGAGCGAGGAGGCGCTGGCCGCGCTGCATGCCACCATCCCGCCGGACATGGCGGTGCTCACCCCCGAGCGGGTGCGCCGGATCTACCGCAGCGCCGTGCGCTCGGCCGAGCTGATCGCCGAGCACCGGCCCGACGTCTTCCGCGGCCGTTTGGACTACTTCAGCGCGGCCGGTCACGACACCGCGGCGGACGGCTGGCAACCCTACGTCGACGGCCGGGTGGACGATCATCCCGTCGGCGTCCCGCACGACCAGATGACATCACCGGAAGCGCTGGCGCAGATCGGCCCCAGATTGTCCGAGTTGCTGGATCCCCCGGGATGGGAAGCGACACGGAACATGGGGCGGTCATGATCGGACCGACACCGTTCCGGCATGATGGGCAACGGTGCGGTAACGAAGTCCCCTGTCGTGACGACTACATAGGCCGTATGGTCGGGCGTGATGCTGGGCATCCATCCGGCGCGTGGGGCATGCAGAGCGAATCTCGAGACGAAGCGAAGGTGCGAAATTGATACGTCGACAGAGCCGGCGCGGTGGCCTGCGGGCCGCGGCCGCGATCGCGGCAACCGCGGTGCTCGCGGGAATGATGACCGGTCTCGGCGCGTCCAGCGCGACCGCTGATCCGATCATCGATTCCAAGAGTCTGCTGGCCGACCCGGTCGCCCCGGACGGTTCGCGTATCACCAAGGCCGAGTACAAGGACGCGCGCAGCATCCGCCTGTACGTGTACTCGGCGGCGATGGACGAGAAAATCATCATCGACGTCCAGCGTCCGGCCGACGCCTCGGTGCCGCGCCCGACGCTGTACCTGCTCAACGGCGCCGGCGGCGGCGAGGACGAGGCGTCGTGGCAGGCGAAGACCGACGCGCTGCAGTTCCTGTCGGACAAGAACGTCAACGTGATCCAGCCGATCGGCGGCAAGTGGAGCTACTACACCGACTGGATCAAGGACGACCCGGTACTCGGCCGCAACAAGTGGAAGACCTTCTTCACCGAGGAACTGCCCCCGCTGGTCGACGGTGCGCTGGGCACCAACGGCGTGAACGCGATCGCCGGCCTGTCCACCTCGGGCACCACGGTGCTGGCGCTGCCGATCGCCAAGCCGGGCCTGTACAAGGCGGCCGCGGCCTACAGCGGTTGCGCGCAGACCAGTGACCCGGTCGGCTCGGAGTTCGTCAAGCTGACCGTCGAGACCTGGGGCGGCGGCAATACCGACAACATGTGGGGCCCCGAAGGCGGCCCGGAGTGGGTGGCCAACGACCCGTACGTGAACGCCGAAGGGCTGCGCGGGCTCGACCTCTACATCTCCACCGGCAACGGCCTGCCCGGGCAATACGACACGCTCAACGGCCAGTACGCCCTCCCCGGTGCGTACGGTCTGGCCAACCAGATCATCATCGGCGGCGTGATCGAGGCGGGCACCAACTACTGCACGCACAACCTGCAGAACCGGCTGAACGAGCTGGGCATCCCGGCCACCTACAACTTCCGCAATTCGGGTACGCACTCGTGGGGTTACTGGCGCGACGAGTTCCAGATGTCGTGGCCCGTGCTGGCCAGGGGCCTCGGTATCTGAGCGCCACCGCATAGGGCCGGACGCCCCGGCCGAGTTCCTCGACCGCCTGGTCGCACCCTGATGCGACCGGGCGGTCTGCTTTTTGAGCCAGCCGTCAACGAAAAGTTCGGGAACCCGTAAAATTCTGTTCGTGGGCATCACGCTGGCCGAGTCGACCAAGTCCGTCACCGGGCGAGCGCGTGCCGCGACGATGCTGCTCGGCCCGGCGTTCGTCGCGGCCATCGCGTACGTCGATCCCGGCAACGTCGCGTCCAACATCAGTGCGGGCGCGCAATTCGGCTACCTCCTCGTATGGGTCATCGTGCTGGCCAACGTGATGGCGGGGCTGGTGCAGTTCCTCTCGGCCAAACTCGGGCTGGTGACCGGTTGGTCGCTGCCGGAGGCGGTGCGAGCGAAGGCGAGCGGCCCGGTCCGGCTGGCGTACTGGGGTCAGGCCGAGACGGTGGCGATGGCCACCGACCTGGCCGAGGTGGTGGGCGGCGCGATCGCACTCCACCTGCTGTTCGGGCTGCCCCTGCTGCTCGGCGGCGCGATCACCGGCGCGGTGTCGATGGGTCTGCTGCTCGTGCAGGACCGCCGCGGTCAGCAACCGTTCGAGCGGGTGATCACCGGGATGCTCGCGATCATCGCGATCGGATTCCTGGCGAGCGTGGTGATCGCGCCGCCGTCGCCCGGGGACACGGTCGGCGGTCTGGTGCCGCGCTTCCAAGGCACCGAGAGCGTGCTGCTGGCCGCGGCGATGATCGGCGCGACGGTCATGCCGCACGCGGTCTATCTGCATTCCGGCCTCGCCCGCGACCGGCACGGACATCCGGCGGCAGGGCCGCTGCGCACCAGGCTCCTGCGGATCACCAAGGTCGACGTCGGCCTGGCCATGGTCCTGGCGGGCACGGTGAACCTGGCCATGCTGCTGATGGCGGCCGGCACGCTGCGCGGCCGGAATGTGGAGACCATCGAAGACGCGCATGCCGCGGTCGGCGACGTCCTCGGCCCCGCCGCCGCGCTGCTGCTCGCGATCGGGCTGCTCGCCTCCGGCCTGGCCTCGACGTCGGTCGGCGCCTACGCGGGGGCGATGATCATGCAGGGCTTGTTGCACAAGCGGGTTCCGCTGATCACGCGCAGGCTGATCACGTTGATCCCGGCCATCGCCATCCTGGCGCTCGGCATCGACCCGACGCGCGCGCTGATCATCTCCCAGGTGGTGCTGTCGTTCGGCATCCCCTTCGCGCTGATTCCCTTGGTGCGCTTCACGAGTGACCGCGCGCTGATGGGCGCGGACGTCAATCACCGCGTGACCACCGCGCTGGCCTGGACGGTGGCCGCGATCATCTCCGTGCTCAACGCGGCGCTGATCTATCTCACCGTCACCGGCCGATAGCAGGCGACGCGCCGGTCAGACCCAGTTCTCGATCCAGTACTTCCAGATTCGCGGTGCGTAGGCGTCCAACGGCGGAACCCTGATGTCGGTGCCCGCCAGCGCCGCGCTGGTGTGCCTGCAGTCGAACCAGCAGGCGAACTCGCTGTGCTCCAGCACGTCCAGCGGTACGCCGACCCGGGGCAGCAGCCAGTTCACGCCGGGGACGCGCAACATCATGTCCAGGGTGCGCTTGGGCATCACCTCCACCAGGTGCGGCGCGCCCGCCTCGTCGGCGAACAGGTTCAGCGCGTCGACCGCGCTCTGCCTGCGCGGATCCACCAGGTGATAGGTCGTCTTGTCCGAACCGGGGCGGTGGGCGATGTGGTCGAGGGCGCGAGCGACGAAGTCCACCGGCACCATGTTGGTCTCGCCCAGTCTGGGCACCAGCACCGGCAGCAGCCTGGGCAGCTGCGCGCCCATGCGCAACAGGCGGAAGAAGTAGTACGGACCGTCGATCCGATCGATCTCGCCGGTGCGGGAATGCCCGATCACGATCGACGGCCGGTAGATCCGCCAGCGCACCGACGACTCCCGCACGATCCGCTCGGCGTCGAATCTCGCCCGCTGCGCCGGCGTGGTGAGTGTTTGGCCGTGATCGAACATGTCCTCGGTGAACAGGCCGGTGCTGGTCCCGGCCACCTCGACGGTCGAGAGGTGGTGCAGCAGATCGACCCCGAGTTCCTCGGCGACGTCGACCAGATGCCTGGTGCCGCCGCCGCGCTCGGTCAGGTCGTAGCCCGCGGCGAGATGGAAGACGTGCTCGATGGCGCCGCGATGCCGGGCCAGCCAGGTCGGGTCGATGCCCAGCCCCGGGGCGCCCAGATCGCCGCGCACCGGACGGACGCGGTCGCCGCCCGCCCATTCCTGCGCGCAGCAGGCGAACCGGTCGGCCGAGGCGTCGCCCGGCCGGACCAGCACATGGATGTCACCCTCGCGTTTCAGCAGCTCGGGGATGAGGAACCGACCGATGAACCCAGTTGCCCCGGTAACCAGGTAAGTCATAGCCGATGAACATAGTCGCCCGTCGTTTGCTGAGTTCCGGCGGGCCGATCAGTCGGCGAAGACGGGCTTGCGCTTGGTGAGCATCGCGGTGGCACCCTCGACGAAATCGGGGGAGCGCAGCAGTTCGGTCTGCCCGGCCTTCTCGGCGGCCAGAGCCGCGTCGAGCGAGGTCAGCGTGGCCTGGTTCAGCGCCTGCTTGGTGAGTTCCAGCGCCCGGCGCGGACCCGTGGCGATCTTCTGGACGCCTGCCTCGACCGCGGCATCGAGCTCGCCGTCCGGCACGACCGCGGTGAACAGCCCGGCGGCCGCGGCCTCCCGGGCGGGCAGTCGCTCGCCGAGCAGCGCCATCCGCGCCGCCAGCGGGCGGCCCGCCGCGGCGGCGACCAGTGCGGCCGCCCCGCCGTCGGGCATCAGGCCGATGTTGATGAAGGCCAGCAACAGGTAGGAGTCCTCGCTCGCGTAGACCAGGTCGGCGGCCAGCGCGATGCCCACGCCGACGCCCGCCGCGGCTCCTCGGATACGCACGACCACCGGGACCGGCGCGTCGACGATGGCGCGCACCAGCCGGTTCGCCGCGTCCATGACCATGTCCGAGGTGATGCCCCGCTGCGCCTCGCCCGCGCTCGCGGAGAGATCGGCGCCGGTGCAGAAATCGCCGCCCTCGCCGGTGAGTACGATCGCCCGCACCGCGCGATCCTCGGCCGCCGCGCGGAAGGTGTCCCCGAGCGCGACCATGGTGTCGTAATCGAGGGCGTTCTTCCGCTTGGGGTTGATGATCGTGATCCGGAGCGCCTTGCCGTCCTGGACCGCGGTGAACTTCGCGGCGGCGGGTGCGGCCGGGGCCGCGGAATCGTTGTTGCTCACGTTTGCTCCTAAGCTGCAATTCGGCGGACGCCAGGCCGTGAATAGTGGTTAACTTTGCGAATTGTGGTTAACTTAGGGTCCAATGTCGGGCGCTGTCAACAAGCGTCGCCGGAGAACGGAGAGGTGCATGGTCGCGGATCGCAGCGAGGTCGACCTCGCTCCCGCGCGGCCCGAACCGGGTAGAAGGGCGGGTGCCGAGGGCGCGCCGTCGGTGCGCCGCCGTCCGAAGGACCGCAAGGTCCAGATCATCCGGGCGGCCGCGCGCGCGTTCAGCGAACGCGGGTACTACCCGGTCGGCGTGGACGAGATCGCCGCCGAGGTCGGCATCTCCGGTCCGGCCCTCTATCGGCATTTCACGAACAAGTACGCGCTGCTGGTGGCGGCCGCCGAAGAAGGCGCGCAGCACCTGCTGACCGTCGCCGAGGCCGCCGACGACGCCCGGTTGGACCCGGCGCGGCGCGCGGACGCGCTGATCCGCGCGATCAGCGAGCACACCGTCGAGATCCGCCGCGAGGCCGGGCTCTACCGCTGGGAGCGGCGCTATCTCGAGCGCGACGACCGGGTCCGCATCAAGAAGATCTACGACGACCTGAACAGCACCCTCGCGGCGCCGATCGCGCTGCTGCGCCCCGAGACGCCGCCGGCGGACGTGGCGATGCTCGCCGCGGGCGTGCTGAGCGCGATCGCCAGCATCGCCGCGCACCGCACCGCGCTGTCCAGCGCTCGGCTGCTCCCGCTGCTGCATCGGATGTCCTGGGCCATCCTCCGAACCGACCTGCCGCCCGCGCCGGAGGAACCGGATCCCGGCGCTCCCGTGCGCGGCATCCCGGTGACCTCCAAGCGGGAACAACTGCTCACCGAGGCCATCCGGATCTTCGGCAGGCAGGGCTATCACGAGGCGAGCATCGAGGAGATCGGCGCCGCCGTCGGCATCAACGCCTCCAGCGTGTACCGGTACTTCCCGAGCAAGGCCGACCTGCTCGCCGCGGCGTTCCACCGCACCGGCGACCGGCTGGCCATCGCGATCACCGAGGCGCTGGCCGAGGCGACGAGCCGCGCCGACGCCGCGCGGCGGGTGGCCGACCGCTACGCCAAACTGAGTTTCGCCATGCCGGAGATCATGGCGGTGTACTACGCCGAGTTCGGCAACCTGCCGCAGGCCGAGCAGCACAAGCTGCGCGCCATTCAGCGGCAGAACGTGCTGGAGTGGGCCAACCTGCTGGACGGGGATCCGGTGGAGGCGCGCTTCCGGGTGCACGCCGCGATCAGTCAGGTGATCGATGTGGGCAGGCTGATCCGATTCGACTCCCGGCCGGCACAAGTCGCGCGAGTCACCGCGCTGATGGACGCGGTGCTGCTCGACTAGCCGCGTCAGGGACGGCGGCCGTGCCGGATCCGGAAGATCGTCTTGGCCACGCGCAGGTGACGCGGGTGCCGATCGAACGTGGAGAGGTTCACCGGCGCCTGGTACCGCTTGCGGGTGATGGCCAGGGTCCGGCTGAACTCCCGCAGGCCCTGGTCGCCGTGGCTGTGGCCTTGGCCGTACTCGCCCACTCCGCCGAAGGGCAGTGCCGGAATGCCCGCGTAGGCGGTCGAGGAGTTGATGGTCACCACCCCGACGCGCAATTGCTCGGCGAACGCCTCGATCTCGTGCACATCCCTGGTGAACACCGACACGGCGACATCGGTGCCGACCGCGTTGATCCGCTCGGCGGCCTCGTCCATGCTCGCCACTTTGTTGACGATGAGCACCGGACCGATGCCCTCACCCGTGATCGCGATGCTCTCCTCCGGCACTTCGGCCAGCACGATCGGCTCGATGTAGGGGTCGCGGATCGAGTCCAGCCCGCCGACCACCGCGCGGCCGCCGCGGGCCACCGCGTCGCGCACCTGCCTGCGCACCACGTCGACCTGTGACTCCATGATCATCGGGCCGTAGGACGCCTTGCGGTCCGCGCCCGGTCGCAGCTTGCGGGCCTGGTCCACGACGAGGTCCAGGAAACGGTCGTAGACCGATTGGGCGACGTAGGCCCGTTGGATGCCGGTGGCATTCTGGCCGGCATTCGCCATCGCGCCGAACACGGCGGCCTCGGCGGCGTCGTCCAGCTTCGCGTCGACGTGCACGACCATGCTGCCCTTGCCGTTGCGCTCCACGACGACCGGCGTCATGCTCTGCGCGCACACCGAGATCACCTCGCGCGCGCCCGCCTCCGAACCGGCGTACGCGATCTTGTCGACCTTCGCGCGGCACAGCGCGGTGCCGGTGGCCTTGTCTCCCGTGACGACTTGCAGCACCGGCTGGTTCGGCGCGAGCCGGGACCAGCTGTCGGCCAGCCACACGCCCACGCCGGTGGTCAGCTCGTGCGGCTTGAACACCACGGCGTTGCCCGCCGCCATCGCGTAGGCGATCGAGCCCATCGGAGTGAACACCGGGTTGTTCCATGGGCCGAGCACTCCGACGACGCCGAGCGGCAGGTAACCGACCGAAGCCCGCTGATTGCGGGTGAGCCAACTGGAACCGATCCGCCGCCGGTCCAGCGTGCGGCTCGCGTTGCGCGCGGCCCAGTCCAGGTTCTCCACCGCGAGCATCACCTCGATGGCGGCGTCCGCTTCCGGCTTCCCGGTCTCCTCACACAGCAGGGCGACCAATTCCCCCGAGCGGCGGGCGATCTCGCGCTTCCAGTCCAGCAGCCACCGCTTCCGGCCGGCGAATCCCAGTTCGGCCCACCATTTTTCGGCGGAGCGGGCCGCGCGCACCGCGCGGTTCAGCTCGCCGGAACCCATCACGGCGTAGTTGCCCACGACCTCACCGGTGCGCGGATCGTAGGACGTCAGCACGTTCGTTCGGCCCGTTCCTCCCGGACGCGCCGCCAACCGTGGCTGCGCGGACTCGGCCATGATCACCTCTCGCAGTGTAGAAACCAACGTGCGGACCGTTCAGCGGGCCCACAGCCGTGGACGAGTGAGTGTTTTCCCCCGCAAAGCAGACTATGGTCTGGCGCAGCGGGCCGACAAGGTTCGGCCGACGGCGCCCGGCCGCACCGGATCGCGCTCACCAGCGTCGATCCCTTGCGCGGTGGACGGGTGGCGAGAAATGTGAGTAAGGACACACTGGGCGCACGCCGGTGCGGGTACCGCGCGCGACGCGAAGCCCGCGCGATCGGGCCGGTAACATCACGCCGAGCGCGACGGATCACCAATCCGGGCGTGCGATTGCGCTCGGGCGACCTGGTCGCCGCACCGGTCGATAGTGGAGAGTTGATGCCGAGTTCCAACCAAGCAGATTCGCATGCCAGTGAGCCTGCGGTCCGGGTAACGGACGTTCGCAAGTCGTTCGGTGATGTGCATGCACTGCAGGGCGTCGGCTTCGTCGCCGAACGCGCCACCGTCCTCGGCATCCTCGGGCCCAACGGCGCGGGCAAGACGACCATGGTGAAGGTGCTCTCCACCTTGCTGCGGCCCGACTCCGGCACCGCCGTGGTCGCCGGACACGACGTGCTGAAGGACCCGGCGGGTGTGCGCCGCTCGATCATGATGACCGGTCAGTACGCGGCGTTGGACGAGAACCTCTCCGGCCGGGAGAACCTCGAACTGTTCGGCAGGCTGATGGGTCTGGGCAAGTCCGCGGCCCGCAAGCGCGCCGACACCTTGCTGGAGGAATTCGATCTGGTGAGCGCGGGCCGGCGGGCCGTGCGCCACTACTCGGGCGGCATGCGCCGCCGCGTGGACATCGCCTGCGGGCTGGTGGTGCGGCCCGAGGTGGTGTTCCTCGACGAGCCGACCACCGGTCTCGACCCGCGCAGCAGGCAGGGCGTCTGGGACCTGGTGACGGCGCTGAAGACCCAAGGCATCACGGTGCTGCTGACCACGCAGTACCTGGAGGAAGCCGACGTGCTCAGCGACAACATCATCGTGATCGACAAGGGCACGGTGATCGCCGAGGGCACCGCCGACGAACTCAAGGAGAAGACCGGCGGCAGCTACTGCGAAGTCGTCCCGCTGGATCAGAAGAAGCTGCGCACCGCCGCGTACGCGCTGGGCGACCTGGTGCCGCCCGCGGTGCTGGCCGACATCGACGGCGGCGACCGGCTGTCCATCCCCGCGCCGGAGGGCGCGGCGACGCTGACCGAGGCGCTGCGCAGGCTCGACAGCGCCGGTGTCGAGCTGGCCGATATCGCGCTGCGCCGCCCCTCGCTCGACGATGTGTTCCTCTCCATCACCGGCCACTCGGGCGGGCGCGCGTGACCGCTGCGACAGCCCCGGAGCGGACTCCGGCCGAGGCGACGTTGTTCGCCGAACTTCCCGCGCCGCGGCTGTCGTCGTTCGCGCAGTGGCGCGCGCTGACCGGCCGCATCGTGCGCACCATGGCGACCAAGGGCGAGCTGATCGTCGCCGCGGTCACGCCGCTGATCTTCACCCTCGGCTTCTACCTGCCGCTGCGCTATGTGATGAAGATCCAGGGCGTCGACTACGCCCAGTACGTCATGCCGATCATCGTGCTGCAGACGATGGCCTTCACCATGATGTCCAACGCGCAGCTGGCTGCGTTCGAGGCGATGACCGGCCTGAGTACCCGCCTGCAGACCATGCCCATCGGCACGCTGGTGCCGTTCACCTCGCGCATCTGCGCCGGGCTGGTCCGCTCGGTCACCTCGCTCACCGCGGCGGTGCTGTTCGGCTACCTGATCGGCTTCCGCTTCGTCGCGGGCGTCGGCCAGGCCGTGCTGTTCTGCGCGTTCTCCCTCGCGGTCGGCACGGTGCTCGCGATCGGCGCCGACGGGCTCGGCAGCCTGACCAAGAGCCCGGAGTCGCTGAGCCAGGCGCTGACCCTGCCGACGTTGATCTTCGGCATGCTCTCCTGCGGATTCGTGCCGGAACGCAACTTCCCGGAGTGGATTCGCCCGTTCGTGCGCAATCAGCCGATCTCGCAGTTCTCCTTCGCCTTGCGCGACATGGCGGCCGACGGGGTGACCTGGCACGTGCTGTGGGTTCCGCTGGTGTGGTTGATCGGGCTGGCGGCGGCGTTCCTCCCGTTGGCGATCTGGGCGAGTGTGAGGCGGTCATGAGTTCGGTGGAATCGACCGTGGAACGCGTCGACCAGGGGGCCGAGCAGGCCGAGGTCCGCGCGACCGAGCCCCTGCCCGTCGTCCGGACGCGGCCGGAAGGCTCGCTGGTCACCTGGGCTGTGCAGAGCCTGATCCAATGCAAGCGGCTGCTGCTGATCTGGGCGCGCGATCCGGCGACGACCATCCAGACGCTGGTCTATCCGGCGCTGACCCTGCTGATGTTCTACATCGTGCTGAACAAGCCCGTGTCCGGAGCCACCGGCATGCCCGCGGTGTACGGCACGGTCCCGTTGCTGACGTTGGTCGCGGCGATGTCGGGCGCGGTCGTCAGTGCCCTCGGCTTCAAGACCGAGAAGATGACCGGGTTGCTCGGCCGCTTCTGGACGATGCCGGTGCACCGCGCGGCCGGATTCACCGGCCGGCTGCTGGCCGAGGCGATCCGCGTGCTGGTGACGACGGTGTTCGTCGTCGCGGTGGGCCTGCTGCTGGGATTCCGGTTCGGTCAGGGGCCCCTCGCGGCGGTGGCGCTGATCGGCATCCCGGTGCTGTTCGGCGTCGCGTTCGCCGTTCTGGTCACCGCGCTGGCCACCGTGTCCGAGGGCGTGATGCTGGTGAACATCATCGGCATGGTCAGCACGCTGCTGATGTTCTTCAACTCCGGTTTCGTCCCGGTCTTCGCCTATCCGGTGTGGTTGCAGGACGTGGTGGCGCATCAGCCGATGAGCTGCGCGATCGATGCGATGCGCGGGTTGTCCTATGGCGGCGCGGTCGCCGCCCCGCTGCTCGAGACGCTCGCCTGGACGCTCGGCATCATCGTCGTCTTCGCCTACCCCGCGGTGCGGGGATACCGAAGGGCCGCGGAGACAGGACCCTAACCACCTGCGTCGTGGGCGTTCGCCGGGTCACCGGACCCGGCGTTCGGCCTGTTCGCGCGGTTCGGCGAAGTCGTAGTCCAGCCAGCGATTCCGATTGGTCCATCCCACCAGGTCGTAACGCCAGTGGAACGGCCAGGTGTGCGCCACCGTGTTGAACAGCACCGCGCCCAGAGCGGTGTAGTCGTCGTGCGCGGACAGCAGGGCGCGCTGACCGCGCGGGGACGCGCTGAAGAACGCGTCGAACATGGCGATGGACTGCTCGGTGGTGAGTCTGCCGAGGCCGTAGAGCCCCCGCATCCGCATCCAATACACCAGTCGCGCCCGCGGCGGCCACAGCGCGGCGATCGGGTCGCGGCCCTGCCGCAGCGCGGTGATCGCGGTGTCCACCAGCGCCAACGAGTCGGCGACGCTGTACCCCGTGCACGGATGCATCATGCCGCCGCGCGAACCGAACGGGATCGCGCGCGCCTCGCCGCTGCGCGGCGGCGGCTGGTCGAGTGGATAGTGCGCCGCCTCGCTCGGTTCGGCGCCGGTGAGGCGGATGCCGTGCGCGGCGAGGCGCGCGAGCGTGCGTCTGCGCAGTTCGTGCTGCGGCATGCCGCCTCGCAGGCCTTGGCTCACCTCCTCGAAGAGCACGGTTCCATCGCCCAGCGGCACCGCATACAGGAACGAGGGCGGCGCGTCTCGGTCCGCGCTGTTCTCCGGCCGCAAGTCCAGCAGTAATGCTTCACCCTCGGAGACCATCGGCGCGGCGGTCTCGACGGCGACGAAGATGCCATGCGCACTTGCCGCATAGCGGCGGCCGACGGTGGACAGCCCACGGGTGTCGAACACCGCTGCTGCGGTGTGCACCGTGCCGTCCACGAGCTCGACCTCGTGCGCGTCCACTCTCGTGGCGCGACCAGCCACGACGGTGGCGTCATCGAGTGGCAGCGCCGCCCGCAGACCGTGTTTGGACAGCACGCAATAGGGCCGGTGGATGCGATGTTCGGTCTTTGTCCACACCGTGGGCTCCGGGACGGTAACGCCGATGGCCGTGGACGGCAGCCACTGCGGCAGCTCGTCCACCCAGCAGCCGTAGGTGGGCGGCCACAGCCGCTCGGGACGCGGATCGATCGCGGTCACCGACAGTCCGGCGCGCATGGCGCGGTGCGCCAGCGCCCGCCCGGTGGGACCGAGCCCGACCACGCACACATCGACTTCCCGGTCCGCGCTGACACCCATAGGGGCATTCAATCCGGTCGGCCGACGCGGGCGCAACTATTCGAAGCGAGCGAGCCCCAGGAATTAGGGTCTCGCTTTTTCCGAATCGCAGCCGGCGAATCGGCGGAAATACCGATATCGCGCATGCCCCCAGAATCGGTGGCCCAGCAACTTCAGTCGTGAATCGGCTCGAGACGCACCATAGCCTGGGCTCGGATCGCGAGGCGATCCGGGATTCGGGATAAGGGGAGTCATGAGAGGAAGCCACCTCCGCCGACTGGTGTTGTCGGCGGTCGTCGCCGGTGCCGTCGCATCGGCCATGGTTTCGGTGCAGGCGGAAGCGGCACCCGCGGAGTCTTCGATCGTCTCCGTGCAGGAGCACAATGCGCGGAGCCTGACTTTGACGGTCCATTCCGCCGCCATGGATCTCGACATTCCGGTGGAAGTGCAGCGCGCCGCGGACGCCAGCGCGCCGCGTCCGGTGCTGTATCTGCTGCTCGGTGCGGCCGGTGGCGTCGACGGCTCCACCTGGGCCACGAAGACCGATGCGATGCAGTTCCTGGCGGACAAGAATGTGCACGCGGTCACGCCGATCGGCGGCATGTTCAGTTATTACGCGGACTGGCAGAAGGACGACGCCAGGCTGGGCCGCCAGAAGTGGCGAACCTTCTTGAGCAGCGAACTGCCCCCGCTGATCGACGCGTATCTCGGGACCAGCGGGCGCAACGGGCTCGCGGGCTTCTCGATGTCGGGGACCACCACCCTCGCGCTCGCCGCGACCACGGGTGACCTGTTCTCCAGCGTGGCCGCCTACAGCGGTTGCGCGCAGACCAGTGATCCGGTCGGCCGCGAGTTCGTCCGGCTGACCGTGGAGGAATGGGGTCTGGCGGAGTTGGACAACATGTGGGGGCCCGCGGGCGATCCGCAATGGGTGGCCAATGATCCGTACGTGCAGGCGGAGGGGCTGCGCGGGAAATCCATTTACATCGCCAGTGGAAATGGCATGCCCGGCGTCTACGACCAGTACGGCGGAAAATACTCGCTGAACGGTCCGTGGGGTTTCGCGAATCAGCTCGTGGTCGGCGGCGTGATCGAAGCGGCCACCAATTATTGCTCGCACAACATGAAAATCCGGCTGGACGACCTCGGCATCCCCGCGCGATACAACTTCCGCCCAGAAGGCACGCATTCCTGGGGCTATTGGGAGGACGCGCTGAAGGATTCGTGGCCGACGCTCGCCGCTGGATTGGGAATCTGAACCGTCGGGAATTCGAGATGTCTATTCGCCTCCGGGCCGCGCGTGTCGCCGGCCTCATGCTGGTCGCGGCCGCCGCGGCGTTGCCGCAGGCGCCGAGCGCGGCCGCCGTCGCCGAGACGCCCGTACTGGACGGCGCCAACGACTGGTCCTGCCGTCCCACACCGGAACGGCCGGAGCCGGTGGTGCTCGTGCACGGCTCGGGAACCGACGTCGGCCGCAGCTTCCCCGTGCTCGCGCGCGCCATCCACGCCGAGGGGCATTGCGTGTTCGCCGCGAATCTGGGCGCGGCGCCGGGCGTCGTCGACGCGGTGAGTGGCCAGAGCGGCTCCAGCTCCACCGGCATCGGGCCGATCGGCGCCGCGTTGCTGGGACGCGCGGTCTACGGCGTGGCCGACATCGACCGGATGGCGGGCGAGCTCGCCGAAGTCGTGCGCTCGGTGCGCGAAACGACCGGAGCGAGCCGGGTGGCGCTGGTCGGTCACTCGACCGGCGGCACCGTGATCCGGCAGTACCTGCGCGCCCGCGGCGGCGAGGCGGTCGCCCGAGTGGTGACCCTCGGAACGCCGTATCGCGGCTCGACCTGGGCCGGATTGCGTGGCGCCTATCCGGACCTGGCCGCCCTCGGACTCGGGGACGCGCAGATCGCGGCTCAGGTCTTCGGAGCACCGGGACAGCAGCAGGTGGTCGGGTCGCCGCTGCTCAACCGGTTGAACGCGGGAGGCGAGACCGTCAACGGTCCCCGGTACACGGCCATCGCCTCCCGCGCCGACCAGGTGATCACGCCGCAGGACACCGCCCTGCTCGCCGCCCCCGCCCCCGCCGACCGCAACGTCTGGCTACAGGAGGACTGCCCCGGCAACACGGCCGACCACAGCGGCATGCTCGAAGACCCGCGCGCGGCGGCCGCCGTTCTCTCCGCGCTCGCCGGGGATCGACGAGCGTTGCCCTGCTGAGCGCGCCCCGGCCGGACAGAACGCACGAAGATGGAGAACCTCGGTGAGTTTCGGCATTACTTGTAGCGGGCTCTGCCGCGAATTCGCCGGAGTCGCGGTGATCGACGGCGTGACCTTCCGCGCGCCTGCGGGCCGGGTCACCGCGGTGGTCGGACCGAACGGCTCGGGGAAGACGACGCTGTTGTCGATGCTCGCCGGTCAGTTGCGGCCGCACCGAGGGTGGCTCCGCGTGGAGGACGCGGATCCGAGCGTCGAACCATGGGTGGTCCGCTCCCGGGTCGGCTGGGTGCCCGACGTGTACGAGGGCAGCGAGACCTGGTCGATCGCGGAGGTCGTGCAGTTCTCCGCGAAGATCGCGGGCCACGACGGAGACACGGCCGACGAACTCGTCGATCGGGCATTGCATCTCGTGCGTTTGGCCGACTCCGCCGCCACGCCGGTTCTCCGTCTCTCCCGGAGTGCGAAGAAGTGGCTGAGCGTGGCCAGAGCGCTCGCCGCGGGTACGACGGCGCTCGTCCTGGACAACCCGATGGCCGACTTGGACCACGACGGTCGTCGCTATCTGGCCGGAATGCTGCGGGCGCTCGCGCGCCAAGACATGACGATCGTCGTTTCGGCTTGTCTCGCAGACGATCTCGCCGGATGCGCGGAGAGCATCCTGCACATCGATCACGGGCGGCTCGTCGCCGGCGACGCATCGGTCCCGGCCCCGGTCGATCCAGGTCGGACGGCCTGCGCGGGACCGGACGCGCACGGCTCGCGGAGGCCGACTACTGCGGCGTCACCCAGGTCGTGATGTCGGCGTGCACCACCTCGAGGCCGTGCTTGTCGTAGATCGAGACCGGCACCACGACTTCGCGTCCTTCGGTGATGCTCGGGAAGTCGGGGAGTTCGGCCAGCTTCGCCACGGCCCGCAGGCCGGTTTCGGCCTTGGCCAGATACCGCACGTTCATCGCCTTGGGAATCCACCGGTGCGTCGCGGGGACCGTCGCCTCGCTCAGCATGCCCATCGCGACCTCGGCCAGGTTGCACGCCGCGATGGCGTGGAAGGTGCCCAGATGGTTGTGGATGCCGAACCACTTGGGCGAGGTCACCTCGCACAACCCGGGTTCGAGCCGGACCACGTTCGGCAGCACGGTACCGAAGTAGGGCACCCGGGCCACCATCCCGAGCGAGAACAGCGCATGCCCCAGCCGGTTGTCCGGCAGCTTCTTCCAGCCGCGGTAGGTCGCGGTCTCTTTCGCCATACGCGTATCTTACTCAGAAGTAAGTTTTCGAACACCCCACCGATTTGAAGTGACTCGCGGGGGTCGTGCATACTGTTCGGGTTGCCCTGCACCGGGTCATGTCCGTTTCCGTGAGAAACGGGTGGCCGGGCGGGGCGAGCAGTACCCCATCGTGTACCTCGCCGGATTTCTGGCGTGGGTACGTCCGGGACAGTGTTCCAGGCCTGAGATGCGTTCGCGATCCGAGGCCGAGGAATGAGCGGACGGGCGACACGCCCGACCGCGTGGACCGGAGAACCATGACAGATGAACAGCGGCGAGGATCGGGCACGCCCGGTCAGGGTCTCCACCGTGTGGGACGTCTTCGTGTGTTCGGGCTGTGCAAATGAGGGTGGTCCAGAGGACTGGTGTAGCCGGGCTTCGGACCACGAAGGAAAGCGGAGAAAAGGACACTTAGCGTGGCGGGACAAAAGATCCGCATCAGGCTCAAGGCCTATGACCACGAGGCGATCGACGCATCGGCGCGCAAGATCGTGGAGACGGTGACCCGCACCGGGGCACGCGTCGTCGGCCCGGTGCCGTTGCCGACCGAGAAGAACGTGTACTGCGTCATCCGTTCGCCGCACAAGTACAAGGACTCGCGCGAGCACTTCGAGATGCGTACGCACAAGCGCCTTATCGACATCCTCGACCCGACGCCGAAGACGGTGGACGCGCTCATGCGCATCGACCTGCCGGCCAGCGTCGACGTCAACATTCAGTGACGGGGACTCGAGACATGACTGACAACAAGAACAGGCCGGCCGCCGGCATCCTGGGCACCAAGCTCGGCATGACCCAGGTCTTCGACGACAAGAACCGCGTCGTTCCCGTGACCGTCATCAAGGCCGGGCCGAACGTCGTCACCCAGATCCGCACCGAGGAGCGCGACGGCTACAGCGCCGTCCAGGTCGCCTTCGGTGCCATCGACCCGCGCAAGGTGAACAAGCCGGTCGCCGGCCAGTTCGCCAAGGCGGGCGTCACCCCGCGCCGCCACGTCGCCGAGATCCGCGTCGCGGACGCCACCACCTTCGAGGTCGGCCAGGAGATCAACGCCGACGTGTTCGAAGAGGGCAGCTACGTCGACGTCACCGGCACCAGCAAGGGCAAGGGCTTCGCGGGCACCATGAAGCGCCACGGCTTCCGTGGCCAGGGCGCCTCGCACGGTGCGCAGGCCGTGCACCGCCGTCCGGGTTCGATCGGTGGCTGCGCCACCCCCGGCCGCGTGTTCAAGGGCATGCGCATGTCGGGCCGGATGGGTAACGACCGGGTCACCACGCAGAACCTGTCGGTGCACAAGGTCGACACCGAGAACGGCCTGCTGCTGATCAAGGGAGCGATCCCGGGTCGCAAGGGCGGCGTCGTGATCGTCAAGAGCGCCGTGAAGGGTGGTGCGCACGCATGACGAGCTCAGCTGTGAACACTGAGAAGAAGTCTGCAAATCTCACGCTGCCGGTCAAGGAGATCGGCGGCAAGACCAACGGCACCGTCGACCTCCCCGCGGAGATCTTCGACGTGACCGCCAACATCGCGCTGATGCACCAGGTCGTCGTGGCCCAGCAGGCCGCCGCGCGCCAGGGCACGCACGCGACCAAGACCCGTGGCCAGGTCTCCGGCGGCGGCAAGAAGCCGTACCGGCAGAAGGGCACCGGTCGCGCCCGCCAGGGTTCGACCCGCGCGCCGCAGTTCACCGGCGGTGGCACCGTGCACGGCCCGCAGCCGCGCGACTACAGCCAGCGCCTGCCCAAGAAGATGAAGGCCGCCGCCCTGCGCGGCGCGCTGTCGGACCGGGCGCGCAACGAGCGCATCCACGTGATCACCGAACTGGTGGCAGGCCAGGCGCCGTCCACCAAGACCGCCAAGACCTTCCTGGCCGAGCTGTCGGACCGCAAGAAGTTCCTGGTCGTGGTGGGCCGCGAGGACGTCGCCGCGTGGAAGAGCGTGGCGAACCTGCAGAACGTGCACCCGATCGCTCCCGACCAGCTCAACACCTACGACGTCCTCAACAGCGACGACGTGGTGTTCAGCGTCGAGGCGCTCAACGCGTTCGTGCACGGCCCCGCGGAGTCTCCGCAAGACACTGCGGCGATTGCACAGGAGGAGAGCAAGTGACCACCATCGCCGACCCCCGCGACATTCTGCTGGCGCCGGTCATCTCCGAGAAGTCCTACGGACTGATCGAGGAAGGCACCTACACCTTCCTGGTGCACCCGGACTCGAACAAGACGCAGATCAAGATCGCCGTGGAGAAGGTCTTCGGTGTGAAGGTGACCAGCGTCAACACCGCCAACCGTCAGGGCAAGCGCAAGCGGACCCGCTTCGGTTACGGCAAGCGCAAAGACACCAAGCGCGCGCTCGTGACCATCTCGGCCGACAGCAAGCCCATCGAGATCTTCGGAGGCCCGGTCGCGTAAGCGCCTGGGAATCCAGAAAGCAGAGAAGAACTCATGGCAATCCGTAAGTACAAGCCGACTACGCCGGGCCGCCGTGGCTCCAGCGTCTCGGACTTCGCCGAGATCACCCGGTCGACCCCGGAGAAGTCGCTGCTGCGCCCGCTGACCAAGTCCGGCGGCCGCAACGCCCACGGCCGGATCACCACCCGGCACCGCGGTGGCGGGCACAAGCGCGCCTACCGTCTGATCGACTTCCGTCGACTGGACAAGGACGGCATCCCGGCCAAGGTCGCGCACATCGAATACGACCCGAATCGCACCGCGAACATCGCGCTGCTGCACTTCATGGACGGCGAGAAGCGCTACATCATCGCCCCCAAGGGCGTGACGCAGGGCACCCGCATCGAGTCCGGCCCGACCGCCGACATCAAGCCGGGCAACAACCTGCCGCTGCGCAACATCCCGACCGGTACCACCATCCACGCGGTGGAGCTGCGTCCGGGCGGCGGCGCCAAGCTGGCCCGTTCGGCCGGCATGAGCATCCAGCTGCTCGGCAAGGAAGGCCCCTACGCCACGCTGCGTATGCCCTCCGGTGAGATCCGTCGCGTCGACGTGCGCTGCCGCGCCACCGTCGGCGAGGTCGGCAACGCCGAGCAGTCGAACATCAACTGGGGCAAGGCCGGCCGCATGCGCTGGAAGGGTCGCCGCCCCACGGTCCGTGGTGTCGTCATGAACCCGGTCGACCACCCGCATGGTGGTGGTGAGGGCAAGACCTCCGGTGGTCGCCACCCGGTCTCGCCGTGGGGTCAGCCGGAAGGCCGCACCCGCAAGCCCAACCGTCCGAGCGACAAGCTCATCGTCCGCCGTCGCAAGACCGGCAAGAAGCGCTGAAGGAGGAGGTAAGAAATGCCACGCAGCCTCAAGAAAGGCCCGTTCGTCGACGACCACCTCCTCGCGAAGGTGGACGTGCAGAACGAGAAGGGCACCAAGCAGGTCATCAAGACCTGGTCGCGTCGTTCGACCATCATCCCCGATTTCATCGGGCACACGTTCGCGGTGCACGACGGCCGCAAGCACGTGCCGGTGTTCGTCTCGGACAACATGGTCGGGCACAAGCTCGGTGAGTTCGCGCCGACCAGGACGTTCAAGAGCCACGTCAAGGAAGACCGGAAGAGCAAGCGGCGATGACGACGACCGAGACTCAGAACCCGACTGCGCGCGCGACCGCCAAGCACGTTCGCGTCACCCCGATGAAGGCACGCCGTGTCGTGGACCTGGTCCGCGGCAAGCGCGTCGAGGACGCCCTCGCCCTGCTGAAGTTCGCGCCCCAGGCCGCGAGCGAGCCGGTCGCCAAGGTCGTCGCCAGCGCCGCGGCCAACGCCGAGAACAACCTCGGCCTGAACCCGGCCACGCTGGTCATCTCGACGGCTTACGTCGACGAGGGCACCACCCTGAAGCGGTTCCAGCCGCGTGCCCAGGGCCGTGCGTTCCGCATCCGCAAGCGCACCAGCCACATCACCATCGAGGTCGAGAGCATCCCCACCGCCGGTGGAGCCACTCGTAACCGCCGGAAGGGAGGGGCAAAGTAAATGGGACAGAAGATCAATCCCCACGGCTTCCGCCTCGGTATCACCACCGACTGGAAGTCGCGCTGGTACGCGGACAAGCAGTACGCGGACTACGTGAAGGAAGACGTCGCGATCCGCAAACTCCTGGCCACCGGCATGGAGCGGGCGGGCATCTCCAAGGTCGAGATCGAGCGCACCCGTGATCGCGTGCGGGTGGACATCCACACCGCGCGTCCCGGCATCGTGATCGGCCGCCGCGGCGCCGAGGCCGACCGCATCCGCGCCGAGCTGGAGAAGCTCACCGGCAAGCAGGTGCAGCTGAACATCCTCGAGGTGAAGAACCCCGAGTCGGATGCGCAGCTGGTGGCGCAGGCCGTCGCGGAGCAGCTGTCCAACCGTGTGGCGTTCCGTCGCGCGATGCGCAAGGCCATCCAGTCGGCCATGCGTTCGCCGAACGTCAAGGGCATCCGTGTGCAGTGCTCGGGCCGCCTCGGCGGCGCCGAAATGTCGCGCTCGGAGTTCTACCGCGAGGGTCGGGTGCCGCTGCACACGCTGCGCGCCGACATCGACTACGGCCTCTACGAGGCCAAGACCACCTTCGGTCGCATCGGCGTGAAGGTCTGGATCTACAAGGGCGACATCGTCGGTGGCAAGCGTGAGCTCGCCGCCGCTGCCGCCGCGCCCGAGCGTCCGCGCCGGGAGCGGCCGAGCCGCCCGCGTCGGTCCGGTTCCACCGGCACCACGGCGACCAGCACGGAGGCCGGACGCGCCGCCACCGCGGTGGCCGACGCTCCGGCAGAGACACAGGAGGGCTGACGCATGCTGATGCCTCGCAAGGTGAAGCACCGCAAGCAGCATCACCCGGGCCGTTCCGGAACGGCCAAGGGCGGCACCTCGGTGGCGTTCGGCGATTTCGGCATCCAGGCGCTGGAGCCGGCGTACGTCACCAACCGGCAGATCGAGTCGGCGCGTATCGCGATGACTCGCCACATCCGCCGTGGCGGCAAGATCTGGATCAACATCTACCCGGATCGCCCGCTGACCAAGAAGCCCGCCGAAACCCGCATGGGTTCGGGTAAGGGTTCGCCGGAGTGGTGGGTCGCGAACGTCAAGCCCGGTCGGGTGATGTTCGAGATGAGCTACCCCAACGAGGAGATCGCTCGTGAGGCCCTGCGCCGCGCGATGCACAAGCTCCCGATGAAGTGCAGGATCGTGACCAGGGAGGAGCAGTTCTGATGGCTACCGGAACACCGGCCGCAGAGCTCCGCGAGCTCACCGAAGAGGAGTTGGTGGCGAAGCTGCGCGACTCCAAGGAAGAGCTGTTCAACCTGCGCTTCCAGATGGCGACGGGTCAGCTGGACAACAACCGTCGTCTGCGCGTCGTCCGTCACGAGATCGCGCGCATCTACACGGTCATGCGTGAGCGTGAGCTCGGTCTGGCCACCGGACCCGCTGGCAAGGGAGATGCCGCATGAGCGACAAAGTAGAAGGGCAGCGCGGCACCCGTAAGGTGCGTGTCGGTTACGTTGTCTCGGACAAGATGAACAAGACGATCGTCGTGGAGCTGGAAGACCGTAACCGGCACCCGCTCTACGGCAAGATCATTCGCACCACCTCGAAGGTGAAGGCGCACGACGAGAACGAGATCGCCGGCATCGGCGACCGCGTTCAGCTGATGGAGACCCGTCCGCTGTCGGCCACCAAGCGCTGGCGTCTGGTCGAGGTCCTGGAGAAGGCCAAGTAAGCCTGCTCCACGGCGTGCAACCCGAAGGCCCGCTTCCCGTCCGGGAAGCGGGCCTTCGCCGTGTCCGGGGTGGGTACTGTCGTGTTCGTGGTGCGGGTAGCGATCGAGCAAACCGGCGGAACGGCCTGATCGGAACTGCGACCGATGGCACCGACGGCCGATGCGGAGGTATGAGCGGTGGGGAATGTGACTCGACCTGACCAGTCCGATGACCGCGCGCTGCTACGCGAACATCTGCTGAAGACGCGGATCGCCGGGGACGTCGCGACGCCTCGGGAGGGGAATCTCGCGAACTATCGCAAGATGGTGCGGAAGGACCCGGGGTACCAGTTCGGCCTGACGCTGAAGGATTGGACGTTCGCCGAGACGCTGGAGATGATGGCTCGGCTCTGTGGGGTCAGCCCCGATCCTCGTCACGTGCGGGGTGCGGACACCATCGACGTCGACCTGACGCTCGACGCGCTCGACGCGATGGGGGCGCGGATCGGGGTCGCGGCCCGTCGCCGGGAGACCGTGATCCTGGCGACCGGACATCCGGACACGCTGATGGGCGTCTATCGCGCCGTCGAGGACGCGTTGCGGGCGGCAGGGTGCGTGGTGCTCGCGCCGGCCGCCGGGTGGTCTTATCTGGTCACCACACCGTTCGGCCCGCAGATTCGCGAAATCGTCTACACCTCGGGCGTCGCCGCGCTCGGCACCGACGGGACGCTGCGGCACACCCATGATCCACACCCGATGCGGGCGGTGCTGCGCGAACTGCGCGACACCGCGACCGGCCATCGGCCCGACTTGGTCGTCGCCGATCACGGCTGGGCCGGAGCGGCGGGGGAGGCGGGAATCGAGACCGTCGGATTCGCCGACAGCAACGATCCGGCGCTGTTCGCCGGGCAGGCCGAGGGGAAGATCGCGGTTACGGTGCCCCTCGACGATGGAATCCACCCCGACCACTACCGGCCGTTGATCGCCTATCTGCTGAACCGGGCGGGGCTCACCGGGTGAGCCGTGTGTCGCGCACGATCGTTTCCAGATCGGAACGATCAGGGCGCCAGGCCAATTCGGTCGACGCCTTGGTGGGATCGCTGATCAGTACGGCCGGTTCGGGCGCGGCAGGCCGATGGGTCATCCGGATCCGGCGGCCGGTCTGCCGCTCGACCGCGGTGACGGCGTCGAGGATGCTGCTGCCCCTACCGCTGCCGACGAGGTAGCGCGTGAACTCGCCTTCCGGCGGCATGTGCTCGATGCACGCCACGAACGCCGCTGCGGCGTCATCGATGTGCAGATAGTCGCGCACCGCGCTGCCGTCGCCGTTGACTTCCAATGCCGAGCCGTTCCGCGCGGCGGCGAACGCACGGGGGATCAAACGCGTCGGATCGGGGTCCGCGCCACCGGCCACGTTCATCAAGCGCAGTACGGTGGCGGACAAGCGGCCGGTGCCCGCCTGCGAGCGGATGGCCCACTCCGCCGCCAGCTTGCTCGCGGCGTACGGGTGCGGGGGCGCGTCGGGTAGGGATTCCGTCATCGGCTGGCGCTCCGGAGTTCCGTATATCGATCCGGTCGAGGCGAAGACCATCCGTGAGACTCCGGCGGCGGCCATGGCGTCCAGCAAGGCGACGGTCCCGCCGGTGTTGACGCGGAAATACCGCAGCGGATCGGCTGTCGACTCGCGCGCCCGCGTCAGCCCGCCGAGATGGCACACCGCGTCCACGCCGTTCAGCGCCTCCCGCAACCCGGCTTCGTCCAGCAGGTCGGCGACACGAGTCGTCAGCCGCTGGGCCGGAACGACCGCGCGAACCATCGCGATCGGTTCATGCCCCGCGCTGCTCAGCAGACCGACAACCGCCCGGCCTACATAGCCGTTCGCTCCGGTGACGAGAACGCGCACCACACGATCTTGTCATCGAGCAGAAGTCGCTGAGGCTGGAGGCGGATTTCTTCTGTTGATGCCGGAGGGCGGTCGGGGCTCGCGGGCACTGGGCGGCCGAGCCGCATTGCAGCAGACGCAGCAGCGAACTCAGGTCGATGAGCGAGCTTCCGGTCCACGAGGATGTGCGGCCCAGCGCTCACCCGGTCCCGCAGGCCAGGGCCGAGGCGGGCCGTGTATCGCCTGGCGCAGCAGTGTAGAACTCGTGCGCTGAATCCATGAATGGACTCTTCCGTGGTTGGCTGGGGTGGTGGAGGTCGGGCGAGCGCGGATGGCTGCGGGGGCGTTGTTCGTGCGCGGTGACCATGTGTTGCTTGTGCACAAGACGTACGGCAATGGGTGGGATCTGCCGGGCGGATACGTGGAGCCAGGGGAAGCGCCCGCTGCCGCTTGCCGGCGCGAGGTTAGGGAGGAACTGGGGATCGATCGTTGCGTCCGTCGGCTGCTCGTGCACGACTGGGCGCCGAGGCCCGGAGAAGGCGACAAGGTCCTGTACGTATTCGATTGCGGTGTGCTCGGCGCCGACGAGCGCGCCATCCGCTTGCAGGAATCGGAGCTCGATGCGTGGCAGTGGGTTTCGATCGGCGACCTCGATAACTACGTGATACCGAGGTTGGCTCGGCGGGTGCGGCGAGCGCACCTGGCATACATCGACGGCTGCCCCAGGTATCTCGAACACGGGCGTCCGGTCGGGCACGGCGACTAGGTTCAACGGCCGCGGGGGTCGCTGGCGTGTCACGTCTTGCGCTATACGTATACATCTACTTATAGTGAGACGGCGGCCCGAACGATCTGAGAACATCGAATGCGCGCCAAGGGAAGCGGATTCGGAGGGGCCGAACTGGCATAGACGCATGCCCGCATGCGCACTGATCTATGAAACGGGGAAATCATGACCACCGATCCGACCGAGCTGGATGGTGCCCGCACCGTCGAGGAGCGGCCTTGCGGCGTCACCATCGTGAAGGAATCAGCCGAGCCGGTCGACGCGGACGACCTGCGCCAGATCGTGTTGCGCGTGGGTCCGGGCGGCGGACGTCAGCAGCGGTTCGTCGGCAGACTGCTCGGTGAATCCCGCGAATACACCAAGGTCGGATTGACCGTGGTTCGGGTCTACGTGAGCCGTAAAGGCAAGTTCGTGGTGCACCGCCGGGAATCGGACTGGCGAGAGATGTCCGTCGCCATCGACTGGACCGAATGGAAGAATTGGCGCGAGCTGCTGCGGCCCGGCAGCGGCGAGCGCGAATGGGGCGATTACACGGTGGAGATCGTGGACTCGCCCGCTGCACTGCGAGGCCGAATCCCCGAGCACATTTACCGAACCGTTGTCGATGTGGCCGAGAACCCGACCTGGCAAGACCTGCAGATCTGATACCGCCGCTTTCGCCGAATCCGGAAAGGATTTCTTCGCAGATGTTCGCACGACTGGGGGCCGTAGTCGTCCACAATCCGTGGAAGGTGATCGGCCTGTGGGTGCTGCTCGCCATCGCGGTGGTGGCCTCGGCGCCGGAACTGAAATCGACGACAGATCAATCAGCCTTCCTGCCCTCCCATTACGAGTCCATTCAGGCATTGGAGTTGCAGCAGAAAGCGTTCCCGGACAGCGCCGCTCCCGCGGCGATCATCGTGTTCGCCCGGAAGGACGGCACGCCGCTGACCGACGCGGACGCGGCTTCGGTCGTGTCGATCGGCAGCAGCCTGCGCGACGCGCAGATCAAGGACGTCATCGGGATGCAACCGACGCCACCGTCGGAGAACCGCTTGGTGCAGATCATCGCGGTGCAGATGACGAAGGTGACCAATCCCAACGACACCACGCAGGGCGACGCGGTCAAGGCGCTGCGCAAGGAGTTGAAGGAACGCATCGCAGGCACCGAGCTGAAGGCGGGCATCACCGGCCAGGCGGCGCAGGTGCTGGATCAGCAGGAATCGGGCGACAAGGGGCTGGCCATCGTCGGCGTCGCCACCGTCGTACTGATCCTGGTGTTGTTGCTGGTCATCTTCCGCAGCCCGGTGATCGCGTTGCTGCCGATCGTCGTGATCGGCGCGGTCTCCAGCATGGTCGGCGGATTGATCGCCATGGTGGCCAAGGCGTTCGACCTGCAGATCGATGCTTCGATCAATGCCATCCTCGTGGTCGTGCTGTTCGGTGTCGGCACCGACTACATCCTGTTCCTGATGTTCCGCTACCGGGAGCGGCTGCGCGCCGGCGAGGATTCGAAGACCGCCATGGTCAGCGCCGTCACCCGGGTGGGTGAGGCGATCACGTCCGCGGCGGGCGCGGTGATCATCGCGTTCATGGCGCTGGTGCTGTCCACGCTGGGCATGTTCCGCGCGATGGGTCCGGCGCTGGCGATCGCGGTGGCGGTCGCGCTGCTGGCGGGGCTGACGCTCGTTCCCGCCGTCGTGTCGCTGCTGGGCACCAAAGTGTTCTGGCCGTCCAAGGCATGGCGCACGGAACCGAAGGGTGCGCGGTTCACCGCGGTCGGCAATGCGCTCGGCCGGCGGCCCGGTGTGTTCGCCGTAGTCTCCGGCGGTGCGCTGATCGTGCTCGGCATCTTCGCGTTCGGCTTCCATCCGACATTCGATCTGAGCTCCGGATCGACTTCGCAGGCCTCGGAATCCGTCGTCTACAGCAAAGAATTGGTCAAGGGCCTGCCCGCCGGGACCACCCAGCCCTCGGACGTTCTGCTGAAGTCCGACGGAGCGTTGACCGCCGAGCAGCTCAGCGCCTACCGCAACGCGCTGGCCGGGGTACCCGGTGTGGGACAGGTGGCCGAGCCGAAATTGTCCGCGGACAAGACGATCGCCGACTTCGCGGTGACGCTGGATGCCGCGCCGGAGTCGGATGCCGCGCTGAACACCGTCGAGGGCCCGCTGCGCGATACCGCGCACGCAGCGGCGCCCGCCGGTACGACCGCCGCCGTAGGTGGTCTGACCTCGGTGTTCGTCGACTTCCAGGAGGCGATGGCGCGGGACTACTCGATCGTGTTCCCGGTGGCGGCGATCCTCATCATGATCGTGCTGGGGCTGTTGCTGCGCAGCCTGGTCGCGCCGTGGTACCTCATGGCGTCGGTGTTCCTCGGCTTCGCCGCCACGCTCGGCGCCGCGGTGCTGGTATTCCAGCACTTCCGGGGTGAGACCGGCCTGATCTTCACGCTGCCGGTGATCATGTACCTGTTCGTGGTCGCGCTGGGCACCGACTACAACATCCTCATGGTCGCCCGGCTGCGGGAAGAGGCGCGCGAGGGCAACGAGCCGAAACAGGCCGCGGCGCTGGCCGTGCGGCACACCGGCCCCACCATCGCGGCGGCCGGAGTGATCCTGGCGGGCACGTTCGCGTCGATGATGCTCGCCGGCAACAACGTCCTCGCACAGATGGGCTTCGCCATCTCGGTGGGCATCGCGATCGCGGCCTTCGTCATGGCGATGTTCTTCACCCCCGCGCTCACGGCGCTCATCGGACACAAGGCGTGGTGGCCGGGGCATGGGGACGAGAAGCCTGGTGGGGCGCGAGCGGAGGCGCACGAGGTCGTCGGGACTTCGGTCGGCGAGAACTGAGCCGGACCGTGGTATTCGACACCGGCGCTCGCGGTTGAGTAACTCCGGATAGAGCTGTGCACCCGAATTCATCGGGTGTACAGCTCTTTTCTTACTTCAAATCTTGACGTTTGCCCATTTCGCGAACCGGGCCAAGGAGTCTGTTCCGCGTCGTGCGTGCGCCAGCACACGGACGGTCTCGTGCACCTGCGGGTGGTTACGTGTGAGCCCTGGTGCGATCCGGCGTGCTCGGTCGAGACTGGTGAGAGCGCGCTGCTTGTCCCCGTGGAGCAACCACGCGCGGGACACATCGATCCAGTGATGCCCGGCGCGGGAGGGCGTGACCGATGCCGGTAGCCGAATCCGCTCGGCACGCGCAACCGCTGTCGTGCCATCGGACAACTCGACGGGTACAGAAACGGAATGGATATCGACGTTCGCCAAGTGGAACCCGGTTCCGTACTCCTGGCACTGCGCGGAACCGATGGTCTCGGCGATTCGGCGGGCCTCCCGCAGATGCGTGTCGGCGGCGTCGGCGTCGAGCGCACGGGCCGACAGTATCGACCCCCGCAGGTGTAATGCGCCCCGCACCGCGAGGACTTCCGGTGTCGTGGGCAGCTGCTCGCCGGCGGTCTGTGCGCGAGCGATGATCCGCAGACCGCCGGCGTACGAGCCGGAGTACAGCAGGATCAGCGCGCGATGGTATTCCGCCGCGATCGGCCAAACCGGGTCGCCGCTGCGTTCCGCCGCCCATACACAGCGCTCAGCGGCCAACGCGGCGAGGTCCAGGTAGCCGTATCGGTAGGCCACCGACGACGCGCTGTTGTAGGCGTAGGCGAGCGTCGCATAGGTCCTCTCCAGACGACGCTCGGAAGGCTCGTCGGCCGCGAGGGCGTGCAAACCGTGGATCACGTCCGGCAGTTCGGCGATGTGGTCGCCGTACCGGCCGCGCCGTCTGCTCTCCTGCACCCGATGCAGTGCTGCGGCCAGCTCTTTCAAGGTGATCGGCGCGCTCAATGGTTCGTCGTTGAACGCCAGTATCTTCTGGCGCAACTCGCGAATGGTGGCGTGAGCTCCGGCATCGTCGCGCGCCGGGGTGTAGGGCTGCCCGGTCAGATTCTCGATGTCGACCCCGAGTGCTCCGGCCACGGCTGCGATGAACGCGGGCGAGGCCGGGCGGGCGCCCCGTTCGACTTTGCGGAGCAGCGACACCGAGACGTTCGCCTTCTGCGCGAGCTGTTGCTGTGTGAGCCGGGTGAGTTTGCGAGCTCTGGCGGTACGTTCTCCGATCCCGGCATCGTCCATGTCTCCACGGTGACACAGGATGTGCCGCTTCGCAGGGGTTCACCCAGGCCAAAGTATCCGCAGGCCCCGGCGTCGGGTTGAGTCCCGAGTCCCCGGCGTCGGGTGCCCGCCAACCACGACACGACACGCCGAAAGGTCATCGAATGACCGTAGAGCTCGCCACCGTCCTCATCGTCATGGCCGCCGTCGGCGGACTGCTGATACTCGTGTTCTGGGTGCTGCCTTGGCTACTCGACCTCGGCGGTGAGCCGGACGAATCCGTACCGGCACGCGAGATCTTCGCGCGGCTGGAGGACGAGCACCGATGACGATTCGGCGTTCATGGGTGCAGGACTACTGCGACGACGGCAACATGCCCGAGGACGAGGAGCACGCGCGCGGTCTGTCGAAGCTCCACCAGAGCTGCGAACCACCTTGCCCGCGCGGGGTGTCGGCTGAGCGCTACCTGCGCGCACGCGGCGAGGGCGGCGCGGTGACTTCCGCCTGCCGGTAGGCCGCCCGCTCGGCAGCATGGGGGTGGGCTGCCACCTCGCGATCATTCGTGGGCCGGGGAGCATCGTGATGCAGCACAATCAGGAAGTGAGGAACGAGAGGATTCGCCTATCCGCGCCGGTACCCGTGCTGCGCATCTTCGATGTGGCCGAGGCCTACGAGTTCTATCGGGACTACCTCGGTCTCGAGCTCGACTGGGAACACCGGTTCGGCGCAGACTTCCCGCTCTACGCGCAGGTTTCGCGGGCGGGACTGCGCCTGCACCTGAGCGAACACCACGGCGACGGCACACCGGGCACGGTCGTGTGGATTCCGGTCGACGACGTGTACGCGCTGCACACCGAACTCGCTGCGAAGCAGTACCGCTACGCCGAACCCGGCCTACCCGAACCGGGACCGGGAGGGCCCGGATTCGACCTGACCGACCCCTTCGGCAATGTCCTGCGCTTCGGCCAACCGGATTAGGTTCTGTTCGGGCCCGCGGCGGTCAGCCGATGGTGGCGTAGGGGCGGTGGACTTTGAGGGCCGAGTCCAGGACGCGGGTGACCGCCGAGCGGGGGACGCCGAGTTCGTTGGCGATGGCGGGGGTGGTGCCGCCCTGGTCGGCGAGGGTCAGGATTTCTCTGACCTCCTCGATGGGGAGGTCGGACAGGCGGCGGTCGGCGATGGCCCGCGCGAGCGCGGAGATTTCGTCGTCGTCGGTGTCGGCTTCCTCTTTTTCGGCGGGGAATTCGTCGTCCTCGTCGTCGTCCTCGAGGATCGGCATCGGTTCGACGCGCGGGTGCGAAAGCTCGGGAGTTTCCTCGAGGGCCAGTTGTTCGCTCTCCGCGTCGGCGGAGCGGTCGTTCTGCTCGGCGCTCGCCGACTTTCCGCGTTTCGCCGCGCGCGGGGCGGTGGCGTTCGGGTGCACCTGTGCGGCGGTGTCGGCGGATGTCGGCGTGGGCATGGGTTCGGTGGGGCCAGGACGCCGGGCGGTGTCGTCTCCGCGATGCGCGCGATCGATCGAGCGTTCGCCTCGGTTGACCGCAGCGTGCGTCGATGCCGCACCGTTCGCTCGCGTCCGAGCGTGCTCAACGAATTCCAGGCCGTCGTTCAGGTCGGCGAGCGAGATCTGCTGTGCCGCGGATCGCGTGGATTCGAAACGCGGCTGCGGGCTCTCGAACTCAGGCGCTTCCGCCCGGTTCGAGACTCCCTCCTCGAAGGTGGCAGGAGAAATCTGGGAAGGAGTCGTCACTTCGCTACTGACAACCGACTGACCACGGTATCCGTTGGGAGCGGTCGGGTGGTCTTCGGCGGCGCGAGCGGTGTGCTTGCCGAGCGGAAGGGCTTGCGCAGCAATGTCGGCGGGTGTCTCGGCGGCGTGACCGCTGGCCGCTTGTGCATCGCCGTGCGTGTGTGCATCGCCGTTCGTGGGGGACGCGGTGATGTGGCCGTTCGTGCTGGGGCGCACGATGTTCTCGTCGACCTGCAAGGGCTGTGCGGCATCGGCAACAGTGTGGCCGTTGGTGGCTGGGCGCACCGTGTGTCCGTTGATGCGCGGGTGCGCGTTTCCGTTGACAGGCAACTGGTTGATGTTGTTCTCGATCGGCGGAAGGGCGTGGCCGTTCGTGGACAGGTCTCGGGTGTGCCCGTTGGTAGTGCTATCGACCGGGCGGCCGTTCGGAGCTCGGTGTAACGCGGCACCAGGGTCGACCGCGTGGCCGTTGATCGGCGTCTCGACCGCGTGCCCGTTGGTCGGGCGAGCATCGGTCCGGCCCGGAGCAGTGGACGGCGCGGGAGCTTCGCCGTCCTGGTCATCCACCGGCGTAAGCGGGGTGCGGTCGACATCGATGGAGTGGCCGTTGATCAGCGACTCGACGGCGTGACCGTTGGCGGAGCGGATATCAGTCGAATTCGAGTCGCCCCCGTCCTCGCCATCTCGATGGCTCGCGGCAGCGAGGAAGGCGCGGTCGGCGGTGTGTGGGCGGCCGTTGATCGGCGAGTCGACTGCGTGACCGTGGGTCGGCAGCCTTCCGTGGTCGAGGTGGGAGGTGGCTGCGCTCGAGTTCGCGGACTCTGCCCGCGTAGCGCGTTGCGTGAAAGGCGTTTCGGATGTCCCTCGGTCCCGAGGTGCGGATCCGGTGCCCACGATCGTGCGGTGGACGGAGGTCGGCCGGCCGAGACCGTGGACGTCACCTCGATGACCGACTTCCGTTCCGGAGCCCGCATCGTGGTGCGCCGCACGGTTATCGCTGACCGGTGCGGTGTAGGTGTCGCCTTCCCAGGGACTGCGACGGTTGGTCGCCGCTGCCTCGAGCGAGTGATGTCCCTCGGCTTCCGGCATGCCCGGTTGCGCATCGAGATGGATCATCCGCCGGTCGCGCTCGATCACCGGCGCACCGTCGATCAGCACCGCGTACCGCGCGGAAACCCAGGCGTGCAACCAGATCACGACGCCGACCATCACCGGGGCGATCGCGTATTCCGCGGCGCGGCCGAGGTCGCCTGCGGCGAGATGCGGGCCGGTGTTGAGTGCGACGGTCGTGCCGAGCAGGGCCGCCTCGAAGAAGATCACCTTGCCGCGCGCCAGCTCCCGACCCCACTTGGCGGCCGTGGTCGCCGCGACCATGATGGTGATGATCGGGATGGAGATCATCGCCTCGATGCCGTAGCTCAACCAGTACAACGGATCGGACATGTCGCCGCTGGGCACCAGATTGTGCTGCACGTTGACGCCGGCCCACACCATGCCGAGCACGACGACGGCGATCAAGGCGCGCGAGGACCATTCCGCCCGGCGGTAGAGCTGGGCCAGTCGCGCGTCCTCACTGGACGCCCGCCGCCGGGCGGCCAGAGCCCGCCGGTGCCAGCGGGCGTCGGCCTCCTCCGAGCGGCGCAACGCGGCCGCCGACTTGCGATCACGCTGCTCGGCGGCCAATTCCGCCTCGATCTCCCGGCGCCGCTGGGTGCGCCGCTGCGCGCGAATCCACTCCGCGAGCTCGCGCTCGGCGGCGATCTCGCGTTCGGACAGCACCTCCAGCAGGGCCGGATCGAGCTGCAGGGGCAACTTCCCCCGCGCGGTCTCGACCTGCTGTGCCAACGCGGCAATCTCGGAACTACCGTTCGAGGGTTCGTCGGGCATCGCGAGCCTTCCCAAGAGCAGGTGTCATGTCGGGTGGTGGAGACATGATTGCTCGAACATATGTGTGATCGGAGTGAGACTAAACCGAGCTCTTCCCGTGGTCAACGTGGCGCTCTCCATGCCGAAGGCGACACGCCGAACAGGCGAAATTCATGGTCTGGCTGGAATATCCGGATGAGCGGCGCTTTTGTCGGCGCCCTCCGCGTGTCGAAACTCAGTTCGAATTCGCGGAGCAATAGAGTGAATCCCCCGCTATGAGTTCCGGCCCCGCACGCCCCGCGCCCTTGGTCGAACAACCAACACGCCCGCTCGCCACAATCGTCGTCTTGCGGGCCGAGCGGATCGAGCATGCGCCGTTCGCGGCCCGGCGCCCGGTCCGGATGTCCGCCGGACGGCACTGACTCTGTGAGACTGACCGGCCCAGCCTGTCTGTGAGAACGGACCGGCCGAGTCTGGACGGAAACTATCTACCGACCCTGTGAGCGATGGGTCCGGAGTTCCCCGCTGACGCGCCCGGATCGCCTGATCCACGTCTTTCGAGCGTAGCGAGATCGAGCATCCGCCGTTCGCGGCCCGGCTCGCGTGTGCGCGGCCGCCGCGTACGCGACGAAGGAGCAAGCGGCGGTCGCGCACACGCGAGCCACAGAGGGGCCGCGAACACGCCGCGACGAAGTCGCGGCCAATTAACCGAGCGTGGTGTGCCAGACGACGGCGGCCGCCAGGGCTCCCGCGCTGTTGACCGACCAGTGCAGGGCGATCGGGGCGAGCAGGCTGCCGCTGCGGTGGCGCAGCCAGGTGAACACCATGCCCGCCGCGGCCGTCGCGATGACGGCGAGCAGGATTCCGATGACCTGCCCGGCCACGCCGCCCCCGATGAAGCCGCTCAGGCCGCGGTTGCCGGAGGTGAGGCCGAGCGAGGACGCGATGTGCCAGAGCCCGAACAGCAGGGAGCCCGCCGCGAAGACGCCGCGCGCACCGTAGGCGCGGTGCAGCGTGCCGTGCAGCACGCCGCGGAAGGCCAGCTCTTCGGGGATCACGGTTTGCAGCGGGATGACGATCATCGAGGCGATCAGCGCGCCCGAGATGGTCGCGTAGCGATCGGCCAGGAAGAACGGGCGGGTCAGCGGCAGCGCCGCACCGATGGCGACGACCGCGAGGACCACCGCCACCGCCGCGAGGGCGTAGCGCGAACCGCGCCGCCAGTGGCGGGGTGAGAGACCCAGTTCCGACCAGCCGAGACCGCGCCTGCGCATCAGCGCGAGGAGGACGATCGCCGCGACCGGCACCGTCACGATGTTCGCCCACGCGGTGGTGAAATGCGCGATCAGATTGGTGCCCGCGAGGACGATCACTACGACGGCGACGTCGACGTAGGCGTGCAGTTTGCGGCGCGGATGGGTCGGGGCTGCTAGGTCCGGCTCAGACATCCCGGCCGAGTCTACGGAAGAGGAACACGTTCACCACGGCTCCCGCCCTTATTGCCGGATCGATCACGTTTTCGCCGCCGTCGCGCGCAGACCGCTGCGCCGGGCGATCATGGCGAGACGGCGCTACCCGCGCCAACGGACGGGCGCTGCTCCCGCAGCCGTCAGCCGGCCCACCCGTGCGGGTCGGTCCAGGCCTGCAAGGTGCGACTGGTCTCGAAACGACGCGACTCGCGGGTGACCGGATCGGTGAACTCGAGCGAGGCGGCCAGCAACTGGAGCGGCCGGGTGAAGTCGTCGACGGGCTTGTCGGTGAGCGTCGGGTAGAAGTCGTCGCCGAGGATCGGGATGCCGAGGCTGTTCATGTGCAGCCGCAACTGGTGGGTCCGGCCGGTGTGCGGGCGCAGCCGGTAGCGGCCGAGCCCGTCGCGGTGCTCGAGCAGTTCGACCTCGGTCTCCGCGTTCGGTTCGCCCGGGACCTCCTGCGCCGCGAGCACCTGCTTCTCTTTGATGATCCGGCTGCGCACGACGCGGGGCAGCGCGAGATCGGGATCGAACCGGGCGATCGCCTCGTACTCCTTGCGCACGGTGCGCTTGTGGAACATGGTTTGGTACGCGCCACGGCGGGCGGGATTGATCACGAAGAGCACCAGCCCCGCCGTGACGCGGTCGAGCCGATGCGCCGGGACCAGGTCGGGGAGGTCCAGCTCCCGGCGCAGCCGCACCAGCGCGGTCTGCAGGATGTGCTGACCGCGCGGAATCGTGGCCAGGAAATGTGGCTTGTCCACCACCAGGAGGTCGTCGTCGCGATGCACGACGGGGATGTCGAACGGCACCACCGTCTCCTCGGGCAGATCGCGATGGAACCAGACCGCACCGCCGGGCACGTACGGTGCGTCGGGAGCGATCGGCCCGCTGAGGTCGACGATGCCACCCGCGTGCAACAGTTCGTCGATCCGCGTCGCGGGCACCCGGGGGAGACGCTCCACCAGATGGTCCCGGATGGTCGCCCAATCGCCCTGCTCCGGTAGTCGCAGCCGGGCCGGGTCCAAGCCGTGCCGTTTCGGCAACGGCGGTTGTTGCCGCCTTCTCATCGCTACCGACCCTAACGGCAGGCGGGACCGGCGTTGTCCGAGGCCTGGGGCTCAGTGGGCGCGGGACGCGATGCCCGGGTACTCGAGCACCAAGCCCGATTTGTCGTAGTCCAGGGTGCAGCGGAAGTCGAATTCGGGGGCGGCGTACTCGAACCGCGGTCCGTGCTCGCCGTCCGCCGTGCGGAGGTAGCGCTGTTCCAACCGGCCGACCGCGGCGCCGGAGGCGTAGACGTACGCCGCGGGCGCGTCCATGCCGTCGCCGACCTCCCGCGCGGCCCGGTGCACCGGCAGGGCGTTGGTCAGCGCGGAGGACTCCAGGTCCACGTCCAGGCAGCCGTCGAGCAATGGCGCGGGCATCCCGTCCAGCAGCCAGGACCCCGCGCCGTCGCACTCCAGCACCAGGGTGTTCCAGCCACCGGGTTTACGCATCGCCACCTGGGCCCGGCGTGTGCGCCATTCGGTGTCCAGCGCGATCCGGTAGTCCACCACCCACGCCGCGCCGCCTTCGACGGCCGTGGTGCAGCCGTCGATCAGCACGCCCTGCTCGGTGACGCGGAAATACGCCACCTCGAATCCGTCGCGGGCGAAGCGGTGCCGCCATGCGGCGGTGGGCGGCGGCGGCGCGAACGTCATCGGGGTCAGAATCCGCGCAGCCGATCCGGGGTGATGCGCAGGACGACGGAGTATTCGGCGTAGAACTGCTCGTCGGTCATGCCGATCGAGCGCAGGCCGTCGGCGTACTTCTTCGTGAACGCGTCGATCTCCTCCGCGCTGGGCCGCTGGTCGACGACGCGGGCCGTGCCGGTGAGCACGACGACGTCGCCGCCGGTCGCGGTGCTGTTGAGATTCAGCGAGACCCGGGGGTTGCGCCGAATGTTGCGAATCTTCGGCTGGGCGGGCTTGCTGAAGACGAGGAACTCGCCGTCGCGCCACTGGAACCAGACGGGGTTGGGCTGCGGTGTGCCGGTGGGGCCGACGGTGGTCAGCCAGAGGACGGATTCGCGGCCGAGGCGTTCGGCGACTTTCGCACCGAATTCGGTGTCGGTGTCGACGACAGGGCTGGCGGATCGATCGGATGCCGTTGCGGTCATGACGAAGACAACACCTCCGTGGCGGGGACGATTCCTCCTGACGGCGCGCACCGGCGTCCGAAGGCGCGAACGCGGGGCGCTCATCGCGGACGCGGTCACGGCGTCGCCCGCTCGTCGAGCGCCATCAACCCGGCCTCGACCAGCCTCCGGCGTGCGCGCCGCCGGACCCGGCACATCTGCACGCTGTAATCCAGGTGCACCTGCATGGCGCGATGCGCTCGGCCCGTGGTGAGTTCGCCGGGGTCCTTCGTGCAATTCGACAGAACCGAAAACAACTCCGTGCCATACATATCGGTAGCCATACATATCGGTACTCCTGCGCGTCCAATGGTTTCGCTTGCACTCGAAAACAGCGATGCGCATGAGCTATCAGACCAGTATACGGCCCCCGTTCGCGGAGCTTCCCCGGCGCGTCGGAAGTTCGAAAACCATGGGTTTCCCGTCAGTTTTCGCACATGGACGAAATATGTCCCGAAGGGCAACGGCCGGTAGGCGGGTAGCCAGGGCTTGTCCGCTGCGGCGCAACGTCTTCGAGTTCGGCCGCGAATTCGGTGAGCAGGCGGCATGTGGCCGGACCTGGCGGAATTCACTGCGCCGGGTGCGGACCGGCCCCGACGATCGCACGGGCCAAGATAACTTAGGCTAACCTTTCTTACTGAGCGTCGCTGTGTGAGGATAGGGCGATTCCAGAGACGGATGCCGCGAGAGACGAGGTCAGATGACGGTAGAGGTCGCGCCGCTGCCGGCGGCGCAGACGGGGAACCGGCCGCCGAAGTCGGTGCTGAAGGAACGCAAGCAGCAGGAGGCGCAAGCGCGCAGAGAGATCCTCGCGCCCGTGCGTGGCCCGTTGACCGTCGCGAGCCTCATTATGGTCGTCGCGTCGGTGTGCGCGGTCGCGCCCTTCGTGCTGATCGTGGCGGCCTGCCGCGAATTGCTGCGGGACCAGGCGGACACCGACCGGGCGTGGCGCCTGCTGACGATCGCGGTGCTGGTGCTGGTGGGGCGGGCCCTGTTGCAGGCCGCGGCGCTGACCTGGACGCACCTGGTCGACGCCGGCTATCAGCTCGCCGTGCGCCGGGCACTGGCGGCCAAGCTGACCCGGGTGCCGTTGGGCTGGTTCGGTGAGCGGACCTCGGGCGAGGTGAAGAAGTACCTCCAGGACGACGTGGAGGCGCTGCACTACCTGGTGGCCCACGCCCGCCTGGAGTTCGTCGGCGCGGTGACCGTTCCGCTGATCACCCTCGGATACCTGGTCACCGTCGAATGGCGGCTGGCCGTCGTGCTGCTGCTGCCGATCCTGGCCTACGCGGTGCTCTACAGCCGGATGATGGACCGCGACGGCCGGGACCGTTACGTGGTCTACACGCGCGCCGAGCAGGCCACCAAGCAAGCGGCCATCGAATTCGTCGACGGCATCCAGGTAGTGCGTACCTTCGGTCAGGCGGGCAAGGCGCACAGCGTCTTCCAGGACGCCGTCGAGCACCAGGCGCGCAGCCTCGACCGGCTGAAGACGCCGATCATCAAGGTGCAGGCCGCCTCCGACATCGTCGTCACCCCGGTGTTCGTCATGCTGGTCGTGGTCGTCGCCGGTCTGGGCGCCGTCGGCCTGGACTGGATCGAGCCGCTGGATGTGCTGCCGTTCCTGCTGGTCGGCCTCGGCCTGGGCAGCTCGTTGCTCAGTCTCGGCTACGGCGCGCAGGCGCTGCGTGCCGCCGCGGTGGCCGCGCAGCGCCTGCACGAGCTGCAACAGACGCCCGAACTGAGCACCGGGGCGCCGGCTCCCGCCGAACCGGAATCCGCGCCCGCCGGACTGGTCCGGTTCGAAGGGGTCGGCTTCGGCTATCGCTCCGGCCACGACGTGCTGCACGATATCGACCTCGAGCTCGTTCCCGGCACCATCACCGCTCTGGTCGGCCCGAGCGGGTCGGGCAAGTCGACACTGGCCAAACTGCTTCCCCGCTTCTACGACGTGGGGTCGGGCCGGATCACCATCGGCGGCCGCGATATTCGCGACTTCCCGAGCGAGGAGCTCTACCGAACGGTGGGATTCGTCTTCCAAGACGTCCGTTTGATCCGTGGCAGCATCCGGGAGAACCTGCGCCTGGCCCGGCCCGACGCCGACGACGCCGCCGTGGAACAGGCCGCCCGCGCCGCGCAGATCCACGAACGCATCGTGGCGCTGCCGCGTGGTTACGACTCCGAGCTCGGCGTCGACGCGACCTTGTCCGGTGGCGAGGCGCAACGGCTCTCGATCGCACGCGCCCTGCTGGCGGACACCCCCGTCCTCGTGCTGGACGAAGCGACCGCCTTCGCCGACCCGGAATCGGAAGCGGCGGTGCAGGACGCGCTGGCGGTCCTGGTCGCGGGCCGCACGGTGCTGGTCATCGCGCACCGGTTGCACACCATCACGGGGGTGGACCGGATCCTGGTGCTCGAGCGGGGACGGCTGGTCGAGCAGGGCGACCACGCGAGTCTCGTCACCGCGGGCGGCGCTTACCAGCGGCTGTGGGAGATCAACGAAGCGGCGCTGGGCGAGATCGCCCTCGTCGACAGTGTGGAGGGTGCCCGATGATCCGCAAGGTGCTGGACCTGGTTCCGGCCGAATTCGCCCGGCTGACACCGAGGTTGTTCGCCGCGATCGTGGCGCAGGCCCTCAGTCAGGCCGCGGCGTATCTGCTGCTGGTCCCGGTCCTGACGGCGCTGTTCGACGACGATCTCGGCCGCGCCTGGCTCTGGGCGCTCGGCATGCTCGCCGCCGTGGCGGGCGTGGTGGTATTCGGCTATCTGCAAGCGGGGATCGGCCTGCGCGTCGGTATCGGCATGCAGCGCGGATTGCAGACCCGGCTCGGGGACCACCTCAACGCGCTGCCCCTCGGCTGGTTCGAGACCCATGACGCCGGGCCGCTGGGGCGGTTGCTGGTCGACAACGTGCGGGAGCTGCAAGGTCTGGTCGCCTACTTGCTGGCCAAGATCCTCACCGGTGTCATCGTCCCGCTCGCGGTCGCGGTCGGCATGCTGCTGGTCGACTGGCGCATCGCGGTGGCCATGCTGCTCGCCGCGCCGGTGCTCTACCTGGTGAACGGTCTGGCCAATCGCGCCTACCTCGGCGCCGATCGGCGGATGCACGCGGCGGCGGCCGAGGCCGACTCGCGCGTCATCGAATTCGCCCAGGCCCAGCCGGTGTTGCGCGCGTTCGGTGCGGTGGGGTCGGGCAACCGCGCGCTCGACGCCGCGCTGGCCGGACAGCGCTCGGCGGGGTCGCGCATGGTGTTCGCCAGCGTGCCAGGCCTGATCTTGTTCGCGCTCTTCGTGCAGGCCGTGTTCCTGGTGCTGGTGTACGTCGCGGTGGCGCGGGTGACCGACGGCGCCGTCTCCGCCGCCGCCGCGATCGCGCTCATCGCGGTGAGCTCCCGGTTCATCGAACCGCTCAACCAAGCCGCGCAATTGGGCACCGCGTTGCGCTCGGCGGGCACGGCCGCGGACCGGATCACCGAACTGCTGAACGAACCGGTGTTGCCGGAGGCGGAGTCGGCCGTTACGCCGGGGGCGCCGTCGGTGGTGTTCGATGACGTGAGTTTCGGATACCGTCCCGGTGAGCCGGTGCTGTCCAACGTGACGTTCAGCGTGCCCGCGGGCACCACCACGGCCATCGTCGGGCCGAGCGGCGCGGGCAAGACGACCGTGCTGCGGTTGGCCGCCCGGTTCTACGACGTGGATTCGGGACGAGTGTCGGTGGGCGGGCACGACGTACGCGACCAGCCGTCGGCGACGTTGCTGAGCCAGCTGTCGCTGGTCTTCCAGAACGTCTACCTGTTCGATCAATCGGTGGCGGACAACATCCGGATCGGCCGGCCGGAGGCCGGTGACGACGAGGTGCGTCGCGCGGCGGTGGCGGCGCGAGTCGACGAGATCGTCGACCGTCTGCCCGCGGGCTACGACACCCGGGTCGGGGAGGGCGGCACGGCGCTGTCCGGCGGTGAGCGCCAGCGGGTCTCGATCGCCAGGGCGCTGCTGAAGGACGCGCCGATCGTGCTGCTGGACGAGGTGACCAGTGCCTTGGATCCGCACAGTGAAGCGCTCGTGGTGCGCGGCATGCACGAGATCACCAAGGACAAAACGGTGATCGTGGTCGCGCACCGGCTGGCCACCATCGCCCACGCCGACCAGATCCTGTTCGTGGACGGCGGCCGGATCATCGAGCGCGGTACCCACGCGGAACTGCTCGCCCTGGACGGCCGGTACGCCGCGTTCTGGAACGAGCGATCCCGCGCGGCGGGCTGGCATCTGGAACCGGTCGCCACCTAGCGCGAATCGAGCCGGTCGGCGGACGAGGTCGCCGTGGACGCCGGGACAGCCGGTGGCCCGCGGCGGGCGCGTCCACCGGCCGGCTCGCATCGTGAGCGAGAAGCAGCGCCGCGGTGTTTTCCGGGTCCACCGCTGCCGCCGGTGAATCGGCTGATCGTCGCGTCCGGGTCGATCGACTGGTCGGCGGCTTCTGAATCGGAAACGCCGCACCGCGTGGAGGCGGTGCGGCGTCGGTGGGAGCCTTATTTCCAGTAGGCCTGGGATTTGATCGCCGTTTTGGGCAGATTGTGGATCGTTCTGAAGCTCTTGACGATCGAGCGTGTGGTGTGCCCGTCGCAGGCGACCCAGGCGAACGCGTCTGTCGGGCAGGCGAGTTCCTGTGCCGCTTCCCGCAGCAATCTGCCGTCATCGATCCGCTGCACCCACGTCACTTGGTGGTGGGGTTTGTTGCGCAGCGGGATCGTGGTGTCGGATTCGTACTGCCACTCCAGCCAGACCCGCGCCGGGGTGTCTCCGATGGCGTCCAGCAGCGAGTTGATCGCGGGCAGTGAGGCGGTGTCGCCGAAGATGAGGTATTCGCCCGGTGCGGACTCCGGCAGCTGGAAATTCGAGCCGAGTACGGAGGCGTCGAGTTCGTCACCGACCGAGGCGTTCTGGGCCCATCGGGCGGCAGGCCCGTCGTGCAGCGCGAACTCGATCGAGAAGCGGTCGCCGTCCGGATCGGGGTCGACCAGCGTGTAGCCACGCTGCTGCAACTTGCCGCTGTCGCCGTCCGGGAACCAGCCGCGGATCCACTGGGTGGGGTGCACCGGGTGCTCGGCGAGCAGCCCGCCCGCGGTGAAGCCGAGTCGCACGTATTTGTCCGTGACGTATTCGGTCGAGGTGACGGTGAGCCGGTAGTCGTTGCCACCCCACGCCTTGACCATCAGACCGTTCAAGCCTTTACCCATGGCACTAAGGTTAGCCTAACGAAAGTTGAATGTCGCGCACTGTAGGTGCGGTCGCGCGACACTCAACGGTTCGTTCCCGCCGGAAATCGCGGATGGCAAGGGTTCTGGTTCAGCAGGACAGCGCGAGCGCCGAGGCGAGGCTGCATTCCGCCTGGCGGGTCAGCTTCCAATAGCCGTCGATCTGCTTCCACGAGACGTCGTAGGTGAAGTCCGGGTAACCCTCGGTGGTGATCACGAGCTGCGCGTCGATCCGGTCGCCGGAGGTCGACGGGTTGACCACGTTGTAGCGCAGGCTCGGCGGGGAGACCGCGAGCAGGCCCGCGATCTTGTCCATCGTGGCGACGCCGGCGTCGCCGGATTCCAGTTCCGCCGCTCGCGTGCTGCGCGCGGCGCCGGTGTTGATGGCCACGCGCAATTTGGCGGTCAGCTCACCGGCGCCGGGGGCCTGGGCGTGCAGGGGTGCGACCAAGGGCGCCGCGACCGCGGGCGCAACGGTGCCCGCCGCGCCGACGAGTGCGGCGGTGAGTGCGACCGCCGTCGCGGCCAGTCGGGTGAATGTCTTGTTCGGGGAGGTCATTTGTTCATCCAATCGTTCGCGGGTGTGAGTGTCACCGCTCTGGTCGGGTACGAGTGTGCAATATAAGGTAAGCCTATGCAAACATGATCTGGACGGATTCTGGTTGTCGGCGCGGGAGCGGACCCGCGCACTCGGCGGGAAGCCGCGGGATGTCGGAGAGAGTGGAGAACCGGTGGAAACGCTTCTGGTCATCGGAGCTGGTCCGAAAGCCCTTGCGGTCGCGTCGAAAGCGCATGTACTGCGCACGCTCGGCCTGCCCGCTCCTCGGGTCGTGGTCGTCGAGGCGCACGCGGTCGGCGGCAATTGGCTGCCGAGCGGCGGCTGGACCGACGGCAGGCACCGGCTGGGCACCAGCCCGGAGAAGGACATCGGCTTTCCGTACCACTCGACCTGGGCGCGTGGACGCAACCAGGAGATCAACGCGGCCATGATGGCCTACAGTTGGACCTCGTTCCTGATCGAGCAGGGCACCTATGCCGAGTGGATAGATCGAGGACGCCCGAATCCGGCCCACCACGTCTGGGCCAAGTATCTGCAGTGGGTGGCGCACCGGATCGATCTCCACCTCGTTTCGGGCACAGTGCGCTCCATCGGCGCGACCGCAGACGGCTGGCTGGTCACCGCGACCGATCCCGACGGCAGCGCGGTCCGATTGGACGCGGCCGGACTGATGATCACCGGCCCGGGCGCGAGCACCAAAACCCTCGCCGACCATCCGCGCGTGCTGAGCATCGCGCAATTCTGGGATCTGGCCGGGCGTCGCAGCCTGCCGGTGTCCTCGCGCGTCGCGGTGATCGGCGGCGGCGAGACCGCGGGCTCCGCGTTGGACGAACTGGTGCGTCACGGCATGCTGTCGATCTCGGTGATCTCGCCGATGGCGACCATCTACACGCGTGGCGAAAGCTATTTCGAGAACTCGCTGTTCAGCGATCCGGTCAAATGGGCGGGACTGACCGTCCAGGAACGGCGGGACGTCATCCGCCGCACCGATCGCGGCGTCTTCTCGGTACGGGTGCAGGAGAGCCTGCTCGGCGACAGTCGCGTGCATCATCTGCAGGGTCGCGCCGTCCGCGTCGCCGAGCAGGGCGACGGGGTGGCGCTGACGCTGCGCAACGAGCGGCGTCCGGATCAAACGCATACTTTCGACCTGGTCATCGATGCCACTGGCGGACAGCCGCTCTGGTTCTTGGACCTCTTCGATCAGGACGCGGCGGATCTGCTGGAGCTCGCGGTCGGCGGCAGGCCGACCCAGGAGCGGATCGAGGTATCGATCGGTTACGACCTCGCGGTGTCGGGGATGGACACCAAGCTCTATCTGCCGAATCTGGCCGGGGTGGCACAGGGGCCCGGATTCCCGAATCTGAGCTGCCTGGGCGAACTTTCCGATCGCGTACTGCAACCGGTCACGCGGCGGTCCGGTGCGCATCCGGCGGTGGCCGTCGCGCGGGCGCTCGGGTGAGCGCCCACGCTCTCGGCGCCGCGGCCGTACGCCGCGGCGCACTACCGCGCGACCGGGATGTCCGCCGGGGTGCGCGGGAGGTAGTAGAGCGTGATCCGGCGATCCGGCCGGATGTCGAAGTCGCCGAGGTTGGGAACGCCGAACCGTTCGGTCATGCGCCGGACCGCGACATTGCGGTGATCGGGCTCGATCACCATACGGCGGCAGTGTGGTTCCGCTTCGAAGACGCCTGCCACCAGGACCTCGACGAAAGAGAACATGATACCCCGGCCGATCGCCTCGGGGTCAGCGGTGGCCAGGTGGAAGGCCACGTCGTAGGGGTCGGCGTGATAGATGCGGGCGATCTCGTCCTTGGCCGGGCGGTACAGCTCCAAGTAGGCGATGTCGCGACGGCCCAGTTCCGGCCGACCGGCCGCGGTGAAGTCGTAGCCGACGATGTATGGGCGGGAATAGGACCCGAGCAGCTGCGCGCGCAGGTTCTGCCTGCGCAGTTCGAGGGGCCACGGTTGTTCCCACGTCTCCACCAAGTGCGGCCGGTTCATCCATTCGGTGAGCAGCTCCGCGTCGGCACCGTCCGCGTCGGCCGTGCGGATGTCGAACGGTGCGGGGAGGGCGGGCATCGGCGGAGCGGGCACGGCCCGCAGCTCATCGGAGATATCGGTCAGCTCGCGCGCGATGACATAAGGCGTTTCGGTCGGGTTCATCGGTTGTCGAGCTCCGTTCGGTAGTGGCCCTGCTGGATGAATGTAAGGTTAGCCTATGATAACCTCACGTGGTCGGCGAGGCCGGGCCGTTCCGGACGGGTGGCTTTCGGCCGCAGCGGCCCGCGGTCGAATTCGACTGGTCGTGGGAACTTTTCGCTGACACCGCGTCATGTGTAGGAGCTGTTGGATGTCGAGAAAACCTGGGTGGCTTCGAAAGTTTCACAAGCCCGCCACGGAAACGCTGCCGCCACTGGTGTTGTTTCCGCACGCGGGCAGTGGCGCTTCCACCTACCGCACCATGTCCAAGCGGCTCAGTGCTGATTTCGATGTCGTCGCCGTGCAATATCCGGGACGTCAGGATCGGGCCGCCGAACCGATGGCAGCCGATCTCGCCGAACTCGCTGCGGGCGCGCTCGCGGAATTCCTCGAATCGCCGTATCACCGCGGCATTCCCATCACGGTATTCGGGCACAGCGTCGGAGCGATGGTGGCCTTCGAGTTCGTCCGGCAGGCGGAGGCGGCCGGTGTGCCGGTGGCGCTGCTCGGCGCCTCCAGCGCGGTGGCGCCCGCGCTGGTGGCCGACAGCGAGCCGCTGCCCACCGAGGACGAGGCGCTGCTCGACCGGCTCATCGCCCTGAACGGCACCGGCGCGGATGTGCTCGCCGATCGCGAGATCATGCGAATGACGCTGCCCGTCCTCAAGGCCGACTATCGCGCGTTCGACACCTACGCGTGTGGTCCGGACGTGCGGATCGGCGCGCGGATCGAGGTGATCGGCGGAGCCGACGACGATTTCGTCACCGTCGCCGATCTGCGGCCGTGGCCGGCGCACAGCAGCCGGGGCGGCTCGGTCACGCTCTTCGACGGCGGGCACTTCTACCTGTACGACCACATCGACGGCGTCGCGGAATTGCTTTCCTCAGCGGCCGCCGACGCCGGACAGTCCGCTCTTTCCAGTTAGGCTCACCATGTCAGGATCGGCTTCGGGGGACGAAGACCATATCGTCATCGTCGGAATCGGGGTCGAGGCCCCCGGCGGAATAAACAGTCCACCGGAATTCTGGTCGGCGCTCACCGAATCCAGGGAACTCATCGGCCCACTGCCCCGGGACCGGGAATGGCCGATCGAACAATTACGCACCCTCGGCCGGAACGCCGGGTGGAGCGATGTGCGCGACGCGGGTGGATTTCTGGCCGAAGCAACGCGATTCGACGCGGCCTTTTTCGGTATCACGCCGCGCGAAGCCGTGGCGATGGATCCGCAGCAGCGCGTGGGGATGCGCGTCGCATGGCGGGCGGTCGAGGATGCCGGGTTGAATCCCGGCGCCGTGGACGGCGAGGAGGCGGGGTGCTGGATGGGCGTCACACCGCTGGAATACGGCCCGCGCATGGCGAGCGTCAGCGAGCACAGCGGATATCGGATGACCGGCACGACGCTCGGCGCGGTGGCCGGCCGGATCTCGCACAGCCTGGGGCTGATCGGTCCTTCGATCAGCGTCGACACCTCGTGCGCGGCGGGTCTGACCGCGCTCCATCAGGCGGCGGCGGCGATCCGCGCGGGCGAATGCGACTGGGCGCTCGCGGGTGGCGTGTGCGTCATGGGTTCGCCCGGCATGTTCGTCGAGTTCGCGAAGAACAACGCGCTGTCGACCGACGGCCACTGCCGCGCGTACTCCGCGGGCACCACCGGGACGCTGTGGGGTGAGGGCGCGGGAGTGGTGGTGCTGGAACCGGAGTCACGGGCACGGCGACTCGGTCATCGGATCTACGCGCGGCTGCTCGGTTCGCGGGTCAACCACAACGGCAAGGGCGCTCCGCTGGCGGTGCCGAGCGCCGACGCGCAGGAAAGGCTGATCCGGGCCGCGCTCGGCGCGGCCCGCGTGTCCCCGGAACAGATCGGACTCGTCGAGGGGCACGGCACCGGTACGTCGGTGGGCGACCCGATCGAACTCGCCGCGCTGATCCGGATGTACGGCGCACCCGAGCGAGCGAACGGCGCGCTGCTGGGCTCGGTCAAGTCGAACATCGGTCACACCCAGGCGGCGGCGGGCATGCTCGGCCTGATCAAGATGCTGCTGTGCGGCGCGAACGGTCACGTCGTGCCGAGTCTCTGGGCCCAGAACCCGACCGACGCCGTCGACTGGGAGGCCACCAGCCTGCGGCTGGCCACGAAGTACGCGCCGTGGGAGCCGATCGAGGGTGTCCGCTATGGCGCGGTGTCGGCATTCGGGGTGGCGGGGACCAACGCGCACGCGATCGTGGGAATGCCCGTCCTGGAGGAGAACGGCGATGTCTGAATACCGGCTGCCGGACGGCGCCATTCCCGTCCTGCTCTCCTCGGACAGCGCGGAGGGGCTGCGCGCGGAGGCCGCCGCGATATCGGCCTACTGCGAGGCCCATCCCCGGGTGGATCCGGATCGGCTGGCGCAGCACCTGTTCCGCACCAGGATCGCCCGCCGGTATCGCGCGCTGGCCATGGTCGGCACGCGCGACGAACTGCTCGACGCGCTGCGGTCGGTCGCGGAGAGTACCGCTCATCCCGCGGTGGTGACCTCCGGCGGCGCTGTCGCCGCGCGCCGCGCCGGATTCGTCTTCCCCGGGCAGGGCAGTCAGCGCCCCGGCATGGGCAAGCCGTACTACGACTCCTCGCCGGCCTACCGCGCCGTCGTGGACGAGTGCGCGGCGGTGCACGAGGAGCACTATGGCCATGCGCGGCCGGTGCACTATCTACTCGGAAGCGGCGAGCAGTACGGCGAAACGCTCTGGGAGCTACAGCCTGCCCGCATGTTCCACCTGATCGGCTTGGCCGCCATGTGGCGGGCGGCGGGCGTGCTTCCCGCCGCGACCATCGGGCACAGTCAAGGAGAACTCGCCGCCTGCGTCGTCGCCGGAGCGCTGACGTTGCGCGATGCCGTGCTGATCGTCACCCACCGGGCCCAGCTCTTGGAACGGGACCTCTCGGACGGCTACGCGGTGGCTGTGCTCGGCGCGGGCCGCGACGAGTGTGAGGCGCTGCTGGCCCGGAATTCGGGGTGGGCGGAGGTCTCCCTCGTCAACTCACCGAACCTGACCGGTGTCTCCGGCGACGAGGCGGCGATCGCGGAACTCGTGGCGACGGCCACCGCGCAAGGCCTGTTCGCCAAACAGATTCAGATGTCCTTCCCCTCGCATACCTCCGCCATGACGCGGTTGCGCGGCGAGTTCCAGTCGGCCCTGGCAGAACTGAGCAGCAAGACATTCACGATCGGCCAGATCCCCTGCTATGGGGGAACGCTCGGCGCTCCGGTCACCGCCGAGCTGACCCACCACGACTACTGGTACTGGAATCTGCGCAACCGGGTTCGCTTCGATCGCGCGGTCGTCGCGGCGACCGCCGACGTGGACACCTTCATCGAGATCGCCGAGCATCCGACGTTGCAGCCCGCGCTGCGGGAGAACCTGTCCCAGATCGCGGACGGGGCGGCGGCCGCCCACGACTTCCGCATCGTCGGGACGTCACTGCGCACCGCGAGCGGGTTGGGCGAGTTCACCCGCAACCTGGCCGAGGTAGCGGTGCACGACCTGCACTACGACTGGCAGGCCCTGCGCACCGGATCGCCTGATCCGACGCCGGTGCTGCCGCTGCGTGATTTCCCGTCCACCGTGATGAACCCGAAAAGGCTGTGGGCGCCGTATCAGTCGGGTGCCCAAGCGCCGGTCCCGATCACCGCGCCTCCCGCACGGCTGCGCGAAGAATGGAGAAAGCTGTCCCGGCTCGCGCTGAGCGCGCCGCGGACCGTGCGGCTCGCCGGGCACGACGGCCGCGCCGACGAACTGGCGGCGGCGCTGCGCGCGCGGGCCCCGCGCCACGGCGCAGGCTTCTCCGACACCGAGGCCGACACAGTGGTGCTGCTGCTACCGCCGACCGTGGCCACGGACGAGGCGGGCGCGGTAGCGGAACTCGCCGACTTCGCCGCGGTCGCCGGAGGACTGGCCGCGCTCGGCCCGGGCGTCGGCGCCTGTTGGCTGGTGACCACCGGCGCGGAAGCGGTCGGGCCGGACGACGTCCCGTCGCTGGGTCACTCGGCGGTGAGCGCCGCGTACCGCAGTCTTGCTCCGGATCATCTCGGCATCGCCTTCCGGCACCTGGACTTGCCGCCGGACGCCGCGACGCGGGATCCGGCCGGGCTGGCCGACAAGATCCTCGAAGCCATCCATGTGCTCGACGAGCCCGAACTCGCACTGCGGGACGGGAAGTTGCACGCCAAGCGCGTCGTCCGAGCCGAGCCGTCCGGCGCGTCGACGCCGCCCGATCTCGGCGAGGTCTTGATCCTGGGCGGAACCGGATACGTCGGCCTGGAATTCTGTGAGCAGCTCGTCCGGGACGGAGCGGGCCGGATCACGCTGGTGAACCGCAGCGGGGACACAAGCGCCGTGGCCGAGCGGTTGCGCGCGCTGCGCCAGCTCGGTCCTACCGAAATCGACGTAGTGGCCTGCGATATCACCGACGCCGCCGCGGTCGCCGGGCTGGCGCGGCGTTTCGCCGAGCGCCCCGTGAGCGTGGTCGTGCACGCCGCCGTCCAGTACGCGTGGGCGCGGCTCGAACCGGCGGCGGTCGCGCAGGCAGTCGCCGCGAAGGTCCTCGGGCTCGGGGAGGTGTTGCGTGCGGTGCCGCAGACGGCCGCCTGCACCGTGCTGTTGTGCTCCTCGTTCGTGGCCACGCTCGGTGGACGCGACCAAGCGCTGTACGCGGCCACGAATCGCATGCTCGACAGTCTCGCCGTGCGCCTGCGCGCGCAGGGCAGGGATTGCGTGTCGGTGCAATGGGGGCTGTGGGGGCTGCCCGGTGCGGAGCACGCCGCTGTCGAAGCCAGGATTCTCGGCGCGGGTCTGCAGTCCATGCCCGCGGCGCCCGCCATCGAGGCGGGCTTCGCCGACCGCGCAGGCAACAGCATGGTGCTGTCCGCGGACTGGGAGCGGCTGCGTGAGACGGTCGACATCGTCGGTCTGACACCGGTTTTCGCGCCCACGCTGGCGGCGCAGGAGCCTTCGGCGCCCCCGCCCCCGCCCCCGCCCCCGCCGCAGGCGCCCGCCGCCCCGCTGGAAGCCGACGTGACGGAGAGTTTCGCCGAGATCCTCCGGCGCGAACTCGGGCAGGTGATGCTCGTCGACGGCCCCGATCACATCGACGGCTCGGTCCCGCTGGTCGCGCTCGGCGTCGACTCGCTGCAGGCGGTCGACCTGCGCGCGCGGATCAAGACGACGTTGAACCGTGAACTTCCGGTCGCGGCCATCATGGGCGGCGCGTCCCTCGACGACGTCGTCGCGCTCATGTCCGAGAACCGAGGCTGATGGTGCCCGAGAACACAGGCTCAGGAGGCCGCTCAATGTCGGAGAACACGCAGGCGCCCATGCCCGAGATCGAGGACGTGCTCGCGCTGAGCCCGTTGCAGGAGGGGTTGTTCTCGCTGGCCAGGCTGGCCGGGGAAGGTGATCTGTACGCCCTGCAGTTCGTCTACGAGATCTCCGGCCCGGTCGATGCGGCGTTGCTGCGCCGCAGCGTCGAGGTGATCCTGCGGCGGCACCCCAACCTGCGCGCCTCGTTCTGGGATCGCGACCTCCCGCGGCCGGTGCAGATCGTGCCCACCAGCGTGGAGCTGCCATGGGCCGAACGCGCGATCGACCCGGCCGAACTCGACGCGGTCATCGCCGCGGAGACCCGGGCGCCGTTCGACCTGGCCCGCGGCCCGCTGCTGCGCGTGCTGCTGCTGCGCTTGCCCGACGACACACGGCGACTGGTGCTCACCGCGCACCACATCCTGCTCGACGGGTGGTCGCTCGGCGTGTTCTTCCGAGAGCTGTTCGCCCTGTACCAGACGGGCGGCGCGGCGGACGCGCTGCCCCGGCCCCGGCCTTACCGGGATTACATCGGCTGGCTGTCGGCCCGCGACAACGACGCCGCGTTGCGCGCCTGGCGCGACTACCTCGAGGATCTCGATCCGCTCATCGTCGCCGACCGGGGCGATGCGGCGGTGAACACCATTGTGCCCAGCATCGATACGGTCACCCTGGACGCCGCCGACACCAGCCGGTTGACGGCATGGGCGCGGTCGAACGGCCTGACGATGAACACCGTCGTGCAGTACGCCTGGGCCGTCCTCCTCGGCAGGTTGACCGACCGCCGCGACGTGGTCTTCGGCACCACCGTCTCGGGCCGGCCGGACGAGTTGTCCGGTGTCGAGACCATGATCGGGTTGTTCATCAACACCGTCCCCGTCCGTGTGGCGGTCGGCGCCGAGAACGTGGTGCGCGATTGCGCGCGGCTGCAACGCGAGTCGGCTCCGATGCGCGATCTCGCCTACGTCAGCCTGTCGGCGATCCAGCGGTCGATGGGGTCCGGCACGCTGTTCGACACGCTGTTCGTGTTCGAGAACGCGCCCATGTCCGACATCCTGCGCCCCATCGACCTGGCGGACGGGGTCCGGGTCGAGCCGATCACATCGGAGAGCCTGACGCACTATCCGCTCGCGGTGACCTCGTTCGTCTACGAGGGGCAGTTGGTGGTGACGATCGAGGCGGTCCAGGCGGCGCTGCGCACCCTCTCCGGTCCCGACATCGGGGCGCGGTTGATCTCGGTGCTGCGGCAGTTGCCCGCGATCGGCGAGTACGGGCCCGACGCACTGGACGTGCTGCTGCCGGGCGAGAGCGCGCGGCCACCGGCCGAGATCGCGGCGGACGCGCGAGGCGTCACCTTGTGGGAGCTGTTCGCGCGCCAAGCGGCCGCCACGCCGGACGCGCTCGCGCTCAGCACCGAGCACGACCGCTATACCTACCGCGAATTGGCCGACGCCGCAGTCCGAACCGCGGGTGTGCTCGCAGCACACGGCGCCGGTCCGGAAGAGGTTGTCGCGCTGGCGTTGCCGCGTTCGGCACGGTCGATCGTCGCGATCCTCGCCGTCCTCGCCGCCGGAGCCGCCTATGTGCCCGTCGATACCGCCCTCCCTGCCGCCCGCATCGAATCGATCCTGCGCCGATCCCGTCCGCGCTTGATCCTGGTCGACGGTTCCGCCCCGCCCGTGCTCGGCGACACCGTGGACGGCGCGCGGATACTGCGGATGGACGACATCTCCGGTAGCGGGGCGGCGTTCGCGCCTGCGCCCGGCCGAGCGGACCAGTCCGCCTATCTGATCTTCACCTCCGGTTCCACCGGGGAACCCAAAGGCGTCGTGGGCACGCACGCCGCGCTGGCCGCGTACTTCGCCGACCACCGCGACCGGGTGTACCGGCCCGCCGTGACGCGGCTTGGGCGGCCGCTGCGGATCGCGCACGCCTGGTCGCTCAGCTTCGACGCATCCTGGCAGCCGCTGATCGGATTGTTCGACGGACATGCCGTGCACCTGTTCGACGCCGAGGAAATGCGCGACGCCCACCGCCTCGTCGACGGCATCGTGCGGCACGGCTTGGACATGATCGACACCACACCGTCGATGTTCGCCCAGCTCGCCGCGGCCGGGCTGGTCGACGAGGGCACGACGCCGCTGTCCGTGCTCGCGCTCGGCGGCGAGGCCATCGGGGTGCCGCTGTGGAAGCAGCTGTGCGCGCTGCCCGGCACCGCCGTGCACAACTGTTACGGCCCCACCGAGACGACGGTGGAGGCGGTGGTCGCCGCGGTAGCCGACGGCGAGGCCGAGCCGTCCATCGGGGCGCCGGTCACCGGAATGACCGGCTACGTCCTGGATTCGCGCCTGCGGCAGGCGCCGGTCGGCGTCGTGGGCGAGTTGTATCTCTCCGGCGCGCAGGTTGCCCGCGGCTACATCGGCATGCCGGAGAGCACCGCAGGGCGATTCGTCGCCGATCCGCATCGCGCGGGCGAACGGATGTATCGGACCGGCGACTTGGTGCGCCGTTTGCCCTCGGGCGATCTCGCCTACGTCGGCCGCGCGGACGACCAGGTGAAAATCCGCGGCTACCGGATCGAGATCGGTGATATCGAGACGGCGCTGCTCGCCCTGCCTGGCGTGCGAACCGCCGCGGTGATCGTGGTACGTCGCGCGGGCGGTCCCAGCCTGGCCGCGTTCGCGGTGGGTGACGGTCTGGACGCGGTGCGGCTGCGCGCGGCGCTGGCCGGGCAGCTGCCCGGATACATGGTGCCGAACCGGATCCTGGTCGTCGAGCGGCTGCCGGTGACCAGCAACGGAAAGCTCGACGCTCAGCGGCTCGCGGTGCTGGCCGACGACCGTGCCGCCGATACCGGAGCCGGGGCAGCGCCCGCGCGCACCGGCACCGAACACCGCCTGTGCGCCGCGGTGGCCGAGTTGTCCGGCGGTCCCGTTCCGGGCATCGATGACGATTTGATCAGCCTCGGCTTGGACAGCATCGTGGCCATCTCGCTGGTGAACCGGCTACGGCGTGACGGTCTCTCGGTCAGCCCGAAGGCGGTGCTGAGCGCTTCGACGATCCGGGAGCTCGCCGCGCGGATCGACGCCGGAGGCGACCGGGGACGCACGACGGCCTCGGAGGGCTACGGGCTGGTCGATCCGACCCCGATCGTGTCGTGGATGCACGAGTACGGCGGCTACCGCAGGCTCGCGCTCAGCAACCTGCTCGAGCTGCCCGACGGCATCGATCAGGACGGGCTGATCGCCGTGTTGCAGGCGCTGCTCGACGGACACGACATGTTGCGTGCCCGCTTCGTCACGACGCCGCCGGGATACGAACTCCAGACGCGTGCGCCGGGCAGCGTGCGCGCGCAGGACATCTTGTCCCGGGTGGAGGAAGGCGAGCACTTCGAGGCGACATTGGCGGCTCGTGGTCGTGCGGTCGCCGACGAGATCGATCCCCGCACCGGTGATCTGGTGCGCGCTGTCCGGTTCGTCCGGTCCGGCGCCCCCGACGTGCTGCTGCTGACCATCCATCACCTGGCCGTCGACCCGGTCTCCTGGTACGTCATCTCCGCCGACCTCGCCGCCTACTGGGCCGAGGTCGCCGCGGGGCGCACGCCGACGCCGGCGGTCGAGCACACCGGCTACCGGCGATGGGCCCGGCTGCTCGGCACCCGCGTCGGCACGGAAGCCGTTGTGTCGCAACGCGAATACTGGGCCCGCCAAGTCGCCGCGCCGGATCCGGTGCTCGGGAGCCGGCTGCCCGACCCGAGAACGGACACCTGGGCTTCCTACCGGGTCCACCCCGTGCCCACCTCGACGGCAACCAGCGCGGCGATTCTGGACAACCTCGGTGGCGGCGCCGCGGGAGTACGCGAGTTCCTGCTCGCCGCGCTGACCATGACGCTGGCGAGCTGGCGCCTGGAACGCGGCCAGGACGCGGCGGCGGGCGCGTACGTCGCGATGGAAGGTCACGGCCGGGAGGACGCGGTCCTCGGCGCCGATGTGGACAGCGCGCACACAGTGGGCTGGTTCACCAGCATCGTGCCGGCCAGGCTCGCGGCGGGCGCGCAAAGCGTGGATGTCGCGACGGCGCTGGCGGATCCGGCTCGTGCCGCCGCGCTGCTCGAACACGTCACGGCGCATCTGGCGGACCTGCCGAACGGCGGTATCGATTACGGCGTGCTGCGTTATCTCGGCGAAGCGCCCGAACTGGTGGACGCACCGCAGCCGCAGGTGCTGTTCGACTACCTGGGCCGGTTCGACCTGGCCGGCGCGGGCCGGCCCTGGGCGCCGATCCCGGATCTGGCGCTGCACGAATGCCTGCCGCTCGTGGCGGAGCCCGACTTCCCCCTGCGCTATGCGCTCGACGTGGTTTCGGCGGTGCGCACCACCGGAGAAGGGCCGCAGCTGGTCACCATGCTCCGCTGGAGCGAAGCGGTGTTCACCGCGGCGGACGTCGACCGGCTCGCCGAACTGTGGCACGACGCCGTCGCGGCACTCGAGCGGGCGGTCTCCGCGGTGACCGTCGGCGCCGACTGACCGCGATTCCACCAGCCACTCAGCCCCCTTCGAACCCCCAGCCTGGAGGACCCACCATGTCAGACGAGATCCTCGAGCGGCGCAAGCGGCTGCTCCAGCAGCGACTGCGTGATCAGCAACTCGCACCCGCGGCGAAATCGGAGCCGCGCAGGCGTCCCGGGGAACCGTCCGCGCTGTCCTCCGCGCAACAGCGCATGTGGTTCCTGCAGACTGTGGCGCCGGAGGACACCACGCTCAACGTCTGCGTCGGCTATCGTCTCGACGGTCCGCTGGACGTCGCGCGCCTGCGCGCCGCCTTCGGCACCGTCGTCGCGCGGCACGAGATCCTGCGCACCACCTACCACGTCGGTGCGGATGGGAACCCCTACCAGGTCGCGCACGCCGACCTGGGACCGGGATGGCGGCAGCACGATCTGACCGATCTCACCGAGGAAGGCCGCGGCAGGCGGCTCGAGGTGTTGGCGAGGCGGGAGTTCACGCGCCCGTTCGACCTGACCTCGGAGTCTCCGCTGCGGGTGACGCTCGCGCGCACGGGTCCGGCCGAACACGTACTGGTGCTGACGATCCACCACATCGGCTGGGACGACGATTCCTGGTCGGTCTTCTTCGCAGAACTCAATGCCGCCTACCGCGGTGACTCGCTCGCGGAGATCCGATCGCAGTACGTGGACGTGTCGCCGGCCGAGCGACCTGCCGAGGACGACGCCGACCTGGCGTACTGGCGCGAGCGGTTGACGCCGCTGCCGGACCGGCTCGAGCTGCCCGGCGCGCTCGGCGCGAACGGGGCCACGCGCAACGCCGACAAGTGCGTGCTGCCGTTGCCGCCGGAACTGCTCGATCGGGTCACCGAAGTGGCGCGTGATCGCTCCGCCACCCCGTTCATGGTGCTGCTGGCGGCCTTCCAGGCGCTGGTGCAGCGGTACACCGCGGCGACGGACTTTCTCGTCGCGGTGCCGGTGACCGACCGCCGCGGCCGCGACGCCGAGGCGCTGATCGGCTATTTCGGCAACACGCTGCTCTTGCGCGCCCGGATCGATCCGGCGCGGACTTTCGGCGAACTGGTCGACGCGACGCGCGACGCCGCCCGCGACGCGTTCGCGCACCAGGGGGTCGGCGTCGAACGGGTCGTCCGGGAGGTGAGCGCCGACCGGATCGCCGGCAGCGACGGGCTGGCCCAGCTCGTGCAACTGAGCTTCAGTGTGCGCGGTGGGGCCAACGGCTTCGATCTCGCCGATGTCCGCTCCACCGAACTGTCCTGGGGCAGCGCGGTCGCCCAGGAGCCTTTGGGGCTGATGGTCGTACTCGACGACGCGGGCGCGCGGGTGGAAGCCACCTATCTGGTCGACGAGCTGGACCGGTCGGTGGTGGCCCAATTGCTGCGCCACTACTTGGCCTTGCTCGCGGGTGCGGTGGGCGATCCGCGGCAGCCGGTCCGCGCGATCGATATGCTCGGCGCCGCCGACCGCGCCGAGATCCTCGCCGCCTCGCACGGTCCGCTCGTCGACGCGCCCGCGACCACCTTGGTGGAACTGGTGCAGCGGCAGGCCGCGGCGACCCCGGACCGCGTCGCGGTGGTGTCCGAGAAAGCCGAGTTCACCTACGCCGAGTTGAATCAGCAGGCCAACCGCCTGGCGCACTGGCTGATCCGGCGCGGTGTCGGCGCCGAGCGGCTCGTCGCGCTGCGTATGGCGAACTCCGTGGAGTTCATCGTCGCGGCCCTCGCGGTGCTCAAGTCGGGCGGCGCGTACCTGCCGATCGATCCGGCCTATCCACCGGACCGCATCGAGTACCTGCTGTCCGATGCGCGGCCTGCGCTGTCGTTCGACGCCGAGGCGATCGCCACGGCGATGACGGAGGCCGCCGGGTTGCCGCACACCGATCCGACCGACGCCGACCGCGAATCGCCGCTGCGCCCGTCGAACATCGCCTACGTCATCTACACCTCGGGTTCCACCGGCCAGCCCAAGGGCGTGCCCGTCCCGCACGACGCGATCGCCGATCACCTGGTGAACTTCGCGGCCGACTGGGATGCGAGCATTCCGGAGCGGGTGCTGCAGGCGACCTCGGTGAGCTTCGACGCGTCGCTGGCCGACATCTTCCTCCCGCTCATCGCGGGCGCGAGCATCGTCGTTCCGAAACCGAATGCCTACCGCGACATTCCGTATGTCGCCGAGCTGATCGCCGAGCACGGGATCACCGTGTTGCACATGGTGCCCTCGCTGCTGGCGACGTTCCTCATGCTCCCGGAGGCCAACGACTGGCGGGCGTTGCGGCACGTGCCGGTCGGCGGCGAGGCGTTGCCCGGCGAGATCGCCGACCGCTTCGCCGCGCAATTCGATGCCGACCTGCGCAACCACTACGGCCCGACCGAAGCGGTGGTGTGCTCCACCTCGATGCCGGTCGACGGGCCGCAGGGAACCAGGATCGTGCCGATCGGGTACCCGAACCGCAACGTCTACGTGTACCTGCTCGACGAGTCGATGCGGCTGGTGCCGCCGGGCGTGATCGGCGAGATCTATCTCGGTGGACGCCAGCTCGCCCGCGGCTACCTGGACCGGCCCGCCCTGACCGCGGAGCGGTTCGTCGCCGATCCGTTCCTCCCCGGCGGCAGGCTGTACCGGACCGGCGACCTGGCCCGGCGCACCGCCGAGGGTGAGATCGAATTCGTCGGCCGCGCCGACGAACAGGTGAAGGTCCGCGGTTTCCGCATCGAACTCGGTGAGGTGGAGGCGGCGGTGGCCGACCATCCCGGCGTCGCCCAGTGCGTGGCGATCGTCACCGAGCACGAGCGGCTCGGCCCGATCCTGGCCGCGTACCTGGTACCAGCGCCGGGACACGAGATCGATGTGCAGCAGGTGCGCGCGACGGTCGCGGCGACACTGCCCGAGCACATGGTCCCGGCGGCCTTCGCCGTGATCGATGAGGTGCCGCTGAGCGCGCACGGCAAACTCGATCGCCGCGCTCTACCGGAGCCGGTGCTGGCGAAGACCCGCACCTACCGGGAACCCGAGTCGCCCACCGAGATCCGGGTCGCCGCGCTGTACGGCGAGTTGTTCGACACCGATCGGGTGGGCGCCGACGACTCGTTCTTCGAACTCGGCGGCCATTCCCTGCTCGCGGCCCGGTTGGTCGCGCTGATCCGCGATGCCTTCGGGGTCGACGTCGACGTGCGCGCGCCGTTCGACACCCCGACGGTCGCAGGTCTGGCCGCGCATCTGGTCGCCCGGTATCACGATCAATTCGGGGAGAATCTGGACGAAGTCGTTCCCACCGGACGGCCCGTCGGCGAGGACCTCACGACGCCGACGAAACAGCAACGCCCCGAGCGAGTTCCGTTGTCGTACTCGCAGCGGGCGTTGTGGCTGCGCCGCAAGCTGGAAGGCCCGTTCGGATGGGAGAACTTCCGGTTCGCCATCCGCTTCGACGGCGAACTCGACGTCGCGGCGCTCGCCGACGCGGTCGCCGATGTCGTCGCCCGCCACGAGTCGTTGCGCACCACCTTCCCGGAGCACGACGGGACGCCGTATCAGCGGGTGGCTCCGGCCGGACCGGTCGAGGTGCCCCGCACCGTGCTCGAGGGCGCCGCGGACACGGTCGCGGTCCGTCTGGAGGAGGCACTGGAAGCCGAGGCGAACCATGTCTTCGACTTGGCGGGGGAGTCGCTGGTCCGCTTGCGGCTGTTCGTCCTGGACGAGCGGACCCATGTGCTGTCGGTGCTGGCCCATCACATGGTCACCGACCGGGAATCGTGCCGGGTGTTCATCGAGGATCTCACCGCCGCCTACCGGGCGCGGGTGAGCGGCACGGCTCCGTCCTGGCCGGAGCTGACGCTGCAATTCGCGGACTTCGCGGTGTGGCAACGAAACACCTTCGATCACGCGCCGGGCCGCGACGACCTCAGCGACCACGGCAGGAGCCGGCTCGACTACTGGCGCGGCGCACTGGCGGGGCTGCCGGTGGAGATCGCGGTCGGGCACGATCGCCCGCGTCCCGCGCGGCTCGGCTACACCGGGGTGAGCGCGACGAGGGTGCTTCCGGCCGAGACATGGCAGGCATTGCGAGCGCTCGCCGAGACGACGGGCGCGACGGAATTCATGCTGTGCCAGGCGGCGGCCGCGGTGCTGGTGCACGCGCTGGGCGGCGGTGACGACGTGCCGATCGGGGCCACGGTCGCCAACCGGCCCGGACGGTCGGTGGACCGGCTGATCGGGCTGTTCGCCGACATGATGGTGCTGCGCAACGATCTGTCGGGCGACCCGACGCCCCGGACCGTGCTGGAGAAGGTGCGCGAGTCCGCGCTCAGCGCCCTCGGCCACCAGGACGTGCCCTTCGAGCGGATCGTCGAAACGCTCAACCCGCCCCGGGTACTGGGTCGCAATCCCTTGTTCCAGGTGATCATGCAGTTCGGGCACACCGCGCCGACCGTCGAGTTCACCGCGCGCGGCGAGACCACCCTGACCCCGCTCACGCCGCAGTACGACGCCGCGTTCATGGACTTCCATCTGGACTTCCTGGTGCAGCCCGGCGGCGAGCTGCTGACCCGGGTCGTGGTCAACTCCGAGCTCTACGAGCCCGCCACAGGCGAGATCTTCGCCGACACGCTGGTGCGAATCCTGACCGCGTTCGCCACGCAACCCGATACGGCGCTCGCTGACTCGAATGTCGTGCCGGAGGGATGGGACAGCTCGCGCACCGTGGTACGCCATTCGGCGACCGAGATCGCGGTCGGCGACGCCGAGGCGGGCCCGCCGCAGACCGACACCGAGCGCGCCCTCGCCGAACTGCTCGAGGAATTGCTGGAGATCACCGACGTGAGCCGCACGGACGGATTCTTCGCCCTCGGCGGCGACAGCGTCATCGCCATCCAATGGGCGGCGCGCGCGGGAGAGGCGGGTCTTGCCCTGACGCCGCAGATGATCTTCGAGCACTTCACGCTCTACGAGCTGGCGGCGGCGGTGGATGCGGCCACCGCTCAGGGCGCGGACGTGCCGGCGCGGGCCGCGCAGGAGCATCGGTACGAGCCGATGTCGGCCTCGGGCCTGTCCGGTGACGCGCTGGCTATGCTGCGCGAATCCTGGTCGGCGCAGCGGTGATCCGCGGTGAGCCGGTCGCGCACCCGGCCGGCTCACCGCGATTGGCGCGGCGGGCGGCGGCGATTAGGGTCTGATGCCGATGGATTCGGTGCCTGTTTGGATCATGTTCCCGGTCATTCTGGTGATCGCGGCGATCGCGGCGGGGCGATGGCTCCTGGTCGCGGATACCTTCACCGATCGCATGATCAACCATGCCTGGACCTGGAATCTCGGTGGCCTGGCGCTGTATGTCCTCGCTGCGGCGGCGGGCTTTCCCGGGCTCGGGCAGCGGCTGTTCCTGTGCTGCGGCTTGATGACCACCGCCATGGTCCTGGTGCTCGCGCAACTGGCCGCGGGCGCGGAGCCGGAGGTGATGCTGCGCAGGCAAAAGGTCTACAGCGTCGTCGCCGCCGTGACTTCGGCAGTACTGCTGACGTTTGCACCCGCCGCGCGGGATGTGTTGCACGTCGATCTCGACGAGATCGTGTGGACGCTGTCGGAGCTGCCTATGGCTGCCAGCGGATACCTCCTCGCGCGAGCCAGTTTCCGTGAACTGCGCACCGCGGCTCGTATGGTGAAAGAGAAGCTGACGTATTCGGTCCTTTTCGTCCTTGCGGTGTACTGGGCGGCGGCGGCACTGCTGACTATCGTCCGCGCGCTCTGTGGTGTCCCGCCGAGCCATCCGGGCAACGTTCTGGCGGTCTCGTCGTTCGTCTGCGTGCTCGTCATCGCCACACTCACGGCGATACCGCTTGTGACAGCCTTGTTGGCCCGCGCGGGGCTGGATCGAGCCGGCCGGCGCTGCCGTCGTCTTCGTCCGCTGTGGTGTGACCTGACCGCCGCGGTCCCGGAAGTCGTCTTGAGCCGAACCGACGACGGGGACAGCGGCGCGGCATCCCGGCTGTATCGGATGACGGTGGAAATCCAGGACGCCCTGCTGCATTTGAAGCCGTACATGCCGTCCCCGGGGCAGGGGTCGGGAGCCGCCGACGCCGGGCAAGGTGCCGGCGACTATGCACGTCGAGTCGCCTATGCCGTCCGATGCAGAGCCGCCGGACTGCGTCCGGTGGCGCAGACCGCGCCGCCCGCCGCCCTGCCGACCGGCGGCCACGATCGGGCCAATGGCCTGCGGCAATTGCTCGACTTGGCGCTCGAATGGCCGAAAGCACGGGCCGATGTAGGTTAGGCAAACCTATTTAGGCTCGGCTAAGCTATGCCCCGGCAGTCTCGGTCCGCCGGTTGCGGTGGCAGGCAAGGAGTGGCAGCGCGATGGAGTCGACACAGCGTCGGGCAGAGGGAATGGTGGACATCGGCCTGGAGGAGATCCGGGCCGCGGTGGCCGGTCAACTGGGGCTCGACGCCACGGAGATCGCCGATCACGACGACCTCATCCAACTGGGTCTGGACTCGATCCGCACCATGAAGCTGGCGGGCGGCTGGCGTAAACGCGGCGCGGACATCAATTTCGCCCAACTGGCCGCCGATCCCACGGTGGCTTCCTGGCACGGCTTGCTCGGCGCGAAAGACGCGGCAGGCGACCGGGCGTCCGGCCCGGCCGCGGTCGAGACGGCCGCCGAGGCGGCGGACGACGATCCGGCGGCGCCCTTCCCTTTGGCGACCATGCAGCACGCGTACTGGATCGGCCGCTCCGACGAGCAAGAACTCGGCGGAGTCGCGGCGCACCTGTATGTCGAATTCGACGGCGGCCGGATCGATCCCGCGCGGCTGGAGCGCGCGGTGTCCGACTTGGTCGCCATGCATCCCATGCTGCGCACCAGGTTCCTGCCGGACGGCACACAGCAGACCATGGCGGTTGCGGGCAAGCCGGTGTTCAGCGTCGTCGACCTGCGCGGCCAATCGCCCGAGGCGGCCGAGGCGGCGCTGATCGAGCTGCGCGACCGCAAGACCCACCAGCGCCTCGCCATCGAAGTCGGCCAGGTCATCGACATCACCCTCACGCTGCGCGACGGGGATCGCAGCCGGCTGCATCTGGATGTCGACATGCTCGCGGGTGATGCCATGAGCTACCGGATCCTGATCTCCGATCTGGCCGAGCTCTACCATGGGACGGCCCTGCCGGTCCCCGGTTACACCTACCGGCAGCACCGCACCGAGCACCGCGAGGACGTCACCGCACGCGAGCGCGACCGGCAGTGGTGGCAGCGGCGGCTGCCCGAATCGCCCGGCGCACCGGAGCTTCCCACCGTGGCGGTCAGCGAGCGCACCGACCCGAATCGCACCGTGCGCTACGACCACTGGCTGGCGCCGGAAGCCAAGCAACGGTTGCTCGCCGCCGCACACCAGCGCGGCATCACTCCGGCGATGGCGCTCGCGGCGGTGTTCGCCGAGACCATCGGCGGTTGGTCGGCGCAGAGCCGCTTCTTGCTGAATGTGCCGCTGTTCCATCGCGATCCGGTGCACCCCGACATCGATCGGGTGATCGGCGACTTCACCTCCTCGATCATGCTCGAGGTCGACGTGACCGAGAGCATGTCGGTCACCGACCGCGCCCGCGCGCTGCAACGCAGCATGCACGAAAGCGGCGCGCACACTGCCTATTCCGGGCTCGAGGTGCTGCGTGATCTGGGCAGGCATCGCGGGGAGCCCGTGCTCGCCCCCGTCGTCTACACCAGCGCGCTGAACCTGGGCGAATTGTTCGCCGACAAGGTCACCGAGACCTTCGGCGAACCCGTGTGGATCATCTCGCAGGGGCCGCAGGTTCTGCTCGACGCGCAGGTCACCGAGGTCCGCGGCGGACTGCTGCTGAACTGGGACGTGCGCGCGTCGGCCTTCCCCGAGGGCATGATCGACGCCATGTTCGCCCGCTACTGCGCGGCGATCGGGCGGCTCGGCGACGGCGCGGCGGGGTGGACCGCCGAGGCCGCCGTGCGGCTGCCGGTGGCCCAGGCCGAGGTGCGGGCCGCGGTCAACGCCACCGACGGCCCGGTCAGCGGGCGTTGCCTGCACCAGGGCTTCTTCGAACATGCCGCGGCGCATCCCGAGGCGCCCGCGGTGGCGTGGGGTCTGGGCGACGAGCGAGGGGAATGGCGTTACGGGGAACTGGCCGCCCGCGCGCTGGCCGTGGCGGGCGCGCTGCGCGCCGAAGGTGTGCAGCCCGGCGACGCGGTCGCCGTCCAGTTGCCGAAAGGGCCGGATCAGGTGCTGGCGGTGCTCGGCGTGCTCGCGGCCGGAGCGACCTACGTGCCGATCGGATTCGATCAACCGACGGGCCGTCGTGCGGAGATCCTCCGTACCGGAGCTGTCGGTGCGGCGTTGACCGCCGAGGGCGCGGAGCTGGGCGCCCCGATCACGTGTGTGTCCATCGACGTGGCCCGTGACCATCCGCAGCCGCTCGCGGCGCCCGTCTATCCGGACACCGGCGACATCGCCTACGTGCTCTTCACCTCGGGGTCGACCGGCGTGCCGAAGGGCGTCGAGATCCCGCACCGCGGCGCGATGAACACCATCGATGCGTTGAACGAGTGGTTCGGGGTCGGCGGCGAGGATCGCGCGCTGGGATTGTCCGCCCTGGAATTCGACCTTTCGGTCTACGACATCTTCGGTCTGTTCTCGGTCGGCGGCGCCGTCGTGGCGGTCGATCCGGAGCAACGCGCCGATCCGTCCTCGTGGGTGGAACTGCTGCGCACGCATCGCGTTTCGATCCTCAATTGCGTACCCAGCATGCTGGACATGATTCTGCAGATCGGCGGTGATCAACTGGGTGATTCGCTGCGCGCGGCCATCCTCGGCGGGGACTGGGTGGGTGCGGACCTGGCCCGCCGGCTGTCGGCCCAGGTGCCGGGTTGCCGGTTCGCCGGTCTCGGCGGCGCGACCGAGACCTCCATCCACACCACCATCTGCGAGGTCGAGGGCGAGCCGCCCGCGCATTGGGCGACCGTGCCGTTCGGCGTTCCGTTGCGCAACGTCCGATGCCGGGTCGTCGGGTCCGCGGGGCGCGACTGTCCGGACTGGGTGCCCGGCGAACTATGGGTCGGCGGCGTCTGCGTCGCCGCGGGCTACCGCAACGACCCGGAGCGGACCGCGCAGCGTTTCGTCGAACACGACGGCCTTCGCTGGTACAAGACCGGCGACATGGCCAGGTACTGGCCCGACGGCACGATCGAGTTCCTCGGTCGCGCCGATCATCAGGTCCAGATCCGTGGGTACCGTGTGGAACTGGGCGAGGTGGAGAGCGCGTTGCGCACGGTGCCCGGCGTCCGTCATGCCGTCGCTGCGGTCGTCGGTGCGGGCGCGCCGAAGCTGGTCGCCGCCGTCGCGGGTGACGGGGGCGAGATCGGTGATATCACCGCGGTGGTCTCGGATCTGTTGCCCGCCTACATGGTGCCCACCCGGGTCGAGTTCCTCGAGCAGATGCCCCTGACCGCCAACGGCAAATTGGACCGCCGCGCCGTGGTCGCCCTCCTCGAACCAGGGAGCGACGACGATCAGGACACCGCCCCCCGCGACGACGTGGAGGCCGCGCTATCCGATATCTTCGCGGCCGTCCTTGGCATCGACGGGATCGGCGTGCACGACGATTTCTTCGGCCGCGGTGGCGATTCCGTCCTCGCCACGACCGTGATCGCCCGCGTGCGCGAGTGGCTGCAAGCCGACCACGCGCTGGTCGCGGACCTGTTCGCCACCCGAACCGTCGCGCGGCTCGCGCGGCGGCTGCAGCAACGCGAAGCCCAGCAGGGCGCGGACGGCAGGCTGCCCGCGGTAGCCCGGCTCTACCTCGAGGTGGCCTCGATGACCGACGAGGAAATCCTCGCCCAGACGTGAAGGGCGTAGCGACGCAACCGTTCGCGGCCTTGTCGAGAGGTCGCGACGGTTGCGGGTGCGGCTGGATCATGCTGCCGACGCCGCATTCTTCGAGTTCGTCCAGGCCCGTCGCCGCGGTGAAAGCGGCGGTATCCGGTGCGCCCAGTGCACAGGCGCCCAGCCCCGTCGCGGTCGCCGTGAGATATATCGTCTGCGTCAGGATGCCGACGTGCCGAAGGACCGTGGCGTAGGCGCCCTGCTCGTAGGCCCACGTCACCCGGCCCATGCGGGCTGCCATGAGCAGCAGGACCTGGGGCTGGGGGGTCGGCGTCGACTCCAGCAGGCGCGTCACCGCGGGCGAATCCGCGGCGGCGACGGGGCGCAGCACGTGCTCGAACGAGTCGTAGTGGTACATGCCGCGGGCCGGTCCCGCGACGTTGCGCAACACCGGGTAGAGCTCGAGTTCGTACACATCGCCGCCGGACGGGTAAGGGCGCGAGACGGGTTCTTCGCCCTCCGGTCGTGTGCCGCGAGTCCGCGCGGTGCGGTAGAGCAATTCGGCCAATTGGTCGAGGGTGATCGGATGCGCGTCGTCGAAGGTCCGGGTCGACACCCGATCCTCCAGAACGGCGGTCAGAGTGGGGTCGCCGGTCCGCCGGGCCGCCAGCTCGGGGACGGGCAAGTCGATCGCGTCACCCGGGTAGCTCGCCTTCCGTGCGGGCGGCTGCGGGAATCGGCCCTTCGCCCACGCGGTGGGACCGAAGCGCTCCATGGTATCGGCGCGCTCGCCGGGCGAGCTGCGGCGGTGGAACCACAGATCGGGCAAACTCCATGCGCGCGTAACGAATTCATCGTCCTCGGCATCCGCGTCCGGCACCAGGAATCCGCACCGGTGCAGGTCGTCGGTGAACTGTGTTCGCCGCCGCGGACAGCTCCGACAACATCGCCGGTCCCCGGTTCAGTGCTTCGAGCGCCTGGAGCCGACTCGCGGTCAGGTCGGTCGGTTTCTCCTCACCCCGCGGACCGAGCAGCACCGCACCGGCCGGAGTGGTCAGGCAGGTGACGCCGTCCCGCAACGCGAATCTGGTCTGCTGTGGGTAGGTGGCGGCGGGCAAAGAACGCGTTCCTCCGCTTGTCGGGAACGAACTGACGGGCGCGCCGCCTACTTCGCCGCAGCGGCGAAGGCGGGCTCCAGCTTGTCCAGGATGTAGGGCACCGAGAGCGCCGTCGGCGTGTTCACGGCGCTGATCTCCTGGGTGGTGAGGAACACGACCGAGCCCTTCTTGACCGCGGGCAGGTCGGCGTATCCCGGCAACTGCCGGTACTTCTCGTCCAAGCCGGGGGCGTAGCCGGCCAGCAACAGATCGGCGGTCAGCTCGTCGACCCGCTCGGGGGACAGGGCGAGCCTGCCCTGATTGGCGGCCGAGTCGGTGAGATTCTTCGGAATGCCGAGCCCCAGCTGGGCGAACACTTTCGACGACCCGTCGTTCGGGTCGGTCAGCACCATGAGCTGCGCCGGACCGGCCAGCCAGGTACTGGCGAATGTCTTGCCCCTCAGTCCGGGGTTCGCGGCGGCGATGGCGGCGATCTTGTCATCCACCTTCGCGATCGCCTTGCTCGCCTCGTCCTGCTTGCGCAGCACCTTGCCGAGCGTGGTGACCTGGTCCTGCCAGGGCGCCACCGCCTCTTTGCTCAGTGCGGGCAGCGTCGGCGCGACGCGGGAGAGTTCGTCGTAGGTCTTGGGGTCGGCGATGAACGGGTCGACCAGGATCAGGTCCGGCTCCAGCGTCGCGACCTGTTCGGCGAGGTTTCCGGTGGTGGTGAGCGACTTCGCCGACTCGAGGCTCTCGGGCTCCCACGGCGGCGTGCTCTTGGACGCCATCGCGACGTTGTCCAGGTATCCGATGGGGACGACGCCGAGCGCGAGCGTGGCGTCCAGCCATTGGTTGCCCAGGGCGACGATCTTCTCCGGGGTGCCTTCCACGGTTGTCTCCCCGCGGGCGTGGGTGATGGTCACCTTCTCGCCGCCGGATGCCGAGTCGTCCTCCGCGGATCCACATGCGGTGACGGCGAGAGCGAAGACTCCCGCCAGCACCGCCAGCGCCGCTCGTGACCAACGGCCGCCTGTCCGAACAGACTTCATCTGTCGCACCTTCCTTCCAAGCAAGCTAGCCAAGGCTAACCTATCTTGCTCGGGTGGACGATGGCGCGGGCAACCGCTTCGGGTTGATAGTTACATCCGCTAACTATATAGTTCGCTGAGGTAACGATCTGGTGAGGGGCTGCCGTGACGAATCCATCCATCGACGTCGATCCGGGCGATATCCGCACCATCCGGCGCCGGTTGCGCTACGACCGGGACCATCCGCACTACAAGTGGATAGTGCTGACCAACACCACGCTCGGGGTCCTGCTCACGGCGGTCAATTCCTCGATCGTGCTGATCTCGCTGCCCGCGATCTTCCGTGGCGTCGGGCTCAACCCGCTCGAGGCGGGCAATGTCGGTTATCTGCTGTGGATGCTGATGGGTTACCTGCTCGCCACGGCCGTGCTGGTGGTGATGTTCGGGCGGCTCGGCGACATCTTCGGCCGCGTGCGGGTCTACAACCTCGGGTTCACCATTTTCGCGCTGTCGGCGGTCGCGCTGTCGTTCGACCCGTGGCACGGGGGCTCCGGTGCGTTGTGGATCATCGTCTGGCGCGTCGTCCAGGGGGTCGGCGGCGCGATGCTGACCGCCAACTCCTCGGCGATCCTCACCGATGCCTTCCCCGCGAGCCGGCGCGGCACCGCGCTCGGCATCAACATGGTGGCCGCGGTGGCGGGTTCGTTCTTCGGTCTGCTCATCGGCGGCGTGCTGTCGGAATGGGATTGGCGAGCCGTGTTCTGGGTCAGCGTCCCGATCGGCGTCCTCGGAGCGGTCTGGTCCTATCGCTCACTGCACGAAGTCGGCATCCGCACCGCGGGCAAGCTGGACTGGGCGGGGACAATCACCTTCGGCCTCGGGCTCACGGCGCTGCTCACCGGCATCACCTACGGCATCCAGCCCTACGGTGGGCACGCGACGGGCTGGACCAGTCCGTGGGTGCTGTCCGCGGTGTTCGGCGGCATCCTGCTGCTCGTCGCGTTCTGTATGGTGGAGGCCCGGGTGCCCGACCCGATGTTCGACCTCGGGTTGTTCCGCCACCGCGCCTTCGGGCTCGGCAACTTCGCCAACCTGATGGTCTCGATCGGCCGCGGCGGCATGCAATTCATGCTCATCATCTGGTTGCAGGGCATCTGGCTTCCGCTGCACGGCTACGATTTCGAGTCCACCCCGCTGTGGGCGGGCATCTACCTGCTGCCGATGACGATCGGATTCCTCGCCGCCGGACCGGTTTCCGGCTGGCTGTCGGATCGCTACGGGCCCCGCCCGTTCACCACCGGCGGCGCGTTGCTGACGGGTGTGACCTTCCTGTTGCTGTTGGTCATCCCGGTGAACTTCGACTACTGGCTGTTCGCGTCGATCACCTTGCTCAACGGCATCGGCAGCGGCCTGTTCTTCTCGCCGAACACCGCCGCGATCATGTCCAGCGTTCCCGCCGCCCAGCGCGGCGCGGCCTCCGGCATGCGCGGCACCCTCTTCAACGGCGGCAACGCGCTGTCGATGGGCATCTTCTTCTCTCTGATGGTCGTCGGGCTGGCGGCGAGTCTGCCCTCGGCGCTGGATTCGGGGTTGCGCGCCCAGGGCGTCTCCGCGGGAGCCGCCGCCGAGCTGGCCGGAATGCCACCGGTGGCAAGCATGTTCGCCGCGTTCCTCGGCTACAACCCGATCCAGGAGTTACTCGGCCCGTCGGGCGAACTCGGCAAGCCGGGTGTCGACGCCGAAATCCTTACCGGTCAGGAGTTCTTCCCGAACATGCTCACCGGCCCGTTCCATTCCGGATTGGTGGTGGTGTTCGTCGCGGCGGCCGTGATGATGTTTCTCGCCGCGGTGGCCTCGTGGTTCATCGGTGAGAAGTACGTCTACGACGAGGCGGCCGAGCAGGCCGAAGCCGATCAGGCGGAGGCCGATCGGGCGGCGGAGCCGAGCGCCGCGGTACCCGTTCGCTGACCGGGACCGCCGCGGCAATCGGCCGCTCGAGTTGGCCTCGAGCCGCGCGAGGACATACCGTCGATCGAGATGAACGCTGTTCCGGCTCCGGTGGTGCTGTCGGTTGTCGTCTTCGTCGCGCTCATGACCGCGGGGCGCTGGCTGCTCGTCGACGAGACGGCCACCGATCGGCTGATCAACCGTACGTTCAGCTGGAACCTCCTGGGGCTGCTGCTGTACGAGGTGGTCGTCGCAGTGCATCGTCCCGACCTCGGGCCCCGCATCTACCTCGGCTGTGGTCTCCTGGCACTCGCCAGTTTCTACGGGTTGGCCAGGCTCGTCGACGGTGCCGATGTGGCAACCGTTCACCGGCGTCAGCGGCGATACGATGCGACGGCGGCCGCCGTCGCCGTTTCGCTGATCGTCGTCACACCGGTCGTGCGGTGGGCCTGGCGGATCGACTACGTCGAAGTCGTCTGGACGTTGTCGGCGCTTCCCGGGGCGTTCTGTGGCTTGCTTTTCGGCCGTGCCTGCGTTCGCGAGTTGCGCGCCAGAGGCGTCGCGGTCCGGGAGAAACTCACCTTCGCCGTCTTGCTCGCTTTCTCGGCCTATTGGTTGATCTCGATGACGATCATGGTCGGTCGCTCGCTCGCCGGTACGCCGCCGAGCGAGCCGGGAAAGGCGTGGGCGGTCGCGGCAGTCCTGATGTTCTCCGCGGTGACCCTGTTGGCGGTGATCCCTCTGGTCGCCGCGCTGATGGCGCGGACGGGTTGGGATCGGACCGGCCGTGCCTGCCGTCGGTTGCGGCCGCTGTGGCGAGATCTCACCGCCGTCGTGCCCGAAGTGGTCTTGGCCGAGGATCACTCCGCGCCCAGGGAAGCCACGTCCCAGCTCTACCGGATGACCGTCGAGATCTGGGACGCGCTGCTGCACTTGAAGCCATATGTGCCCGCCGCGTCCGAGCCCGGCTCGCCCGAGTCGATCGAGAACGACGTGCGCCACTATGCGTTTCAGGTCGCACTGGCCGTGCGAGCCAAGCGCGACGGAAGCACGCCGGTTTCGAACTCCGCCGTCGCGGGTACAGCGCAGGCCGAGGTTCGCGATCGTGCGGCGGAGTTCCGGTTCCTATTGGAACTGGCCCGGCTATGGCCGGGAGCCGTTGCCGCGGTGGATTACCGGTCGATCGGAGCGCAGACGCCGACGATCGTCGCCGTATCCCAGTAGAACGGTCGCACCTCGGCGATGCGCCCGTCGGCGAAGCCGATCGTCTGCAAGATCGCGAAGCTGACTTCCCGGCCGGTCGCGCGGGCGCGAGCGTGTACCTCGGTGTGCACCACGGCGGTTTCGCCGGCCGCGAGGAAGCGCTGCTCCCGCATATCGAATTTCTCCCAGGTGTCGCGCATGGCGCGGAAGAACCGTTCCATGCCGTCGTGGCCGCGCCAGGTTCCGCCATACGGCAGGCTCTCGGCCTGGTGCAGCACCACCTCGGTGTGGAAGAAGGGAGCCAGCAACTCGAACGAGGCGCTACCCGGCCCGCCGGCCGCCAGGTATTCCGCCTCTGCCGCGTACATTCCGGTCAGGACGGTCATCGGGTCGGTCATCGATGTCATGCGGCCAGTCTGTCCGCCGGGCGCGGCCATGACCGGCGGCAATCGGACGTTGCGCTGCAGGGTTGTTCCCGCGCATTGCCTCCATGCGCGGGAACAACGGCGACTCACCGTGCGGCGATGGGCTCCTGCCGGGTTTCGTGGCGCAGTCCGATGGACATGATGTCGGACGGTTCGTCGAGTTCGATGCGGTGCCAGCGATTGCGGGGCACGACGAAAGCGGTGCCCGCGGTGAGGCGCACCATCGTCTCGTCGTCGCCCGGCTGCTCGGCGCGCAGGTAAAGGCGCAACGCACCGGCCAGGCAGCACACCGCCTCGTCACTGCTCGGGTGGACTTCCCACTGATCGGCATGGACGTCGGCATCGGATTCGACATGGAATGCCGCGAGTTGCCAGTCGCCGTCGCCGGTGCTCATCCGGCGTTCACCGGCTGCTACGTGGCCGTTGTGGCGGAAACGAATCGCCCGGCTGAAGAGGTCGATCGCTGTCTGGTTCACTGAGTGTCCTTTCGGTGCGTTGTGTCTTCTTCTCCTCCGGCGTCGCTGTGGCCGTGCGGTGCGTCCCGGGCAGCACGGTCGCGGCGACGACGCTCGCCACGGCGAAAAGTCCCGCCGCGCAGCACAGTGCGAGCGCATAACCGTCGTTCAGAGCTGCCGGTGCGTCGCTGTCTCCGGTGCTCGCCGCCGCGACGGTGGCGAGCGCGGCCACGCCGACGCAGCCGCCGAGCTGGCGTGCGCTGTTGAACACGCCGGAGGCCATGCCCGCTTCGTGGGGTGCGACGCCCATGGTCGCGGCGGCGGCCACCGGAGCCAGGCAGAGTCCGAGACCGAAGCCGCCGAGCAGCGAGGGGCCGAGGACGTCGGCGAGGAAGCTGCCGTCGGCGCTGATGAAGGCGAACCAGCCGATACCGGCCGTGGTCAGCACCCCGCCGAGAACGAGCGCCGCTTTCGGCGAACGCCGGCCGCCCACGCGGGTGGCCACCACCGTCCCGGCGATGACGCTGACCGAGAAGGGCACGAAAGCCGCGCCCGCCGCGCCCGCGCTCATACCGAGCACCTGTTGCTGGTACAGCGACAGCAGATAGAACGCGCTGAACTGCCCTGCTCCGGCGAGGAAGACGAACACATTCGCGCCCGTCACCCAGCGGTTGCCGAACAGCCCGAGCCGAACCAATGGCGTCGGTGTCCGTGCCTCGACCGCGAGAAAAACCGCGAGCAGCACCGCCGCCGAGCCGAGCGTGACGCCCGTGGCGGCGGAGAACCAACCGTGATGTTCGCTGCGCACCACGCCCACCACGAGCAAACCTATTCCGCCGGTGCCGAGTACAGCGCCAGGCACGTCGATCCGCGCGCGCCCGCTCACTCGATCGGCCGCCACGCCGGCCACCGCCGCGAGCAAGGCGAGCGCCACGATCGGGACGTTGACGAACATCACCCAGCGCCAGTCGGCGTATTCGGTCAGCAATCCACCCATCAGCACGCCGAGCGCGCCGCCCGCCGCGTTCACCGCGCTCCACACTCCGAGTGCCCGCACCCGGGCGGGCCCTTCCGGAAATGTCGTGGTCAGCGTGGCCAAAGCGGCGGGCGCTACGGCCGCCGCCGCGAGTCCCTGCACCGCTCGGGCGGCGACGAGCTGCCACGGCTCCTGCGCGAACCCACCGCTCAGCGAGGCGACGCCGAACACGACGAGTCCGGCGGTGAACAACCTGCGCCGCCCGAACAGATCACACGCCTTCCCGCCCAGCAGCAGGAATCCGCCGAAGGTCAGCGCGTAGATGTGCACCACCCATGCCAGATCGACCGCTGCGAAGCCCAGATCGGCGCGGATGGCCGGTAGCGCGACGTTCACCACCGCGAGGTCCAACGCGACCATGAACTGCGCGACGGCCACCGCCGTCAACGCGACGCCCGGCCGCCCGCCAGAGTTTTTATACATGTATAGAAAGTAACCGGGTGAGACGCCCCGTGTCCACACCAGGTGCGAAGCATGGGCGAAGATGGGCTCATGCCGAGTTCGTCGTCGCAGCCCCAACGCACCGGCCGACCTGCGCGTATCTCCCGGGCGGAGATCGTCGCGTCGGCCAACTCGGTGATCGAGGCCGAGGGTGTGGAGAAGCTGACCATGCGCCGCCTCGCCGCCGAACTCGGCTGCACGCCGATGGCGCTCTACCACCATGTCCGCGACAAGGAAGACCTGCTGCGGCTGCTGCTCGCGGATTACGCCGAGCAGGTGGTGTGGCCGGAGCTGCCGCGGGATCCGCGCCTGCGCGTCCGCGTGGCGGCACGAGCCATGCACGACGCGCTCGCCCTGCGCCCGTGGGTGGTCGAGATCCTCGCCGCCGACGACCTTCTCGGTATCTCGGCGCTCTGGGTCACCGAATCCATCGTGGACGGATTCGTCGCAGGCGGCCTACCGTTGGATCGCGCTGTCCAGGCATACCGCGCCGTCTGGCAGTTCACGGCGGGCAATCTCATCGTGCGCGCCCGTTCCGCTCGCCGGGCCGAGGAGGATCGCCCCACGTTCCGCGCCCAGGTCTTCGCCGACCTCGACCCCGAGACCTACCCCCGCCTGGCCGCCCTCGGCTCCGAATACGTATCTCTCGCCGCCCAGGACACCTACGAATTCGGCCTCGACGCTCTCATCGACGGTCTGCTCCGGTCCGCATAGCATTCGGGCCCGCCACAAGGGCGGGCTCGAATGCTCGGTCGGGGACGCTCAGAAGGTGACGCGCTGATCCGGCGGCAGGTACAACTTGTCGCCTTCCTTCACCTCGAACGTCTTGTAGAACTCCGCGAGGTTGCGCACGACCTGATTGCAGCGGAACTCGTTGGGGGAGTGCGTATCGATGCTGAGGTAGCGGACGGTGAGTTCCTTCGTCTGCTTCTCCCGCCAGCTGCGGGCCCAGGACAGGAACATGGTGCGATAGTCGGGATCAGCTATGCCGCGGCGCTTTTCGGCGATGCGGAAGGCGGCCAGCGTGATCTGCAGGCCGCGCAGATCGGCGAGGTTCTCGCCCACGGTCAGTTCGCCGTTGACGTGCTGGTTCGGCTCGAGCCCCTCGGGGACGAGCGCGTTGTACTGGTCGACCAGTTGTTTTGCCTTGGCGTCGAACGCGGCGCGGTCCTCGGGCGTCCACCAGTCGCGGCGGTTGCCGTCGCCGTCGTATTTGGAGCCCTGGTCGTCGAAGCCGTGGCCGATCTCGTGCCCGATGGTGGACCCGACCGCGCCGTAGTTGACGGCGGGCAAGGCGTCCTTGTCGAAGAAGGGCGGCTGGAGGTAGGCGGCGGGGAAGACGATCTGATTGGACGTCGACGAGTAATAGGCATTCACCGTTTGCGGCGACATGCCCCATTCGGACTTGTCGACCGGGGTACCCAGTCGCGCGAACGCGCGCTTGACCTCGAACTCGTTGATGGCCAGCAGCGATTCGATCAGCTTGCCCTTGGTGATCTTCAGCGTCGAATAGTCGACCCACTTGTCCGGGTAACCGATCTTGGGATCGATCTTGTCCAGTTTCGCCAGCGAAGCCGCCCTGGTCGCGGGTGACATCCAGGTCGAATTGGTGAAGTTCTCCCGATAGGCCGCGACGACGTCGGCGAGCATTTCCTTGGCCCGCTCCTTGGCCTCGGGTGGAAAGTGCTTGGCCACGTACAGTTTGCCGAGCTGCTCGCCGAGCTTTTCGTCGACGATGCCCACCCCGTACTTCCATCGTTCGGGGCGCTGGTCCTGCCCGTTGAGAATTCTGCCTTTGAAGTCGAAATTCGCGTCGTTGACAGCCTTGGGCAGATACGGCGCGAACTCCCGCAGCACGGACAGTTTCAGGTAGTCCCGCCACGTGGCGATGTCGACCTCGGTCCACAGCTGTCCCGCCGCCGTGATGAACGACGGCTGATTCACCACCATCGTCGCGAACAACTCGCGCGGGCGGTCGGTGTTGCCCGCCAGCCACGGATCCCAGTCGAAGCCGGGGGCGAGCGCGGTCATATCGGCCCAGCTGTAGACGTTGTACGTCGCGTCGGTGTCGCGGTTGCGCACGTTGTCCCAATGGGCGGGCGCGATGCGCTTCTCCAGGTCGAACACCCGTTGTGCCAGGCCGGCCGGGTCGGCGAACCCCGCGCCCGCGGCGATCCGCTCCAGGAAGATGCGGTATTGCGCGAGCACCTCGCCGTATTCCGGCTTCCGGTAGTACTGCTCGCCCAGGCCGAGCCCGGACTGGCCGACCGAAGGGATATAGGCGTTGGAATTCTTCCGGTCGACGCCGATGCCCAGTCCGATCAACCCCCCGATCGGCAGCTCGGCCATCACCTTGGCCAGGTCCGCCTTGGTGGCGACGCCGTCGATCTTCGCCAGCAGCGGCGCCAGCGGCGTCATGCCCAGCCGTTCGATCTCGTCCCAGTCCACCCTGGCGTCGTAGAGATCCCTGATCTGCTGCTCTTCCGAGCCGGGCTTCGGGTCCCGGATGCCGTCGATGATCTCCCGCAGCTGCTGCTCGGTGCGATCGCCCGCCTCACTGCCCGAGCCGTAGCTGACCTTGTCCGGCGGCAGCTGGTACTCGCGCAGCCACTTCCCGTTGACGTGCCGGTACAGATCGTCCTGCGGCCGGATCGTCTCGTCGGCTCCGCTGAGATCGACGCCGGTGAGCGTCCTGCTCGCGGGTTCGGTGTCGTCCGAGCACGCGACCAGGGCAGCGGCGGCGGGAACAGCCCCGAGGGCGATCAGGAAGGCACGACGATCCAGCTTCGCTGGCCGACCGGTAGATGTCACGAGAATCCTCTCCCCGACGCGGCGGTGCCGCAGATGTACGAAGGCAGCCTTGCAGGACACGAGGCTACCGGCGCGGCGCCGGACCGGCCGGGATTGGGGAAACGGGCACCGGTTCCTGGCCCGATTTGGGAACGACCTGCGGATTCCCATACACTAGACCGGTTGCCTGCGGGAGCTGTGCCCGCAATCCGGCAGTGAACCCCCAGTGGTTGGTTCCGCGTTTCTTGCTCGAGCCGAGAAAACCGCTGGCAGGCGCGCGTCCGGAGGGCAACCGACCATGCCCGTCGGGTCGGCAATCCGGCGTGCACATACGTCCAGGTCAAGGAGGACGCTGAAGTGATTCAGCAGGAGTCGCGACTGCGCGTCGCCGACAACACGGGCGCGAAGGAAATCCTTTGCATCCGCGTTCTCGGCGGTTCGTCGCGTCGCTATGCCGGTATCGGCGACATCATCGTCGCTACCGTGAAGGACGCCATCCCCGGCGGCAACGTGAAGCGGGGTGACGTCGTCAAGGCCGTCGTCGTGCGCACCACCAAGGAGCGCCGTCGTCCGGATGGTTCCTACATCAAGTTCGACGAGAACGCGGCCGTGCTCATCAAGGCGGACAACGACCCGCGCGGCACCCGCATCTTCGGCCCCGTGGGCCGCGAACTGCGCGACAAGAAGTTCATGAAGATCGTGTCGCTGGCTCCGGAGGTGCTCTGACATGAAGGTGCACAAGGGTGACACCGTGCTCGTCATCTCGGGCAAGGACAAGGGCGCCAAGGGCAAGGTCATCCAGGCCTACCCGAAGGAGAACCGGGTCCTCGTCGAGGGCGTGAACCGGATCAAGAAGCACGTCGCGAACTCCGCCAACCAGCGCGGCGCCTCCTCGGGCGGCATCGTGACCCAGGAAGCCCCCATCCACGTCTCGAACGTGATGGTCGTCGACTCCGACGGCAAGCCGGCCCGCGTCGGCTACCGGACCGACGAGGAGAGCGGCAAGCGGGTCCGGATCTCCCGTAAGAACGGGAAGGACATCTGACATGACCACGACGGAAAAAGTGCAGCCCCGGCTGAAGCAGCGCTACCGCGAAGAGATCAAGGACGCGCTGAACAAGGAATTCGACTACGCCAACGTGATGCAGATCCCGGGCGTGGTGAAGGTCGTCGTCAACATGGGTGTCGGCGACGCCGCCCGCGACGCGAAGCTGATCAACGGCGCCGTCGAGGACCTGGCCCTGATCACCGGCCAGAAGCCGCAGATCCGCAAGGCGACCAAGTCCATCGCGCAGTTCAAGCTGCGTGAGGGCATGCCGATCGGCGCCAAGGTGACTCTGCGCGGCGACCGGATGTGGGAGTTCCTGGACCGCCTGGTCTCCATCGCGCTGCCCCGTATCCGCGACTTCCGCGGCCTGTCGCCGAAGCAGTTCGACGGCAACGGCAACTACACGTTCGGCCTGAGCGAGCAGTCGATGTTCCACGAGATCGACGTGGACCGGATCGACCGTCCGCGTGGTATGGACATCACCGTGGTGACCACCGCGACCAACAACGAAGAAGGCCGTGCCCTGCTCAAGCACCTCGGCTTCCCGTTCAAGGAGAACTGAGCACATGGCTAAGAAAGCACTGGTCAACAAGGCCAACGCCAAGCCGAAGTTCGCTGTCCGCGCCTACACCCGCTGCCAGCGCTGCGGCCGCCCCCACGCGGTCTACCGCAAGTTCGGCCTCTGCCGCGTGTGCCTGCGCGAAATGGCGCACCGTGGCGAGCTGCCCGGCGTGCACAAGAGCTCCTGGTGAGCTGACGCTCCTGTGAGCGCACCCGGATAACCGAACAGCGAGGGCACGGACTCCACCGAGTCCGTGCCCTCGCTGTCTCCAGGAGTATCTCTGCTATCTCATCGCGCTCGCGGCGCGCCCGCTCGCGCCGCACAGCTGAGGGCCGCGAGTGCCCGGCGAGACCTATGCGGTGGTGTTGTCGAGGTACCGTCGGCGTGCCTGGTGCAGTTCGCGGCTCCACGTTGTTCCTTCGTCGGCCAACCGGCGTTGGAGCGTCCGTGGCCCGATCTCGAGGAGTCGGGCGGCCTCCGCCAGCGAGGGCGTACCTTCGGTGAGGGCGGCCTTCAATGCGGTGCCCACCCGATCCGACCATGTCGGAGAGCAAACGGGCGGCGGCATCGTGGCATAACGGCGCCCGGTCGCGGGGGGAACCCCGGCTGCGTGGTGCGTTTCGAGCGCGGCTGGATGAGGTCCGTCGAGGCCCGACACCGGTCGATCGGTCAGTTCCCTCGATCGGCGCCTCTGGAAATCTCGGGGTGTTTCGCCGTAGCGGGCCTTGAACGCCTGGGAGAACCAGGTTTGCGTGAAACCGCAACGTGCGGCCACCTCGCCGACAGTCGTGTTCTTTCCCGGTTGGGAGAGCAGGTCGCGCGCGGCGCGCAGCGCCTCGTCCTGCCGCACATCCCGGTAGGTAGTTCCGCTCTGCTGGAGGGCGAGCCGCAACTGCCGGGGCGACCAGCCAAGAGCCGATGCCACCGCAGGCAGACGCAAGTCCCCGACACCGACGTGCTCCCGCACGTACTGCCGAACGGCTGCGGCCGTTTCAGCCAGATGGCTTTGTTGCGGGCCCATATCGCCGAGCAGCATCAAGCAGATCAGCTCAGTGATTCGATCGCAGACGGCGTTGAATTCGCAGTCCGCGAGGTCGGATCGCACGGCATGCGTTTCGCGGATCATGCTCTGCACGATCCGGCCCAGGCCCGATTCCATGTCGAGCGTCATTTTCGGTGGTCTGGCGGACGACAGTCGATTGTCGATATCAGCACGCGGTATGCGAACCGCGTTCGTCACCATGCGTGGCATGTAGTACCGAAACGGCTGATCCGGGCTCAACAGCATTGCGCTACCGGGAGTTACGCGCATCACCGTGTCATTCATTTCAAAGGTGTTGACTCCCCCCACAGCCCGCTGCGGCACGACCAGCCAATAGTCTTTACCGCCCTGCCGGGTGTGTGACGGGGTCCGCCAGGCCAGACGCTCGCTGCGTTGGTCGAAGCGCAGGAGAGTGTGAGCGACAGTGTCCTGAACGGTGGCCCGGATCCACCAGTTGCGCGGATCACGATACCGGGACTCGGACGGCAGAAAGCTGTCGCTGAGTGCTTCCCACTCGTCGATGTCTTTCGTAACAAGCTCGGTGTACATCATGATGACGCCTTGGCAGGTGTTATTCGGGACCTACGATTCAACATCACCCGGGAGGGCCAGTAGCTGTCCGGCGTTTCCCGCTGTGAGAAGGGGATCAGCGGGAAACGCTGCGAACGTCGGCGTGACCGACGCTCGATCGATCACGGGCGTCACTCCGTCGGCTACGGACGCATCGAGCCTCGAAAAAGCGCGAAACTCCCCCGCTGTGCGGAATTCACTCCGCACTACGCGCTGGGTTCGAGCAGCACGGGAAGTGTGAGGGGCCCGCAGGTGATGAAATTCGGGCCGTAGATCTGGGTGGGGTCACCAGCCAGGTTCAATCGCGGGAACCGGTTGAACAGCGTGGACAACGCGATGTGGCTTTCCAGCCGGGCCAGATGAGCGCCGAGGCAGACATGCGGTCCCCGGCCGAACGCCAGCTGGTCTCGGTGATCGCGGTCGATGTCGAAGGTACCGGCGTCCGGATAGCGCTCCGGGTCCCGCCCGACGCCGCCGTACCACCCCACCATGGCTCCCGCGGGAATGTCCACGCCGGCGATGGTGATGTCTTGCAGCGCATACCGAGTGGGAAGAATAGCGGCCACCGAAGAGCGGAAGCGCAGCATCTCCTCCACGACGTCCCTCCACCGGTCTTCGGCCTGGGCTTTGGCGAGCTGCTCAGGATGGGTACACAGCGTGACCACCGTGTTGCCGAGCAGGTGCACGGTGGTTTCGTGTCCGGCCATGAGCACCAACCACAACATGTTGACCAGTTCGTCGTCGGTCAAACCGTTCGATTCATTGGCCTCCAGCAGAGCGGAGGTGAGGTCGTCGCCGGGTGCGCGCCGCTTGCGGTCCAGGAGTTCGGCGAGGTAGCCGAGCATATCCGCCATCGCTGCCTGAATCTCGTTGCCGGTGCTCAGATGCGACATGACCGTGGACGCCCAGATCCGGAACTGTTGTTGTTCGGACGCCGGTACACCGAACAGTTCGCCGATCACCCGCACCGGCAAGGGGGTGGTGTAGCTGGCGGCGAGATCGATTTCGGTCTTGTGGTCGGGAATCTCATCGAGGAGCTCGGTGGCGATCTGCTGGATTCGGGGCTCGAGCGCGGCGACCCTGCGTGGGGTGAACGCCTGGCTGATCGTTTTCCGCAGCCGTCGATGATCCTGACCGTCCATGTTGATCATGTGGTCGATATCGGTGAGCGCGCGCAAGGGCCAGTCGGCTGGAATCGTGCCGTCCTGCAGCGCAGGACAGTTGCGCGGATTCCTGCTCAACACGGTGCCGTCTCCGGCGAGGACTTCGCTCACCGCTTTGTGGCTGACGGCGAACCAGGCCACGACATTGCCGGGCAGCTCGATCGGAACGATCGGTCCACTCCGCCGGATCCTGTCGAAGGTATCGAAAACCAACTCGCCAGCGGTAGGCAGCTGAGCGACGGGCTCGGTCATGATGTCTCCCATGGTGCGTTCGGTCACACGGATACGGCCGACGTGTGCCCGCCCAGTGTCGGCCGCGGCGACGCACCGAACCACCGGATCCGGGAATCGCTGCCTCACAACGAAAGTGCGACGCAGAAGAACGAATATGGGAGCGAGATGTGCCACGACGTGGATACCACGAAGGGCGCTGCGCGGATCGTCTCCGCGGCGGCGCCCTTCCCGACTTCAGTCAGCAGGTCAATCGCTGATTGTCAGGGCAGCACCTGCGTGATGACATCCGGCGCCACCGTACCCACGATCGCGCCGATCACGGCGCCCACGATCGCGGTGGTCACCACGCCGCCCCCGGCGCACAGCGCGTAGCCGACGACGAAGATCGCCAGGGTCGGATCTCGTGGTTGGGCTTGGGGCTTTCGATCCTGGTGTCGCTGCCCGTGTGGTGACGCCGGGCTTGCCGCATCCGGCGCGGAGCGTCTGGGATGTGGCGATTGAAGAGGCTGCCGTCGAGCCGGCCGGAGTCGTGCCCACGCGGGTGTCGTTCCGGCACTGCCGTCTCGCGGGCAACCTTGCCGGCGAGCCAGCCTCGGCTCGACCGCCCGTATTGTAGGGACATCATCGCGGCCGACCGCCGCAGCAGCGTAATTCCGCCCTATCGGGCGCGCTTTGCGCGTCGCCAAGCCCGGAGTAGCTTGTCAGTTAGAACCGTTCAGTGGCAGAGGGGGCGCAGGGGTGGTCGGGGAGCAGCCATCACTGTCGGTCGATACCGACGCAGTAAAAGCGCTGGGGCGCTTGGCATTCGATGTCGCCACTCAATGTCGCGACGGGTACTCGGCGCTGGAGACCGATGTCCGCGACATGCTGGGAAGCTGGACCGGTAGCAACGCAGGCGCCTTCGCGGCCGGATGGGAAGAGTTCCATCAAGGGGCGGTGCAGGTGTGGGACGCACTGTACGAGTTGGCGGAGAAGCTGGGGATCACCGCGGACACCGTGCGCGGCGCCGATCAATCCTTCGCGGCGGGCGTCAGCTCGCTCGATCTGCCCTGAGGGGGACCGTATGTCCGATGAGCAGGCGTTCTCGATCGATCTCGACAAGCTCGAAAACTTGGCCGCCAGAATTCGAGGCTTCGCGGGGTTGCTTTCCGATCAGCTGGCGGCGATCGACCAGAAGGTCAAGGAGGTCGACGCCGCATCGGCCGGTGCGGCGATGGCGGCCTACCGTGAGGCGCACGACGAGTGGTTGGCGGGAGCCACCGACATCGCCGAAGGGCTCACTGCTTTGGAGGAGGCCGTGAAGCTCGCCCACGACGGCTATACCGGCGCTGTTGCCGAGGGATTGAGGATCCTCGGGGTATGACGGCTCTGGCTGTCGATCCGAAGGCGTACTACCAAGCGGCCACCAACTGCTTCGACGCGGCATCCGCGCTGCGGGACAGCTTTCTGTACATCTTCGCGGAGCTGGCCGAATGTGGATCGATGGCGGGCGTGGACGAGAACGGCCAGGAGTGGGCACGCTCGTACAACACCTCCGCCTACGAAGCGGTGGGATTCTTCCAGGACGTCCACTCCACGCTGTACGCATACGGCGGCGCCCTCAACGACATCGGCTTCACGCACGCGCAAGCCGACGCCACCATGAAGGGCGCACCGCAGCCGGACCGGCCCACGGACCCGGGAATGCCTGTGTTCGGCCCGTTCTCGGTCCCGGCTTCGGCTGGTGGCCCTGGTCAAGGGATCGTCGACAAGGGCATCAATATCATCAGCCATATCGGCATACCCGTTCCCGACGGCGACACCGGAAGACTCGCGAAGGCAGCCGACGCCTGGGACCGCCTCGGCACGATCTACCAGAATACGAACGCCCGCGACAAGATCACGATCGCGGCAAGCCTGTTCGACAGCGTCACCGCCGACGACGCGGGCCACATCCGAGATGACCTCAAATCCCTGGCGCACTCGATCGATCAACTGCTGACCGCCTGCACCCAGATCAGCCAATCCTGCCTCGCATACAAGGAGGCGCTGACGGAACTTCGCAACGAGATCAAGGGCTTCTTGAATTCCCTCGCCCAAGAACTCGCTATCGACGCCGCGATCACCGTGGGCCTGTCGCTGATCAGCTTCGGTGCGGGCGCGGTCACCGCCGCCAAGGCTCTGGACACGGTGCGGAGATGGGCCGGGAAGATCAAAGACGGCATCATCGCCTGGCGAGCCCGCAAGGCGCTCCAGATCGCGGGGATCCGCCAGGAGGCGAAGGACGCCGCCGTCAAGGCCAGGAAAGTCGTCACTGACCTGCGCGATCGACTGCGCGGGAAACGCGCCGGTGATGTGACCAGTGCCCCTAAACCACCGTCGAAGGCGATCGTAGACGAGAAGAAGTACGAGTATCTCTTCGGTAGGGCGGCAGAAGACGCACACAACTCACCAAGATCGTTGCAGAATCTCTCCCAATTGAACCGTGTAGGAGTTTTCGACAACCAGGCTGGAAGGGAACTGCTCAATAGTCATTTCGATGAGGTCGTCCGCACTGACAGTAATATCGCAAGAACCTTCTCGAATGATTATGGAGACTTCCAAGTGCGGGAATCGCTGTTCGTCGGTCCGAACGGTATTCTAAAGTTTGAAACAACATGGCAAGCGACGCCGGAAGGCTTACGCTTGACAACTGTGATACCGAAGGGTGGAGGAGCGTAGATGGCCGATCATGAGTTCGTTGAGCCGGAAGAGTCGGAGTTCTTGGAGGCTTTCGGGGCCGATCGTGTAGCCATCCCCGGAGCTACTGCTTCCTTTGCGGTGAGTATAGACTCCGACGATAGGAACAAACTGGAATTATCATACGATGTAATAGCGCGATCCGCGCGAGTGCGTTGGTTACAGGACTCGATGCTCGTGGTGGATATTTTCCGAGAACAGGTGAACCGTATTTCGGTCGAAGGCGGCGGGGTAATCAAAATCTCGACTAGTGGAGTCGATCTTTCGGGCGAACTAGCTGTGGAGGTGTATCCGATCCGGATCAGAGATGTGTCGTTGGCCCGGTGAATTCTGTCGGTCGTATGCTGCTCGCGGCGGAACGCTCAGTCTATATAGTCCATCATGTCGCACCGGATGGCGCAGTGTACGTGCAGGGATGGATTGACGAAGCTGGCCGGGCCTGCGGCATCGGGCGAAATTTCGTGATAGGAGCAGTGTGAAATTAGCGCGTGTGCTGGCTGATTCGCACTCGACGGACTGGAAGGTGCGTGAGGGTGCTGCTACCGAACTCGGGAAAATGCTCCCGTCGGAGCAAGTGATCCAACGACTGTCCGAACTTCTCGGTGACGATGATATGGCAGTAGAGCTGGAAGCGACTGAGAAGCTGGCTCGTTTCGGTGGCCGAGCTGGACTCGTGGCCATCCTCGGCGAGTTGGGGCGACGTGTCGACGATCCCGATTCTGACTATATCGCCTACCGTCTGCGAGAGCTGCAGATCAACGATCGGATACCGATTCTACAGGATTCTCGTAAGATCATGAATCTATCTCCCTCGTCTGAAGTAAGCGAGGGGATAAACCAGATCGAACAGCTTTTCGGGTATCTGACGCCCAAAGATGAATAAGATGCGATCGGTTGGTAATCTTATCTGCCGTGAATGGCTCGGACAATTGCCACGTCGATGGACATGACTTTGTCGAAAGTCGGCCGATATCCTCATCGAACTGGGTTCTCCGGTCGCGAGATGACTCGGACTATCCCGTCCTTTCTAATCTGTACCTCGAGGACAGCTACGTCCTCGATGTCATCGAGCGGCCTGGCGAAGTCGTGTTCATCCTTGAAGCGGCGCTGACGCCTGAGTATTCGAGGTATCGCGCCCCGAGCCCCCGGGAGCAGTATTGCTACATCCGTGGCGACCTCGCATTCGTGAAAGTGCGTCGTGTCGAATGGCTGGAGCGATCTTTCTAGAAGTATAAGGACGCTTGAGGATCGGAAGATTGGGGAAACATGGATGTATTGACCAACACTGACGGGTGTATTACATGGAGGGCGATTGGGGGAAGGTGCGAATCTGGAGCAACAACGATCCGCAATTCGAATTTTCGGAGAAGCCGTGGTGAACGTTCACGTGGGTAGACATGAGCTGTGGCTGGTGCTAGGGCATTGAAGGCGTATTTGTCGTGATTGAGAAGCCGGAATGAGGTATCGCGATCTCCTGATCGGGCCTGAGGGCTTTCGATTCCGATGTCACTTCCCGTGTGGTGGCGCCAGGCTTGCCGCATCCGGTGCGCAGCGTCTGCGATGTGGCGATTGGAGAGGCTGCCGACGACCCGGCCGGAGCGTGCCCGCGCGGATGCAGTCCCGCACTGCCGTCTCGCGGGGAACCTTAAAGGCGAGCCAGTCTTATTAAAGGTTATCTGTTAACCTTTAATAAGGAGGTGGCATGGCAAAGTTTGCGCGACGGCGGTGGGCCGGCAACTTGGATGGTGGCGGCCTGTCTCGACGGGACCGTGGCTCTGGCACATACGAGGTGTACCTGCCCGATTCGCTGACTGGTCGCCGCATCGTCTTGACCAGCGAGACTGCCGCCGACGTGGTCGACGCGGAGGTGGCGATCACTCGTCTCGATACCGAGGCGGTAGCGCTTGTGGAGACCGAAGCGTTGTCTCGGTTGCTGCTGCGCGCCGAGGCCATCGCATCGTCACGGATCGAGGGGCTGGTGGTCGGCGCACGTCGGCTATTGCGCGCGGAAGCGGCGCGCCAGCTCGAGGGCGAATCATCGGACGTGACGGCCGCCGAGGTTCTGGCGAATATCGACGCTATGGCACTGGCCACCAGTGCGGTCGGCCGTGGTGAGCCGATCACCGAGGATGTCCTGCTCGAAATCCATCGGCGGCTGCTCACCGGCACCAGACTCGCACAGCACGGCGGGTGTTTCCGAGACGCGCAGAACTGGATCGGCGGCAGCTCCTTCAATCCCTGCTCGGCCGCATTCGTTCCGCCGCCCCCAGAGCTCGTCCCCGAACTGATGAAGGACTTGATCGCGTTTTGTAATAGCGACGATCTGCCCGCTGTCGCGCAAGCCGCCATCGCCCACGCGCAGTTCGAGACGATTCACCCGTTCATCGACGGCAACGGCCGAACCGGTCGAGCATTGATCCATCTGATTCTGCGCCGCCGTGGCGTGGCCGAACGCGTCGTCGCGCCCGTCTCGCTCATCCTCGCCACGTGGAGCGACAGCTATATCGACGGTCTGACTCGCTTCCGGTACGTCGGTGCGCCCGATTCCCCACAGGCCACCGACGACTTGAACATCTGGGTGGCGCGCTTCGCCGCCGCCTGTACTCGCGCGGCGCAGGATGCGACCGCTTTCGAGATGAAAGCGGCTGAACTGCAGAGATCGTGGCGAGATCGAGTGGCGCCGGTACGGGCGAACTCCGCGCTGGATCTGCTGCTCGGCAAGCTGGTCGGAGCTCCGATCCTCACCGTCGCCACGGCGGCGAGGCTGACCGGGCGTAGCTTTCCAGCCGCAAACGCGGCAGTACAGCGTCTGGCCGAAGCCGGAATCCTGCGCCAGCTCACCGTCGGTCGACGAAACAGGGCCTTCGAGTCGCCTGAGGCGATCAGTGCTTTCACCGCCTTGGAACGACGTCTTGCCAGCCCGGAGGGCGACACTCGAACATCGGACCCGGCACGCCCGGTGCCGTCGAGGAAGATGCAGTCTGGCCGCTGACCTGCGGCCGACGGGGGCGGCTCTCCCGATTCGAGCGTCCACGAGCTTCTCATGACGCCAGCGTCATCACGCACGGCTCGTCGTTCGACTGGGAGTTGGCTGCTGTTGGACTACTGATCGTCTGGCGCTCGGGAAACGATCCAAGGCACGGAATTATCGGCAGGTGAATTCGCCGTCTTTGGTTGCGGACAGGAAGGTGTCCCAGGCGGTGGGGGTGAAGGTCAGGGTGGGGCCGGTCGGGTTTTTGGAGTCGCGCATGCCGACTGTACCGTTGTTCAGGTGGGCGATCTCTACGCATTGGCCGTTGGATTCGCTGAAGCTGCTCTTGAACCAGCGCGCTCCGGATAGGTCAGCGGTCACCGTCAAAACTCCTTGCTGCCCGGCGGAGCAGGTCGCGCGTGGTCTTCTCGTCCAGGGCCGTCTCTCGGATGGCGTCGGCCATCTCAGTGTAACGCTGCACCAATTCGGGCCTTTCCAGGTAGAGATCACTGCTCATCCCGCCGTCGAGGTAGACGACCGGAGGTTCGATCGGTCTTCCTCTGCTGTCGGTGCCGAAATCCAGGAGCACGAACGAGCCGTGCAAGATGCCGCGCGTGTATCCGGCCGAGTACGGGTGGATTCGCAGAGTGACGTTCGGCCGGGTGCTGACATCGGCTAGATATCGATGTTGCGCGGCCATCACCTTCGGCCCGCCCACCACCCGGTAGACCGCTGATTCATCGAGAAGCACATGAAGGTCCACCGGTCGGGTCTTGCGGGTGACCGCCACCTGCCTGTTGAGGCGAAGACGTACTCGCTGCTCGACCTCCTCGTTGGGACCGTCGTGCAGAAAAGCACCTATCAGCGCGTGGGCATAGTCGGCGGTTTGCAGCAGTCCAGGCACCTGCACCGCGTATGACGTGAGCCGGTGCGCCGACCGCTCCATCCCGACGTACATGTTGAAAGCGTCTGAGAACAGTCCGCCGAGCGGCGTGATGCCGTCCTCGTCTCGCGCCGTCGCCGCGCGCGACGCCAGTCCCACCGCCTGTTCGGTCTGCTCGGCGGTCACCTCGTAGAGCATGCACAGTTCGCGCACGTCCTGGCGGCGTGGTTTCACCGCTCGTCCGGTTTCCAGGCGTTGTAACCCGTTGAAGCTGAGTTGAACTTCCTTCGCGGCGATGGCGATCGTCAGGCCGCAGCCTTCCCGCGCCTCGCGCAGAAATCTGCCGAGCTGGCGGCGCAGCAGCGTCGGCGACTCGACTTCGGTCATCGGCTTTCCCCCAGGCGAATGAATCCAGCACACGGTCTGAACTGGATCCATTGATACACCGAAGTTCGATGCCGTCCAGGCCTTTCGGCGAAGTTGTCTGGAATACGCGAATCAGGTCGAAGTGGGCCGTGCCCGGCTGGTGTGCTGTGCCTGCGCCGGGTCGCTGAACAGGGCTTTGTCGGTTCGAAGCGGCGAGCTTTCCGCGATAGGCGCGCTTCCGACTCATTCGACGGCAGGGGAACACCATGCAGGAAGGCTCCTTTCGAGACACTCCCACCACCAGGTGCGCGTTCTATCGCCGTATCGGCGGACTCGCCGCAGGTGTGGACCCGCACACCGGCCGCATCACGGTCCCGGCTGGGAGCGTATGGGGATTGGGGATGGCGGCGTATCTCGGCCACGAGGTCCGCGAGGAACTGCGGCGGCGGGGAAGCGCTACCGGACCGATCGTGTCCTACCCGAGGTCGGGCTGCTGGGTGTTTCTCGTGCGTCCCGATCTTCCGGACTCGACCGCGTCCTCGATGACGGCCAAGTCGGCAGTATCAGCGTGGACCGTGATTTCCTCGAGAGGCATATGCACACTGTGGCAGAGGTGTGCGCGAAGCTGTCGCGAGCCATATGGGAGGCGGTTCATGTGCGAGGGGACGAACGCCGGAAGCCGGGAGCGGCGAGCGCTACGCCGCGCTGGTGTGCGGCGTGAAACTGACGCGCGCGTCGTCGGCGTCGATGGCGATGTTCAGCGAAGCGTCCAGGGCTCGTGCCCGCTTTGTCAGTAGCGGAAGGGTGGGGACGGCGTCGGATCCCTCGATCCGGGAGATCTTCGCCTGTGTCAGTCCCGCCCGGTCGGCGAGATCGGCTTGGGTGAGGCCGAGCTCCGTGCGAGGGTTGTATACGGCGGCGGCGAGCTCCATGGCCAGTCGGATTTCATGACGCACTTCGCTGACGGCCTCGGGCTCGGTCAGTCCCTGGTCTCTACCCGTCTTCCATCGACTGTGGGGCATCAGCTCTCCCTTCTCGACCGACCTGCGCGTCAGAATTCCAACTCCGACCAGGGGATGTGGATGGGGAACGGGAAGTCGATGGTGATGGCGTCGGAATCGTTCGGTGACCATTCGCCGATCAGGAGATAGTTCGTCGGGTAGAGCGGGCGTACGCCGGGTGGGAGCTCGCCGGGTTCGGTTTCCAGGGCGTACGCGCGGACTGTCGCGATGGCCCTCTTCTTACGCGCGAGCGTCACCTCCCAATACCAGGGGATGCCCCCATCGGCGTACCGCCGCTGCTCTTTGTACGGATCGATAGCGATGTTCGCCGGAGAACTGATGTGGCCGACAAGCAGCACGTCATCGGCGCGGATGTCCTGGTAGGGGGTATCGAGGCGGCGGTAGACGAGGACGTCGGGGGTGGCGAAGTCCGACTTGCCGGTCTTGCCGAAGAAGACGTTGGTTTCGAAGTCGACGCGCCACCAGCTTTGTGGCTGCTCGGCCATGCCATCGCGGGCGCAGCGCTTGAGTGCGCTGGTCAGCGAGAACGTGAACGCTTGATATTCGGCGGGTCCCCGCTGTCGCCACACGACGCGCCCGTTGCGCAGTTCGATCTGTCCGGCGATCTCCTCGGGTAGCTGCTCGAGCTCCTCCCAGGTCATGGACTCCGGAAGGTCGGGTCGTTCGACGCCTGAGCTCGACATAGGCCCATGTTAGCCCGGTCACGGGCTGTTTCCGCTGGTCATGGGTCCAGTGCAGCAGGCACCTCACAGACCCCGATTTTGCCTCGGTGAACCCCTTGCCTACACTAGAGCGGTTGCCTGGGCACCTCCATGCCCGCATGCGTGCGCCCGGGTGATCGAACCTCCTCCGGTCGGCAAGGGTCGGCCGGACCATCCGAATTGTCGTAGGCCCACCGCTGGGCATGCCGATGTGCATGTCAGCGCTGTATGGGAACCGCGGCGAGAAAGGTGTCTAGGTCGAACCATGACCATGACTGATCCGATCGCAGACTTCCTGACACGTCTGCGCAACGCCAACTCGGCGTACCACGATCAGGTGAAGGCTCCGCACTCGAAGCTCAAGGCGAACATCGCCGAGATTCTCAAGCGCGAGGGTTACATCGCCGATTACCGGACCGAGGACGCGCAGGTGGGCAAGACCCTCATCGTGGACCTCAAGTACGGCCCGAGCCGTGAGCGCAGCCTCGCAGGCGTGCGCCGTGTCTCCAAGCCCGGTCTGCGCGTGTACGCGAAATCCACCAACCTGCCCAAGGTGCTCGGCGGCCTCGGCGTGGCGATCATCTCCACGTCCTCCGGTCTGCTCACCGACAAGCAGGCGGCCAAGCAGGGCGTGGGCGGCGAAGTCCTCGCTTACGTCTGGTAAGGGAGCAGGGACTATGTCGCGTATTGGTAAGAAGCCCATCGCCGTTCCGGCCGGTGTGGATGTGACCATCGACGGGCAGGACATCGCGGTGAAGGGGCCCAAGGGCGCCCTGTCGCTCACCATCTCCGAGCCGATCACCGTTGCCAAGGGCGAGGACGGCCAGCTCGAGGTCGCCCGCCCGGACGACGAGCGCCGCAGCCGCGCGCTGCACGGCCTGACCCGCACGCTGGTGTCGAACATGATCGTCGGCGTCACCCAGGGCTACGAGAAGAAGATGGAAATCTTCGGCGTCGGTTACCGCGTCGCGCTGAAGGGCCAGAACCTCGAGTTCGCCCTCGGCTACAGCCACCCGGTGCCGATCGAGGCGCCCGAGGGCATCACGTTCGCGGTGGAGTCGCCCACCAAGTTCTCCGTGTCCGGAATCGACAAGCAGAAGGTCGGCCAGATTTCGGCGGTCATCCACGGCCTGCGCAAGCCCGATCCGTACAAGGGCAAGGGCATCCGCTACGCCGGCGAGGTCGTTCGCCGCAAGGTCGGAAAGACGGGTAAGTGATCATGGCGCAAACCGAAAACCAGAAGGCCAAGCGCATCCCCCTGGGCAAGGACGTGTCGACGCAGCGCCGTCTGTCGAAGACGCGCCGTCACTTCCGCCTGCGCAAGAAGGTGGAAGGCACCACCGACCGTCCGCGCCTGGTGGTCAACCGCTCCTCGCGGCACTTGCACGCGCAGCTGGTCGACGACTCGGTCGGCAAGACCATCGCCGCCGCGTCGACCATCGAGGCCGACGTGCGCGCGCTGGACGGCGACAAGTCGGCCAAGAGCAAGAAGGTCGGCGCCCTGCTGGCCGAGCGCGCCAAGGCCGCCGGTGTCGAGGCCGTCGTGTTCGACCGTGGTGGGCACGACTACCACGGCCGAATCGCCGCACTGGCCGATGCCGCTCGCGAAGGTGGGTTGAAATTCTGATGATCGACAACAAGAACGGAAGGAACGTCTGATGCCGGGACGTCAGAGGCGTGACGGCGGAAACGGACCCGCCGGACAGAATGGCAGCGCCCCCGAGGGCGGCCGCGGCGACCGTCGCGGTGGTGGCGACCGTCGGGGCGGCGGCGACCGTCGCGACAACGCCGCCGAGAAGAACCAGCTCGAGCGGGTCGTCGCGATCAACCGCGTCTCCAAGGTCGTGAAGGGTGGTCGGCGCTTCAGCTTCACCGCCCTCGTGATCGTCGGTGACGGCAACGGTCTGGTCGGCGTCGGCTACGGCAAGGCCAAGGAAGTTCCCGCGGCCATCCAGAAGGGCGTCGAGGAGGCTCGCAAGAACTTCTTCCGCGTCCCGATGATCGGCTCCACCATCACGCACCCGGTTCAGGGTGAGGCGGCCGCCGGTGTGGTCATGCTGCGCCCGGCCTCGCCCGGTACCGGTGTGATCGCCGGTGGCGCGGCTCGTGCCGTGCTGGAATGCGCCGGTATCCACGACATTCTGGCGAAGTCGCTCGGTAGCGACAACGCCATCAACGTCGTGCACGCGACTGTCACTGCCCTCAAGCAGCTGCAGCGTCCGGAAGAGGTCGCGGCGCGCCGTGGCCTGCCGCTCGAGGACGTCGCCCCTGCCGGCATGCTGCGTGCGCGCGCTCAGGCTGCCGGAGGTGTCAAGTAATGGCAGATCTCAAGGTGACCCAGATCAAGAGCTCGATCGGCGCCAAGAAGAATCAGCGGGACAGCCTTCGGACCCTCGGTCTGCGCGGTATCCGCAAGACCGTGGTCCGCGAGGACAACGCCCAGAACCGTGGGCTGATCAACGTCGTGCGCCACCTCGTGACCGTTGAGGAGGTCTGACATGACCATCAAGTTGCATCACCTGCGTCCGGCGCCCGGCGCCAAGACCGAGAAGATCCGCGTTGGTCGCGGTGAGGCGTCCAAGGGTAAGACCGCGGGTCGCGGTACCAAGGGCACCAAGGCGCGCAAGAACGTGCCTGCCGCCTTCGAGGGTGGGCAGATGCCGATCCACATGCGGCTGCCCAAGCTCAAGGGCTTCACGAACCCGTTCCGCACGGAATACCAGGTCGTGAACGTCGGCAAGATCGCCGAGCTGTTCCCCGAGGGCGGCGAAGTCGGCAAGGCCGAGCTCGTGGCGGCCGGCGCGGTCCGCAAGAACCAGCTGGTCAAGGTTCTCGGCGACGGCGAGATCGGCGTCGCGGTCCAGGTGACCGCGGACAAGGTCACCGGTGCGGCGAAGGAGAAGATCACCGCCGCCGGTGGCACCGTCACCGAGCTGGGCTGACGGTACTCTGCATGACAGCGGCGCCGGACGAGTGACGAGCTCGTCCGGTGCCACTGTTAGAGTTCAATTGTTGTCTGCCAGCCTCGCCGTGGTTTTCGGCGTCCCTTCTGTGTCGAGCAGGGACCATCGCTGAATATCCATGTCATGACCATGTCGTTCGCCAGGAGGATCAGTGCTTTCCGCCTTCGTATCGGCCTTCCGGACTCCGGACTTACGGCGGAAGATTCTCTTCACGCTGGGGTTGATCGCGTTGTACCGGCTGGGTGCTTCGCTGCCGTCCCCCGGCGTCGACTACCAGGCGGTCCAGGAGTGCATCGACCTGGTCTCGGGCGGTGACTCCGCCGGTATCTACCAGCTGATCAACCTGTTCTCCGGTGGTGCGCTGCTGCAGCTGTCGGTCTTCGCGATCGGCATCATGCCCTACATCACCGCGAGCATCATCATCCAGCTGCTCACCGTCGTCATCCCGCGGTTCGAGGAACTGCGCAAGGAAGGCCAATCCGGCCAGACGAAGATGACGCAGTACACCAGATATCTCTCGATCGCCTTGGCGATCCTGCAGGCCACCGGTCTGGTCGCGCTGGCTGCCCGCGGCCAGCTGCTGCAGGGCTGCCAGAAGGACATCCTGGCCGACACCAGCATCTTCGGCATGATCATCATCGTGCTCGTGATGACCGCGGGCGCCGCGCTGGTGATGTGGTTCGGCGAGCAGATCACCGAGCGCGGCATCGGCAACGGCATGTCGCTGCTGATCTTCGCCGGTATCGCCGCCCGCATCCCGAGCGAGGGCAAGGCCATTCTGGACAGCCGCGGCGGTCTGGTGTTCGGTCTGGTGTGCGTCGCCGCGCTGGCGATCGTCACCGCCGTGATCTTCGTCGAGCAGGGCCAGCGCCGGATCCCCGTGCAGTACGCCAAGCGCGTGGTGGGCCGGAAGATGTACGGCGGCTCCTCGACCTACCTGCCACTGAAGGTGAACCAGGCGGGTGTCATCCCGGTCATCTTCGCCTCGTCGCTGCTGTATCTGCCGAACCTGATCGCACAGCTGACCGGGGCGCAGAACAACCAGAATCCGAGCTGGTGGCAGGAGATCATCCAGAAATACCTGGTGAATCCCGGCAACCCGGTGTACATCGCGATCTACTTCAGTTTGATCGTGTTCTTCACCTACTTCTACGTCGCGATCACCTTCAACCCGGAGGAGCGCGCCGACGAGATGAAGAAGTTCGGCGGCTTCATCCCGGGCTACCGGCCCGGCAAGCCGACCGCCGACTACCTCAACTTCGTTTTGAGCCGTATCACCCTCCCCGGCTCGATCTACCTCGGTCTGGTTGCGGTGCTGCCGAACCTGTTCCTCGACATCGGCGCCTCCGGCGGTACGCAGAACCTTCCGTTCGGCGGTACCGCGGTGCTGATCATGGTGAGCGTCGGTTTGGACACCGTGAAGCAGATCGAGAGCCAGCTGATGAATCGAAATTACGAAGGGTTCCTCAAGTGAGAGTTGTACTGCTCGGTCCGCCGGGCGCCGGTAAAGGCACCCAGGCCGTCCTGCTGTCGGAGAAGCTGGGCGTTCCGCACATCTCCACCGGGGACCTGTTCCGCGCGAATATCAGCCAGCAGACTCCGCTGGGCCGCGAGGCGCAGAAGTACATGGACGCGGGCGACCTGGTGCCCAGCGACGTGACCAATCGCATGGTGGAGGCGCGGGTCAACGAGCCCGACGCCGCCAACGGGTTCGTCCTCGACGGATACCCGCGCACGGTGGACCAGGCCGACGCGCTGGAGAAGATCCTCAAGGACATGAACACCAAGCTCGACGCGGTGCTGCGCTTCGTGGTGCCGGAGGACACCGTGGTCGAGCGGATGCTCGCCCGTGGTCGCGCCGACGACAACGAGGGCGTGATTCGCAATCGCCTGCGGGTGTACCGAGAAGAGACCGAACCGCTGCTGGACCACTACGACGGCCTGGTCGTCTCGGTGGACGGCGTCGGCGAGGTCGACGACGTCAACGCGCGAGCACTGCGCGCGCTGGGCCACTGAGTCAGCTCGCGATGGAGCACTGAGGCCGGATGGTCTTCCACCGTAAGAAGAAGGTCGTGCCGTTCCGGACGGCAGGTGAACTGGATGCCATGGCGGCGGCCGGCGCGATCGTCGGCCGCGCCTTGGTGGCCGTACGCGCGGCCGCCAAGCCCGGGGTGTCCACGTTGGAACTGGACGAGGTCGCCGAACAGGTGATCCGGGAGGCGGGCGCGGTTCCGTCGTTCAAGGGCTACCACGGCTTCCCCGCGTCCATCTGCGCCTCGGTGAACGACCGTGTGGTGCACGGGATTCCGACCGCGAAGGAGATCCTCGCCGAGGGCGACCTGGTCTCCATCGACTGCGGGGCGATTCTCGACGGGTGGCACGGTGATTCGGCCTGGACCTTCGGCGTCGGCACGATCATCGAGGCCGATCGGCTGCTCAGTGCGGCAACCAAGGCTTCGATGGAGGCCGGTATCGCGGCGATGCTGCCCGGCAACCGGCTGACCGACGTCTCACACGCCATCGAGCAGGGCACCCGGGCGGCCGAGAAGGAGCACGGACGCGCCTACGGCATCGTCGACGGCTACGGTGGGCACGCCATCGGGCGGGAGATGCACCTCGACCCCTTCCTCGCCAACGAGGGCGAACCGGGAAAGGGCCCCAAGCTCGTGGTCGGCTCCGTACTCGCGATCGAGCCGATGCTCACGCTCGGCACGACCCAGACGAAGGTGCTCGACGACGACTGGACCGTGGTCACCGTGGACGGCAGTCGTGCGGCACACTGGGAGCACACGGTCGCCGTCACCGAGGACGGACCCCGGATCCTGACGCTGCGTCCGGAGTAGCGCACGACGGGCGGGCGCCGGACGGTCGGCGTTCGGTAACACTGCGCGGCGAGGAAACGATCCGCACCGACGCCAGGAGTCCTGGTCGATCTCGCCGCTTTCGCGTGCCGACACCATGCGCCGACACCGGGCGATACCCAGCTTCCGCTGGATCGGTGACGTCGTTCCTTGCACCCGCGTCCTGCGCGTTGAGCCGAAGCGTGGGTCCGGGGAGTGCCCGTGCGGGCGGAACGTCTTACTTCTCCTCGGTTCGATACTGTTCTGAACGATGCCGTCAGCGTATGGCCGGGCAGGTGGCGGTGACGTGAGTAGACCGCTACTCGAATTCGCTTGCCGCACGCCGCAGTTCACTGTCATCCGGGCCTGCCCGCCGACTCCGTGATGGCGCGGGGAAGGCCGTGGCCAGGGTGTTTCGTGTGCGTGAGTAGCCGTTCAGTCTACGGGGCGAAGCGTCGATCGCAGCACCGAAGTCAAGATGGGCAAGTCGAATTCGCCCTCTGCCGTCTCCGGCCGCTCGCGCAGATAGGTGGTGATCCGAGCGAGCACCTCGGCCCGCTCCTGCGGGGAGATCACCAGCGTGTGCGAATGCGTGCCGATGGTCGCCGTCAGGGACTCGGCCGTGCGCCGATGCCGGTGCGGGAAGGTCTTGTGTTCGAACTCGTGCTCGCGGAACAGCGGGTGGTCGGGTAGCTCGAGCTGTCCGAGCAACGGCAGAGCCGTGGACGCGCTGGATCCGGCGACGCGCTTCAGGCCGGCGACCCAGTCCACGGTGCTGTCATCGGTGTTCCACAGCGCTGCGAGAACGCCGCCAGGCCGCAGCACCCGGAGAAACTCCGGATAGGCACGGTCCAGGTCGAACCAGTGAAATGCCTGCCCCGCGACGATCGCGTCCACCGAATCATGCGGAAGCGGAACGGCTTCGGCCGTCCCGTCGTGCACGGTGACGGCCGGGAGCCGGCGGATCAGTTCGGCGCGCATGTGTTCGTCGGGTTCCACGGCGATCACCGTCGCACCGGCGTCGAGCAGTCCGAGGGTCAGCTTGCCGGTTCCGGCACCGAGATCGAGGACGGTCAGCGGTCGCCGATGGGCGACGGCGGCCAGCGCCCAGCGGATGGCGCCCCCGGGATAGTCGGGACGGTGCTCGGCATACGCGGCAGCGTGTGCTCCGAACGAACCCGCCCTTCTGGCGGGCAAAGCGAGTTCGTCGTCGGCGCGGTCGTCCGGGCTCCCCATCCCTACCACCATACGGATGGGGAGCCGCGGCCGAACCTACGATGCGCCAGGAAGTCTGCGCACGCCCGCGCAGACCTCGGCCGCCAGGTCGTCGTAACCGACGGCCAGCTCGGCCAGGCGCTGCCAGGCGTCCCACAGATCCCATTCCGACGCGCTGGCCAGTGCCGCATAGGCGTTCGCCGTGAACTGAGCCAGCCGATCTATCACGGCGCCGACGGTCTCGGTGTGCACGTGCGCCGCGCCGTGCGCGGGCGGCAGCTGCACCGTGATCCAGCGGTCGATGTCCCGAATCAGGCTCGCCCGCAACGCATCGATCTCGTCGAGCGAGTCGGATCCCGCGCTGAGCCTGCGTTCGTGCAACGTGGTGAGTTCGTGTGCACAGCGCAGTAGCGGATTGCTTTCGGGTAGTTCGCCTCGGCAAGCTTGCAGCACTTGGTGTTTCGCGGGCAAGGCCCCGGTTGTCATCGCCTGGCCGTTCTCGTGCAGGACCGGACGATGTCGACGATGGACGCGCCGGAGGGGCGGAAATCGTTCTCCGGAGCAACGATCCAGTGCCGATAGTCGGCGTCGGCGGCGGCGGGCGAAGGCAAAGCGATCTCGCCGCCGCTGGGCACGATCGAGACGTTCAGGCGGAAGAGCTCGGCGAACAACCGGACGTCGTCGGGTAAATCGGGGCGAGTCAAGAAGGTCCAGCGTTTGGACCGGACGTGCGAAATGATCGGACCCAGCTCGCTGCGGCGCCGGGTGAGATCGTCGCGAACCTTTTGCCCCAGCGCGGCCGGCATCGTGATGGCGCCGACGAATCCGGCGCGCAGGACGATTCGGCCGATCTCCGGATGAACTCCGGCGGGCAGGTCGCAAGTGTGTCGATAGTAGGCGCATCGGGCGGTCGGGGTGTCCGCCAACGCCAGTTGGTCCATAGAGCCCTCGGGTAGCTTCGTGTGACTTTTTCCAAGCCGCCCGGACGGCGTTGCGGCATCCGTGCTGTGATCCGGTACACCGTGCGAGCGTTGTCTCAGTAGAGCACTCCATGGAGCGGATCAAACATTCCGTTCAATTAGTTCGCGAGAAATTCGTTTGCCTGCTGGTTACCGGAGGGGGCGGTGACCGGCAGGCTTCGCGGCATAGCTCGGCGTTCACTTCGGCGTACGTATCTGCTGGTCAAATGACCTGTAAAGATGCGGGGGCGGGAGCCCCCGGCATTTTGTTCACCGCCGGTGTTACTTTGCCGCAAATCGATCCCGCGGCAGCGTCATCCCGGTTCCGGACTCAGGGCGTGGTACGGAAGAACAGCACGCGGTCACCGTGCTCGGACAACGGCGTGTTGACGCTGAGCTGGCGCAGGCCGCAGTCGGGCAGATAGGTGAGGTTGGCGAACACCTTCGTGTTGCCGAAGGCCGCGCGCAGTTTGCTCTCGGTCGCCCGGTCCGGGTTGTACAAGGCCAGCGTTTCGAAGTCCAGTGGCGCGAGCGGTTTGTCGAGCGGAGCCTGCCCGGCCGGACGGCCGAGCGCGGCGTACTGGGTGGCCGCGCCGCGCTCGTACCAGCACAGTTCGTAGGCCACGTTCTCAGTCACCGTGATCGCCGCGACGGGCCAGTCCTGGGACAGGCGCAGCGCCAGCGGGTGTTTCGCCACCGGGGCGAGCTCCCAGTTCAGGCTCATGACCGTCACCCAGCCGCCGTAGGGCTGGTCGATCAGCACGATGTCGTCGCCGAGGGTGGCGGAGGTGTTCAGCTTCGGCTCGCGGGTCTGCCACTTCGACCCGTGCGTACCGAGGTAGCTCTCCCGGTCGAGCGGGTAGGCGTCGTCGACGGCGTAGGCCGCGATGATCGCGGCGCGCACCTGGGCGATGGCGTCCCGTTCCGGCAAGTACACGCTCAGCGCGCCGAACGTGGAGCCGATCTGCACGGGCATCGCGGGCTGATACTGCTCGGCGCCCGGCGCGAGCGGCCGCAGGCCGACCAGGGCAAGTTTCCAGTTGATCTCCTCGACGGTCGACAGGTCGCCGGAGGATTTGAACATGATCTGCTGCTGGGTGAGCCGCCCCGCCTGCTCCAGCGTGCGGCAGCCCAGCTCGACCAGCGCCCGGTGCGACTTCGGGGTCAGGTCCAGGTCTTGGATGCCGCACGCGCGCAGCCGGATCGACATCGTGGTCGACGTGAACGCGGCATACCGCTCCCGGTACATGGCGATGGCCTGCTTGCGCGACCGTCCGACCATGAGTGTGCGCAGCAGCGTGCTCAGGCTGGCCAGATACTTGCCGGACAGCTCCGGGTTCGCCGCTGCCAGTGCGGCACGGATGCGGGCGGCCTCCTCGGTCGCGGCCACGGCGGCGTCCTGATCCAGCCTGCCCAGCCAGACACCGCACTTGGACAGACCGTCGGCGCACGGGCCCGCGACCTCCGGGTGCTCTCGCGCCACTTGGCGGTAGACCTCACAAGCGCGACGGATCGTCGTGGTGGCCAGCTCCCTGCGGCCGCTGTGCCGTGCCGCCTGCTCGAACGAGCGCAGCGCATCGTTCAGCTCGCCGGCGAGACGGGCGGTGAGCACCTGGCCCCTGGACAGCAGCCGCAGGCGGATCGCCACCGCCTCCTCGGCGGGCGCCAGCGCCTCCCGCGTGCGGTCGCGCGTCGAGCCGTTGGTCTTGGTGGCGATCAGACCCTTGGCGAGTTCACCGAGGGAAGTGGCCAAGCGCAATTCGGATTCGACCGTACGGTCGAGCGCCGCATACCGATCCGCGGCGATCTGACGCTCCATCGCGTCCAGATCCATCGCGCTCCTTGTTTCCAGCATGATCCTCCGCCAACGCGCGGCAAACCCGCGCAACGCAACTTTCTGCGCACCGAGTTTGTCACGCTTACCGTCCGCGCGCACCTGTATCCGGCCAGGCAGACCGGGTTGCCCGACGGTAGGAGACCCATGCGGCCGCCGCCGCCATCGCGGAGGGCATGATCCAGAGTTGTGCGAGCCCTCCTACAGCGCGTGAGTTCCGCGCAGGTCACCGTCGACGACCAGGTCGTGGGCCGGATCGACCCGGCCGCCCACGGCGTCCCGCACGGACTGGTCGCGCTGGTCGGCGTGACGCACTCCGATACCGAGGCGACCGCGAAGGCACTGGCCGACAAGGTGTGGCGGCTGCGCATCCTCGACGGTGAGCGTTCGGCCGCGGACCTGCACGCGCCGATCCTGGTGGTGAGTCAGTTCACCCTGTACGCGGACACCAGGAAAGGCAGGCGCCCGTCCTGGTCGGCGGCGGCCCCCGGCGCGATCGCCGAACCTCTGGTCGACGTCTTCGCGCGGGCATTGCGCGAACTCGGCGCAACCGTCGCGACGGGGCGCTTCGGTGCGCACATGCACATCGACTTGGTGAACGACGGCCCGGTCACCCTGTTGCTGGAGGCGTGAAGTCGTTGTCCTGCCACGAAACCCCAGGGCGGGGACGGCATGCGGCGGTCCGGTACCTGCTCGACCTGGGCACGAAGTACGCCCGCAGACACCGAGCAAGTTCCCGTTCACTTCGGCGTGGTGAGTGATCGGTCATCGGTGTCACCGTCATCGGCATCGTCGGCCGACATCCCTCGCAAGTGGCCGTCGGAACGGATCATCGTGTCGCGCCAGGCAGCCGGACATCTCTGCTGGGCCGTTCACGGTATCGCCGCTGCGGTGTTCCGGTCAGTTGTTGGGCGGTGGGCGCAGCAGCGCCGCCGTGGCCGAGCGCCCGACAGCCGGAACGGTCACGGGCAGCTCGGAATCCCAGCTGTCGGCTCTCCGTTCGAACAGCGCGCGCGACGGTCCCACCGCCAGCGGCCCCGCGATCCGCACCAATCGGAACCCCGCCGAACGGTAGTAGTCGTGCAGGTCGGTATTCGTGGTCCAGGCGTCGAGCCGCACCCACGCGCGTCTGCGCAAGCGGGCGAGCATGCCCGCGTGCGCGAGCATGTGGTGGCCCACGCGCTGGCCGGCGAAGCGCAGGTCGACGATCATGAAATGAACGATCACCGCGCCCTCGAGTTCCCATCGCGACCACAGACCGGCGTCGGCACGGTCGTTGACCGTGATGGTCCCAGCGGGCTCGCCCGCCACTTCGGCGATCCAGGTCTCGCCCGCGTCGAGCGAGCGTCCGACGCCGCGGGCGAAGATCTCGATCGGCAGGCCGCGTCCGGCGACCGTCCACTGGTCGGAGCCGCGCGCGGTGAGCCACGCCGTGCGCTGTACGCGCAGGCGGCAGATCATGCCGAGATCTCCGATGGTCGCCTGGCGCAGCGCGATGGTCATGGGCTAGGCCCAACCGGGCCCGGGCGAGCCGGCGAGCGTGCTCCGGATGACCGCGGTGCCCTCGGCGTCGCCGAGTTCGTACGCGAGCCGATTCCCGGTGGCGAGGGAGCGATGCCGCGTGGCACGGGTGACTCGCTCGTGGGTGGCTCCGATACGTAGATGGTCGAGCAGGATGGTGCCCGCGGCGACGCCGAGCACCGAGGCTTCCTCCGCGGTGGCCGGCCGTGCGACGAGCGTGTCGCGGTGCGCGGTCTCGGCGTGTCCCCGGTCGGCGAGGCGGCGGGTGGTGCCCTCCGGAATGTCGTGCGGAGAGTCGATTCCCGTGGCTTCGGCCAGATCCCTGGGATAGAAACTGACCTCCCAGGACCACGGTTCGTGGTCGAGGTACTGGACCACGGTCCTGGCCAGGACCCAGGAATCCGGCGGTACACCCAGCCAAGACGCGACGTCGGGGCCTGCGGGCTCCATCTTCGCGCTGAACTCCTTCGACGGCTCCCGGCTCGCGGCCCGCGCGATCTCCTCGAAGATGTCGTGCGGGGTCTGCGGCCGGTCGGGGCGGATCGAGTCGGTCACCACGGATTCCAGAACTTCTTGGTTTCGAACGATGGTTCCGCGGGAAGTAGCTGTATAGACCAAATTTTCGGTCACCAGCACCTGGATCGCGTTGCGGGCGGTGGTTATCGAGACCTGCATCTGATCGGCAAGCTCGGAATGACTGGGCAGTCGATCGCCCGGTTTCCACTTGGCTGCGCGGATCTCCTCGCGGAGGAGGTCTGCGATCCGGTGATAAGTCGGACCGTCCGGCATCTTGCTCCTCGGTTGGTCATGCAGGTAACGAAGTGTACTCTTCGCGACTCCATACGGCCGGTTAACGCTTGACAGGGGCCTTCAGAGGTTTATTGTAATGAAGTCCTGATCCGGGGTTGTGCGGCGATGACGGCGAGGCAACGTGGCAGGTTCGGATACAACGGTCGTAATGGCCCTCCCTGGCACACCGAGGTGTGTCGATCCTTCGGTGCGCTCTTCGGCGCCGGGGCTACTTCCCACGTCCGACCTATTGGTTCGGGCGTGTCGCGGGCATCGGGTGGTCGGTGGCCCGCTGTTGTGGTTCGCACGGGATCTGGCAGTGCTACATGAGCGCCGCCTGGTCGGCCGCGGTGGATCGGTGGACACCTCCGTGGCGGTGATCCGCGAAATCGAGCGTCGCAGAGTCGAATTGGTGATGGCCATCGACGACTGGGTGGTGCGCAGTGTGCCGCAGCATCGGCTCGGCGCCACTTTGCACACCGAAACGGTGGGTGCGGTCATCGATCGCCTCGCCGAGTCGTCGGTGCGCGCGCACCACGCGTTGATGACTTTGAACGCGCACGACGAGCTGCTGCACAACGCGTGGCACCATCTCGCCGAACTCGCCGACGCCTACGACGATCTCGTGCGCGACGTCATGGCAGGCAGGCGGCGCCTGCCCGAGTGGTGAGCGGCTGATCCGTTCGCCCCCTTGCCCGCCGGGCCACTGCCCGGCGGGTGTCAGGGTCGGTAGCGACGGTGATCGGTGGCGAAGTCGTCCGCGACGGTAGCGGCCAGCTCGACGTAGGCCCGCTTGGTCTGCTTGTGCAGCCGATGCAGATCGATTTCGGCGCCTTCGGACATGTGCGGGTCGAACGGGATGATGTGCACCGCGCGGCACCGGGACAGGAAGTACTCCCGTAGTTGCTGGATACCGACATTCGGTGATCCGGCCCGCGGCGAGTTGATCACCACCACCGCGTTGCGGACCAAGTGGTCGTGGCCGTGCAGCGACAACCAGTCCAAAGTCGCTGCGGCGCTGCGGGCTCCATCGATCGCGGGGGAGGAGATCAGCACCAGCGAATGGGCTAGGTCCAGCACACCCGCCATCGCCGAATGCATGAGCCCGGTGCCGCAGTCGGTGAGGATGATGTTGTAGAACCGCTGCAGGATCCGGGCGACCGCGCGGTACTCGTCTTCGCTGAACGCCTCCGACGCGGCTGGGTCACGTTCGCTGGCAAGCACTTCCAGGCGGCTGGTCGCCTGCGAAGTGTGCCTGCGCACATCCGAATAGCGCTGGATGGTGGAATCCAGGAGCAGGTCGCGCACGGTGGAGCGAGTCTGCAACGGCACCCGCTGCGACAGTGTGCCGAAGTCGGGATTGGCGTCGACGGCGATCACCCGGTCGCCTCGGATGGAGGCGAAAGTGGAGCCGAGACCCATTGTGGTGGTGGTCTTCCCGACACCACCCTTGAGTGAGAGCACCGCGATCCGGTAGTCGCCGCGGACGGGTTGCCTGATCCGCGCGACCAGTTCTTGCAACCTGCGTTCCTCGGCGGACATGCCGGGGTTGATCGCGCCGCCGGACACGTGGTGCACCGCCTTGCGCCACCCGGATCCCGCCGGTGCCTTCTTGGCCCGGCGCAGTGGCACATTGTCCAGCGAAGGCTGCTGGAACTGCGGTGCGCCCGGATGCTGCGCGGGCGGCTGGGGGTAGTCCGAGGAGGGCTCCTGGAACTGTGCGCCCGGATGCTGCGCGGGCGGCTGGGGGTAGTCCGAGGAGGGCTGCTGGAACTGCGCGCCCGGCGGCTGGGCATAGCCGGACGGAGTGCCCCACTGTGGAGGGGGTTGCCCCGCGACTCGCTGCTCGGCGGGATACGGCCGTGGCCCGGAATGCGGTGCTACCGGGCCGGATTCGGGGGCAGCGGCATTGCTCCACTGGTCGACGGGGGCGTGTGGAGCGGCCGCCTGCATCTGGAAGCCGGCGAATTGCGTTGCGTGACCGGTGTTCATACCGCTCGCGGCTTGGGGTCCAGGCTGCGGGCCGTCCACGCTGTAGGCCGGATCCGCACCTTGCGGCGGAACCGGCTGCTGATCGAAGTGCGGTGCTTGCTCGGTCGACGCGTGCGGAGCCGACCGGTCGTTCGGGTCGGCGGAGAGCCGGTGCCGTCCACCGACGGTGCGCGCCGGCGCAGCGCCGACGTCGTTCGCGCTGGTCCAACCGGGCGTCGGGATCCCCGCATCTTGTTGCGCGCGAGCCGCGTCCACCGAGCCGGGCCCAGCCGACGGCGCGGCGGGATCCGACGCAGGGGCTGCGGTAGGCGCAGCACCGGTCGCGAAGCCGCCGTGGGGCGCGGGCGGCACGAGGACGGCGCCCTGTTCACGGTGCGGTCCAGTCGCGGCGGTCGGTTCCCCAGCGCCATGGTCCACGAGTCGCGGGTGCGCTGCCGGTGGTCGATCGGCGGGTACCGGCGCCGAGTCGGCGGGTGCCCGATCGGCCTGTGCGGCGGCGTCATGCGGCGCGAACTGGTGCGGCCGTCCGGTTTCCGGCGGTGCGGCGTGTCCGAGCCAGGGCGGCGGACCATCCGCGCCGCGCGTCGGCGGGCGGTGCTCGTCCTGTGCCGGTGCGGGAACGCCGCCCTGCGGCCGCTCGCGCGGCGCAGGCGGGTCGGGCAGCGGCGGCAGTCGGCGGGGCGCGTCCGTCACGGATGCCTCGGCCTGCTCGGACCGCGATGCGGCGAGCCACGGTGGCGGACCATCGGAACTCACCACGGCGGAATCCGATGCGGCGGTCTGAGCTGCCGATGCCTGATCGTCGACCTGCGGTGTGGGGTGGGTGTCGCCTGTCGTGGTGGTGCTGGGGGTGGGCGATGCTTGATGGTCGCTGTGCGGTGTGGGGTGGGTGTCGCCTGTCGTGGTGGTGCCGGTTGTAGGCGATGCCTGATGGTCGTCGTGTGGTGGCAGGCTGCCTTCGACCGGTGGTGTGCCGCTGCCGGTGTCTGTCGCCGACGCTGCCGAATGGTCGGCGCGCGAACTTTGGGAGGCATCCGGCGAAGGTGTGGTGCCGCTCGTGGTTGGGGCGGGACCGGCTGCTGATGTGGTCGGCTGCTGAACCTGCGGCGCGTCAGAGATCGGCGCGGCAGCGGTGTTCCCGCCGTGCGGTTGCCCGGCCGAGTTCTCGCCGCCGGGTGACGCTGCGGCCGACGTGGCCCCGTGGCTTCCGGCCTGCCCGAACCCGGCCGCTTCCTCGGACGCCGAGTTCTTCTCGCCGGGCGTGGATGTGGGTTCGCCGAATCGCCGGGTCTGCTCGTCGGCGGGGAAGCCGGGCCGTTCGCGGCTCGGGTCCGCTGCACCTTGCTCGATCCGGGGATCGGATGCCTGCCACCCCGTGTGCTCCTCCGCGGTCGGCGCCCCAGCCGCCGGTCCGCCGCCGACTGCGGAGCTGGGCGCGGTCGACGATGGGGGAAGCGCGCCGGTCGGCAGCGGGCCGCCTTGCCACGTGTGGTGCTCCGCGGCAGCGCTCGGCGTCTCGGCCGACGCTCCGCCGGTCGGTGAAAGGCTCGGTCCAGGTGCGGTCTGCTGCGCCGGCCCGCTCACGCCGGTCGGTGTTCCGGCTGGACCGGGGCGGGTGGTCGGCGCCGCCGGGTCACTGCCGGGCAGGGGCGCGACCTGCGCGTCCGAGGTCGAGGGTCCGCTCTGCCGTGCCGTGTGGTCGGTGCCGGTTGTTCCGGCTGTGTCTGGGCCGGTGGTCGGTGTTGCGGGGGTGGTGTCTGTTGGTGGCGTGAACTGTGTGCCGGTCGGCGCGGGTGTGTGCCCGCTCTGCCGTGCCGTGTGGTTGGTGCTGGTTGTTCCGGCTGTGTCTGGGCCGGTGGTCGGTGTTGCGGGGGTGGTGTCTGCTGGTGGCGTGAACTGTGCGCCGGTCGGCGTCGACGGGTGTCCGCTCTGCCGTGCCGCGTGACCCGGGCCGGAGGGGGACGTCGCAGGGTGACCGGGCAGCGGACCGGACGTGTCGGCGCCGGTCGCACCTGCCGGGCGGTCGCCGGTGGGCCACGTTTGGGTCGGGCCGGTGGGCGACAACCCAGGAGACCCGCTACCCGGGTGGGCTGTCTCGTGTCGGGCCGGGCCCGGAGCCGCCGGTGCAGCGGCCTGGCCGGGTGCCGGCGGGGCCGGCCAGTGGTTCGGGAGCACTGCCGACAGCGCGGCGTCGAGCCGGGGATTGCCGGTGGACGGCCAACCGCTGTGCTTCGGTCCGGCCGGAGGGCGGCCGGGTGCGCTTTCGCCGCGTGGCGGCCGGGCGTGCTCGCCGCCTGGCGCTGGAGTGGGCAGCTCGTCGGCCTGTTGCCGGGGCGGCGGTGGCGGGAGATCCGGCCTGCCCGCTTGCCGGTCGTTCGGGGCGGCCGGGTCCGCGGACCTGCTGCCCAGCGGCTGGAAACCGGGTGAGGGCTGCGACGGGTTGCGGGTGGGCAGACCGTGCTGGGGAGCGCTGTGGTGCTGGGGCGGCGCTTGCCACTGGCTGCCCTGCGCCGGCGCCGGCCGGTCGTAGCCGGGTTGCTGCTGCCAGGACTCCCCTGCGAACGGGCCGGGTGCGGGCTCGTCCGGACCCGGCGCGGGCGCGCGGTTCGCCTCGTTCTGCCGCTGTTCCTCGTCGGAGGGCTCGTCGTGCTTGTCGCGGCGCCAGCCCTTGCGGCGCTTCTCCGGACGTGCGGCCTCCGGCCGTTCCGCCTCGGGCGCTCGGTTCTTGAAACGGCCGCGCCTGCGGTTGGGGGTGTCCTCGATCAGTTCGTCGTGCGGGAGGTTCTGTACCGGCGCCTCGTAGCCGCTCTGGCCGACGTCGCTCTCCGACAGCCACGGCGGCAGCATCGGCAGGCCGTCATTGCTACGACTCACGACTGCCCTCGCCGCCGCTCGGCTCGGTCGTGACCAGGAGTGCTCTGCCGGTGACTCGCTCGCTACGCTTACTCACGGCCTCGCCTCCCTGCCGCTCGCTTCGACCCGACCGAGGAGCGCCTCCGCCGGTGCCCCGCTCGCTGCGCCGGCTCACGCGTCCCCCTCGATCCGTTCGACCCAAATACCTGGACAGCGGCCAGTTTACGCGACAACCAGGGGCCGTCGCGGCACAGCGTCCGATGCCTGCCACGGGTGGGAAGTCGGCTGCGAAACCCCTGGCGACGCGGGTATACAGGGAGGCATTTTTGCCCGATCCGGAACGGATCGGTAAGCTGGAGCGGCGGTGCACCTACGCGCCGCCTGTTTGTGTGCGAGCGGTCCGCTCCGGCGACCGATCCATTCGAGCAGATCAGGCAAACAAACCAGGTTGAGCGTAACCGGGATCGCGGAGGACATGGCGAAGAAAGACGGGGCCATCGAGGTCGAGGGTCGAGTTGTCGAGCCGCTGCCCAATGCGATGTTCCGGATCGAGCTCGAGAACGGGCACAAGGTTCTCGCGCACATCAGCGGGAAGATGCGGCAGCACTACATTCGCATCCTCCCCGAGGACCGTGTGGTCGTCGAGCTCTCGCCCTACGACCTGTCGCGTGGCCGGATCGTATACCGCTACAAGTGATCGCGCCCGCCGCGATCGCATCGGTGCGACCCGGCAGTCCCGGCGCGAGCCGGGGCCGAGTCGAAAGACTCACCTCAGAGCTTCCCCAGTCGCCGACTGGGGAAAAACTGTGTTCACACCCCTGTGAACCACAACAGATTGGACGGACGTGAAGGTTCAGCCGAGCGTCAAGAAGATCTGCGAGAAGTGCAAGGTGATCCGCCGTCACGGCCGGGTCATGGTGATCTGCGACAACCTGCGCCACAAGCAGCGCCAGGGCTGAGCGAAGACGAGGGCGACCTCGTCCCACCCGCCCGAGGCTTGCCGAAGGCGCCGCTCGACGCGACACCAGCCAAGCACCGAACCGCAGTTCGGATTGGCAAGAAGAACTCCCAGCACCAGCCGCACGCTGCGGAAATCAGGGTTCGCCCTGGGGCGTGTGCGCCTACCACCGGTTCGGAGGCCGGTGCCCCACCACGACGAGGGGACGGACAGGGAGCAGACCTCCGCAACGATTAAGGAAACTGCCAGATGGCACGTCTCATGGGCGTCGACCTCCCGCGCGAGAAGCGCATGGAGATCGCACTGACCTACATTTTCGGCATTGGCCGTACCCGCTCCAAGGAGATCCTCGAGGCCACCGGCGTCAGCCCGGACCTGCGTTCGAAGGATCTCAGCGACGACGATCTGACGAAGCTGCGTGACTACATCGAGGCTTCGGAGTTCAAGGTCGAGGGTGACCTGCGCCGCGAGGTGCAGGCCGATATTCGCCGCAAGATCGAGATCGGCTGCTACCAGGGTCTGCGCCACCGTCGTGGCCTGCCCGTGCGTGGCCAGCGCACCAAGACCAACGCGCGCACCCGCAAGGGCCCGAAGCGCACCGTCGCCGGCAAGAAGAAGTAGGGATAACCGATGCCTCCGAAGAGTCGGGCCGCGGGCCCGAAGAAGACCCAGAAGTCGCGTCGCAGGGACAAGAAGAACGTCCCGCACGGCAACGCGCACATCAAGAGCACGTTCAACAACACGATCGTGTCGATCACCGACCCGAACGGCAACGTCATCTCCTGGGCGTCGTCGGGTCACGTCGGCTTCAAGGGCTCGCGCAAGTCGACCCCGTTCGCCGCGCAGCTCGCCGCCGAGAACGCCGCCCGCAAGGCGCAGGAGCACGGCGTCAAGAAGGTCGACGTGTTCGTGAAGGGCCCCGGTTCGGGCCGCGAGACCGCGATCCGCTCGCTGCAGGCCGCCGGCCTCGAGGTGGGCACGATCTCCGATGTCACCCCGCAGCCGCACAACGGCTGCCGTCCGCCCAAGCGGCGTCGCGTCTAGCGGGAAAGGAATAACGAACAATGGCTCGTTACACAGGCCCTATCACCCGCAAGTCGCGCCGTCTGCGCGTCGACCTCGTCGGCGGCGACCAGGCGTTCGAGCGTCGCCCCTACCCGCCCGGCCAGCACGGCCGCGCGCGGATCAAGGAGAGCGAGTACCTGCTCCAGCTGCAGGAGAAGCAGAAGGCCCGCTTCTCCTACGGCGTCATGGAGAAGCAGTTCCGCCGGTACTACGAAGAGGCCAACCGCCTCAAGGGCAAGACCGGTGACAACCTGCTGCGTCTGCTCGAGACCCGCCTGGACAACGTCGTGTACCGCGCCGGTCTGGCGCGTACCCGCCGGCAGGCTCGCCAGCTGGTCTCGCACGGCCACTTCCTGGTGAACAACAAGAAGGTCGACGTTCCCAGCTTCCAGGTCACCCAGTACGACATCATCGATGTCAAGGAGAAGTCGCTGGGCACCCTGCCGTTCCAGGTGGCCCGCGAGACCATCGGCGACCGTCCGGTCCCGGGCTGGCTGCAGGTGATCCCGGGCCGGCTGCGGATCCTGGTCCACCAGTTGCCGGAGCGCGCCCAGATCGATGTGCCGCTGCAGGAACAGCTGATCGTCGAGTACTACTCGAAGTAACACGGCACACGTGCTGCTGGTGCGTGGTCGCTCTGGATGGGCGGCCACGCACAACCCCTGAGACGAGGCGTCAAATAGCGGGCGCCCAAAAAGGAGGATGATCCCCATGCTGATTTCACAGCGTCCGACGCTGACCGAAGAGGTCGTCGCCGAGAACCGCTCGAAGTTCACCATCGAACCGCTCGAGCCGGGCTTCGGTTACACCCTCGGCAACTCGCTGCGGCGTACCCTGCTGTCCTCGATTCCGGGGGCGGCGGTCACCAGCATCCGCATCGACGGTGTCCTGCACGAGTTCACCACTGTCCCGGGCGTGAAGGAGGATGTCACCGACATCATCCTGAACCTCAAGGGCCTGGTCGTGTCCTCGGAGGAGGACGAGCCGGTCACGATGTACGTGCGCAAGCAGGGCCCGGGCACCGTCACCGCCGGTGACATCGTCCCGCCCAGCGGCGTCGTGGTGCACAACCCGGACATGCACATCGCGACCCTGAACGACAAGGGCAAGCTGGAGATCGAGCTCGTCGTCGAGCGCGGTCGCGGCTACGTCCCCGCCGTGCAGAACAAGGCGTCCGGCGCGGAAATCGGCCGGATCCCGGTGGATTCGATCTACTCGCCGGTGCTCAAGGTGACCTACAAGGTCGAGGCCACCCGCGTCGAGCAGCGCACCGACTTCGACCGGCTCATCCTGGACGTGGAGACGAAGAACTCCATCAGCGCGCGGGACGCGCTCGCCTCGGCGGGCAAGACCCTGGTCGAGCTCTTCGGCCTGGCCCGTGAGCTGAACGTCGAAGCCGAGGGCATCGAGATCGGCCCCTCGCCGGCCGAGGCGGACCACATCGCCTCGTTCGGCCTGCCGATCGAGGACCTGGACCTCACCGTCCGGTCCTACAACTGCCTCAAGCGCGAGGGTGTGCACACCGTCGGCGAGCTGGTCGCCCGCACCGAGTCGGATCTGCTGGACATTCGCAACTTCGGCCAGAAGTCCATCGACGAGGTCAAGGTCAAGCTGCACGCGCTGGGCCTCTCGCTGAAGGACAGCCCGGCGTCGTTCGATCCGTCCAGCGTGGTCGGCTACGACGCGAGCACCGGCACGTGGAGCGACAGCGGCACGTTCAGCGACACCGATGGCGGCGAGCAGGACTACGCCGAGACCGAACAGCTCTAGGCCGCCGGGGTAGGCGCCCCGGCCCGGCCTCGTACCCGCGGCGTGAGCGACGCGCCCGGAGGCGGTAGCAGAGCGTAACCACGCAGGGCGCCGGGAGCGCCGCAAAAAGACACAGGAGAACACCACAATGCCCAAGCCCAAGAAGGGTGCCCGCTTCGGCGGGTCGGCGTCGCACCAGAAGGCGATCTTCGCGAATCTGGCCACGGCGCTCTTCGAGCACGGCCGGATCACCACCACCGAGGCCAAGGCCAAGGCCGTGCGTCCCTACGCGGAGAAGCTGATCACCAAGGCGAAGGGCGGCACCCTGGCCGACCGTCGCGAGGTGCTGAAGGTGATCCGCAACAAGGACGTCGTGCACGAACTGTTCGCGCAGATCGGCCCGTCGTTCGAGGGGCGCGAGGGTGGCTACACCCGCATCACCAAGACGCTGCCGCGTAAGGGTGACAACGCGCCGATGGCGATCATCGAGCTGGTCCGGGAGAAGACCGTGACCAACGAGGCCGATCGCGCTCGTCGTGTGGCCGCGTCGAAGAAGACGGAGGAGGCTCCGGCCGCCGAGGTCGTCGAGGCGCAGTCCGACGAGGCCGCTGCCGAGGCCGAGGCTCCGGCTGCCGACGAGGCCGCCGAGGACAAGAAGGACGCCTGACGCTGAGCGTCGGAGTTCGCGCACGAGCCCGCCACCCGAACTGGGTCGGCGGGCTCGTTCGTTTCGACCAGGGGATCATGTGACCGTGGAGGAATCGATGCCGGACCGGCCGCGCGTGGACGCGCCGGGCGTACCCGAGTCGTCGCGGGTCCGGGTGCGGCTGGACATCGCCTACGACGGCACGGATTTCATCGGCTGGGCCCGCCAGCCCGGTTTGCGCACCGTGCAGGGTGTGCTGGAGGACGCGCTGAGCAAGGTGTTCCGCGAGCCGATCCAGCTGACCGTGGCGGGGCGGACGGACGCGGGCGTGCACGCCGAGGGCCAAGTCGCGCATTTCGACACCTCCGGCGAACTGGACGCGGGAAAACTGGTGCACCGGATGGCGCGATTCCTGCCGAAGGACGTGCGGATCAAGCAGGCCGGACCGGCCGCGCCGGAGTTCGACGCCCGTTTTTCCGCAGTCCGCCGCCACTACGCCTATCGGTTGACCACCGCGCCGTACGGGGCCGAGCCGCTGCACGCCCGCAGTGTGGTCGCCTGCCGATCCGGCGTCGATGTCGAAGCCATGCGGGTGGCTTCACGAAAGCTGCTGGGGCTGCACAACTTCGCCGCGTTCTGCCGGCGCAGGGAGGGTGCGACGACGGTCCGGGAGTTGCAGCGCTTCGATTGGGTGCGCGACGGCGATCTGCTGGTCGCCTACGTCAGCGCCGACGCGTTCTGCTGGTCGATGGTTCGCAGCCTGGTCGGCGCGGTCCTCGCCGTCGGCGAGGGGCGGCGCGCACCGGAATGGGTGGGCGATCTGTTGCGGGAGACGGAGCGTTCCAGTTCGGTCACCGTCGCGCCCGCACATGGTTTGAGCCTGATCGGCGTCGACTACCCCGCCGACGAAGAACTCGCCGCACGCAACGCGCAGACACGCGAGATGCGGTCGGTTCCGGTTCCGGGCGGAGGTTGTTGCGGCGAGTGAGGACGTCGGCGGACTACCCGCACCCGTGGGTGGGTGCGGGTAGCGGCACGGTTACTTCGACGACTGCGGATATTGCTGCTGCGACTGTCCTGGCTGCTGACTCTGTTCCTGCTGCGTCGGCGACATCTGCCCGGACCGGCTCGATTGCGCTTCGATGGTCCTCGGTTCCTGGGACGCCCCGGAGATCTGGATGCGGCGCGGCTTCGCCCGCTCCGCGATGGGGATCGTCACCGACAGCACGCCGTTGTTGTAGGTCGCGCTGATGTTCTCGACGTCGACATTCTCGCCGAGGGACACCTGGCGCATGAAGGTGCCCGCGAAGCGTTCCGAGGCGATCCACTGGACGCCTTCCTCGCTCGGCACGGTGCGTTGCGCCCGCAGGGTGAGCGTGCCGTTGTCGACGCTGACGTCGATCGAGCCGGGGTCGACGCCGGGCAGGTCTGCGTTCAAGACGTAGTGATCTCCCGCTTTGAACAGATCCATCGGCATGAATCGTGGTGCGCGTCCGGTGCCGGCGCTCTCACCCAGCAATTGGCGGGCGACGGTGTCGATGTCGTGGAATGGATCAAATCGAAGCACAGCAATCACCTCCATCTCCTAGTGGTGGCGACCGCCACAGCGGCGGGCGCCGATAGCTGTGCAATAGCCACAGTAGCCCTCGGTAATCGGGAGAGCGTCGACCTGACAGGGTTGGCAAGCGGAAGATCCGCGGAGCCGGAATAGCCGCCTCCGGGCACGTGTTGGCTCGGGACATGGCATTCGACAGTCTCGGACGGTTCGGAGTGTGGCGGGCGTTCAACGGGTTCAGCCCAGCGGACGCACGGGAATTGGAGCAGCTGGGCTACGGCGCGCTGTGGCTGGGGGCCTCACCCCCGGCCGATCTGGCAGTGGTGGAACCGCTGCTCGAGGCGACCGAAACGATCACCGTGGCCACCAGCATCGTCAACATCTGGGCGGCGCCCGCGAAGGAAGTGGCCGATTCGTTCCATCGGATCGAGGCGCGTTTCCCCGGGCGGTTCCTGCTCGGCATCGGTGCGGGCCACCCGGAGCACACCGGCGAGTACCGCAAGCCGTACGACGCGCTGGTCGAGTATCTCGATGACCTCGACGCCGCGGGAGTACCCGCGCAGCGCCGCGCGGTGGCCGCGCTCGGCCCGCGCGTGTTGAAGCTGGCCGCCGAGCGGTCCCTGGGCGCGCTGCCCTACTTCGTGCCCTCGGCACACACCGCGAAGGCCCGCGAGATCGTCGGGCCGGACGCACTGGTGGCGACCGAGCACAAGGTGGTGCTGACCGATGACGCCCGCGCGGCGCACACCGTCGCCGACGAGACCGTCGGGTTCTACCTGGGCCTGACCAACTATGTGTCGAATCTGCGCCGGTTCGGCTTCACCGACGCCGACCTCACCGTTCCGCCCGGTGATCGCCTATTCGACGCCGTCATCGCGCACGGCACACCGGAGCGGATCGCCGACCGGCTGGTCGAACACCTGGACGCGGGCGCCGATCACGTCGCGGTGCAGATCCTCGGCGACAACTACCTCCCCGCGCTGCGAACCCTCGCCCCGCTGCTGACCGAACGATCCTGACCGGTCCGACGGAAGCTTCTCCGGCCCCCGGCCTCGCGCCGGGGGCCGGATCTGTTTTCCGATCGTCCTAAGGGATTGTTAGGAAGCCGCGAGAGCCATTCCGTACGCATGTGACTGTCGACACACTGATCTGCGACGACGTGATGAGGCGTCGGAGAAGGAGATCTTGTGACTACGACACAGCCCGTGGGCGAGCGCCGGGTGGTCGCGAACGTTTTGCGCGGCTCCATCGGCAATCTGGTCGAGTGGTACGACTGGTATGTCTACACGGCTTTCGGCCTGTATTTCGCCCAAGTGTTCTTTCCCAAGGGTGATCCGGTCGCGCAACTGCTGTCTACTGCGGCGGTGTTCTCGGTCGGCTTTCTCATGCGCCCGCTCGGGGGTTGGGCGCTCGGATGGTATGCGGACCGATTCGGGCGGCGCTCGGCGCTGACGCTGTCGGTGACGGTGATGGCGGCGGGGTCGCTGCTGATCGCCGTGACACCCGGCTATCAGACCATCGGTCTGGCGGCACCGATGATCCTGTTGATCGCTCGGTTGCTACAGGGGCTTTCGGTGGGCGGCGAATACGCGACGAGTGCCACCTACCTGTCCGAAGTGGCCTCGGTGGGACGGCGCGGATTCTATTCCAGTTTTCAGTACGTGACACTGGTAGCCGGGCAGCTGACCGCTCTCGGCGTACAGATCATCTTGCAACAGGCGCTGACGTCGGATCAGATGCACGCGTGGGGATGGCGGATTCCGTTCTTGATCGGTGCGGGTGGCGCGATCGTGGTCATGGTGCTGCGGCGCGGGATGGACGAGTCGGAATCGTTCCGCGCGCAAGCAGCGCACGGCGAGAAGTCCGGTGAGGCGCGCGGCTCGTTCCGCGTGCTGCTGCAGTATCCGCGCGAGTGCCTGTTGGTCGTCGGTTTGACGCTCGGCGGCACCGTGGCGTTCTACACCTTCACCACGTACATCCAGAAGTTCATGGTCTACACCAGTGGCATCGCCAAGCCGACGGTGGCGTGGATCAACTTCCTCGCGCTGTTGGTCTTCGTGGTGCTGCAGCCGCTGGCAGGCGGCCTGTCCGACCGCATCGGCCGCCGCAAGTTGTTGATCTTCTTCGGCGTGACAGGAACGCTGCTGACCGTTCCCATCATGGGGCTGCTCGCGCACACCACCAATCCGATCGCCGCGTGGGGCCTGATGATGGCGGCGTTGGTAATCGTCACCGGCTACACGTCGATCAACGCGATCGTGAAGGCCGAATTGTTCCCGACGAAAATCCGTGCGCTCGGCGTCGGGCTTCCCTATGCGCTGACCGTCGCCATCTTCGGCGGTACTGCCGAGCTGATCGCGCTTGCACTGAAGAAAGCGGACCTCGAAGCGGTGTTCTTCTTCTATGTCGCGGGCTGCATCGCCATCTCGCTGATCACCTACTACTTCATGCGGGAGACCTCGGCCTCGTCGGCGATCGACGCGGCCGAGCCCGCCGATGCCGGGCCGGGACGGCCGATGGTCACCGTGCGTGACTGACCGACCGGCACACGCGCCGATCCGCCCGCTGTGGGAGGATCGGCGCGTGCGGCTTGCGGTGGTCGAGGACGACGACGGCGTGGGAGACGCGCTGGTCGAAGCGCTCAACGCCCGCGGGTACCGCGCCGAACGCAAGCGCCGCGGCGCGGATCTGCTGATCGCCCACCGCGACTACGACGCGGTGATCCTCGACCTCGGACTGCCCGACGGCGACGGTCTGCAGGTGCTGCGCCGGCTGCGCGAGGTGAGTTCGGTTCCGGTGCTGATCCTGACCGCCCGCAGCGACGAGCGCTCGATCGTGCGGGGTCTGCGCGGGGGCGCCGACGACTATCTGGTGAAGCCGCCTCGGATCGCCGAACTGGTCGCGCGGCTGGAGACCGTCGCCAGGCGAGCGGCCGCAGCGGCGCGGCAGGCGCAGTCGGTGATCGTCACCGGTGATGTGCGGGTCGATCTGGGCGCCCGCGTGGTGGAGGTGGCCGGGGAGCCGGTGTCGCTGACCCAGAAGGAGTTCGAGTTGGTCGAGGCGCTGGTGGAACGGCCCGGTGCGGCGGTGAGCCGCCAGCAGTTGATGGACCGCATCTGGGGTGACGCCTTCGTCGCGGTCTCGCGTTCGCTGGACGTGCACATGACCGGCTTGCGGGCGAAACTCAACCGGCCCGGCCTGATCACCACCATCCGCGGATACGGATACCGGTGGGGGCAGTGAGCACGGTCCGGTGGGCCGGAGGTAGGCCATGCGGCGTCGCCTGCTCGTCGCGCTGACGCTGTTCGCGGCCATCGCGGTGCTCGGCTTCGCGGTCCCGCTGTCGCTGACCGTCGCCACCAGCCGCACCCAGCAGCTGGTGCTGGCGCGCTCTGGAGACGCCGATCGCTTCGCCACCCTGGCGGACAACGCCGTCACCGCCGGGGACAGCCGAGCGCTGGCCGACGAGGTGCTTCGCTATCACGAGTTGTACGGCGACAACGTGCTCGTGGTCGACGCCACGGGCGCGACGACCGTGAACGCGGGGGCGGACGTGGACGATGCCGGCATCATCGCGGCGGTGGCGGCCGCGCGCCGCAACCAGCGCCCGCACGCGGCGGACAAACTGACGCCGTGGGGCGCGCGGACCATGCTGGTGGCGCGGCCGGTCGGAACCGGCGTGCAGGTGAACGGAGCCGTGGTGATCGAGGCGTCCACCGCACGTGCCCGGGGCGACATCGCGCGGACCTGGGCGATGATCGTGCTCGGCGGCGTCGTCGCGATGGGTCTGTTCGTGCTGCTGGCGGTGACGATCGGCCGCTGGGTGCTGCGGCCGTTGGCGGCGCTGTCGCACGGTGTGGCGGAGTTGACCGCGGCACTGCCCAAACCGCGCGCCGACACTGTCGCTCCGGTATCGATCGCGGGACGCTACGGGGGGCCGCCGGAGATGCGCGCGTTGGCGGAATCCTTCGACGCCATGGCGTTGGCCGTGGCCGATTCGGCGGACGCGCAACGTCAGCTGGTCGCCGACACCGCGCACGCGATGCGCAACCCGCTGGCGGCGTTGACCATCCGCCTCGACTCCCTGGAACCCGCGATCCCGGCGAGCGCGGCGGGCACCTTCCGCGGCGCGGGCGCCGAGGTCGACCGGCTCACCGCACTGCTCGACGGCCTGCTCACGCTGGCCGTCGCCGAGACGCCCGCGGCATTCGACCTCGCGCGCACCACCGAGGGCGACGACCAGTGCGACGCCGTGCAGGTGGTGGCCGACCGCTTCGACGCCTGGTGCTCGGCGTTCGTGGCGGCCGGACAGGAGCTGCGGGTGGCGCCCGCGACGGCTCGCGCGGCGACGCTGGGCGATGCGGTCGACACCGGTAGTGCCGCGAGCGAGCACGCCGAAGTCGCGGTTCCGGCCGACGTGCTCGCGCAAATCCTCGACGTACCGTTGAGCAACGCGACGCGCTACGCGGGGGTGGGTGCGCGTGTCGAGCTGATCGTCACGACCGAGCCGGGCTGGGTCACGGTGACCGTCCGCGACGACGGCATCGGTGTTCCCCCCACCGAAATAGACAAGCTGACCACGCGTTTCTTCCGCGGATCGTCCGCCGGGGCCGGTGGCTCCGGGCTGGGCCTGCCGATCGCCGCGGCGTTGGCGCAGGCCCGCGGCGGCGTGCTCACCGTGGCGGCGGTACGTCCGCACGGCCTCGCGGTGACCGTGCGATTGCCGGCGGCGGAGGCCCGATGACCGGCCGGGAACCGATCGTCCGGCGCGGCATCGGCCGGCGCGCTTTTCTCGCGCTGGCCGTCGCGGCGGGTGTCGCGGGGTGCGCGCCGGGCGATCGGGGCGCCACCGTGCGATTGGCTTCCGGTGAGGTAGGCGGTTTCTATCACGCCTTCGCGGGGTTGCTGGGTCTGGCCGCCGCTGACCTCGGAGACGTGCGGATCGAGCGGATCACCACCTCGGGCTCGCAAGCCAATCTGGCGTTGCTCGCGCGCGGTGAGGTCGATGCCGCGCTCACGCTCGCGGATTCCGTCCGCGACAGTGCCGGTCAGGTGTTCGCGCTGGGGCGGGTCTACGAGAACTACCTGCAGTTGGTCGTGCGCTCGGACAGCGCGATCGGTTCGGTGGCGGATCTGCGCGGGACGCGAGTGAGCCTGGGTGCGGAGGGATCGGGTGCGGCCCTCACCGGCGAACGGATCCTGCGCGTCGCTGGACTCGACCCGGGCGCCGACGTGGCGATCGCCCATCGGCCCTTGTCAGCAGCGGTAGCTGCCCTCGACGCGGGCGAAGCCGATGCGCTCTTGTGGGCGGGCGGTGTGCCGACCGCCCTGCTCGCGGTGCCGAGCCGGATGCGGCTGGTGGACATGGGCGAACTGGCCACGCCGATGCGAGAGCTGTTCGGGCCGGTGTACGACCGGGTCGCGATCCCCGCGGACGCCTATCCGGGCGGTGCCGCGGTGCACACCATCGGGGTGGCGAATCTGCTGCTCGCCGCGGTCGGCATGCCCGACGAGGTGGCCGCTTCGATCGTCGAACTGCTGGTCTGGCACGCCGACGCACTCGTGCCCACCGAAGCGGCGGGCACCCAATTCCTCGACGGCCGGTCGCTGATCAGCACCGGGCCCATCCCGCTGCACCCGGGCGCAGCGGCGGTCTATCGCCGCTGGCACGGTTAGCCGCGTCAGGACCGGACCAAGCGGGCGATGGCGTCGGTGGCCTCCTTGATCTTGGCTTCCGCTTCCGGGCCGCCCGCGACGGCGGCGTCCACCACGCAGTGGCTGATGTGGTCCTCGAGCAGGCCCATCGCCACCGCTTGCAGGGCTTTGGTCATGGCGGAGACCTGGGTGAGGATGTCGATGCAGTACTTCTCCTCCTCGACCATCCGCTGCAGACCGCGGGCCTGGCCCTCGATGCGTCGCAGCCGCTTGAGGTAGTCGTCCTTGGCGGTGATGTAGCCGTGCGCGGCGTGGTCGCCCGCCGTGTGGTCGTGGGGGGAATCCGCCACCGATGTCTCCTCGCTGCCTGCCGGTCGCCGGAACCGGATTAATACCCCCCTAGGGTACAGCTATCGGGTCGTCTTGTCAGGTCCGGCGGCTGACGACGGCGTCGACCGGTCCGTGAGCAGCCTCGGGGCCGCCACGGAAGCAGGGTAACGCGGATCCCGGCGCACGACCGCCGGCGCGGGGACGAGACAATTGGATCTATGAGTTCGCACCCTCGGCCCGCGCTCGCCGTCATCGGCGGCAGCGGCTTCTACGATTTCTTCGACAACGAGGCGACCACTGTCGAGGTCGAGACACCTTATGGTTCCCCGAGCGCCGGAATCGCCGTCGGAGAGGTCGAGGGCAGGCCGGTGGCGTTCTTGCCGCGCCACGGCAAGAACCACGAGTTCGCGCCGCACACCTTGCCCTACCGGGCCAATTTGTGGGCCCTGCGCTCGCTGGGCGTGCGTCGCATCTTCGCGCCCTGCGCCGTCGGCAGCCTGCGGGCGGACTGGGGACCTGGCACGGTCGCGGTGCCGGATCAGCTGGTCGACCGGACTTCCGGTCGCTCGCAGACCTACTTCGACGGCGGCGGCATCCACGTGTCCTTCGCCGACCCGTACTGCGAGGAGCTGCGCGCCGCCGCCATCAAGGCCCAGTCCGACGAGCTGCACATGATGCACGCGGCCACGATGGTGGTGGTCGAGGGCCCGCGCTTCTCCACCCGCGCCGAGAGCCGGTGGTTCGCCGCGCAGGGCTGGGAACTGGTGAACATGACCGGCCACCCGGAAGCGGTGCTCGCCCGCGAACTCGAGATGTGCTACGCCGCCGTGGCGCTCGTGACCGACCTGGACGCCGGTCTGGAAGAAGGCGAGGGAGTGCACGCCGTCGACGTGTTCGCCGAGTTCAAGCGCAACCTCACGCCGTTCAAGGAGCTCATCCGTCGCGCGGTGGCCGCGGTGGACGGCACCGACACGTGCGACCGGTGCCGCGTCCACGCGGAAGTGTCGCTGCCGTTCGAGCTGCCCTGAGTTTGATGCGGAGGCTGGTCACCAGGGCAGCGGCGTTCCTCGGCGGGCACCGGGCACTGCTCGCCGCGGAGTGACCGGGGGCGGATCGTCGAGCGAGTGCACGGGCCGGACTCGCGGGCACCGAAAGGGGTCGTGTGCGACGCCGGAGCGATCGCTCCGCTGCTGGACAGAGTGGGCTACCCGCAGCTGATCCGGCAGCCGCGATCTGCGCGCCGCCGGGGGGCGGTGAGCTGTGCGTGTGCGGGTGGTGTGGCTATGTCGAGCCTATGGTGGTCCGCTCGGGCAGGGTATCCGGCGCGCTCGGGGCGGTGAGTTCGCCGATGCTGCGCAGCCGGTTCGACGTAATGTGCCGAGCCCGCCGGTGCGTGAGGACGGACGGGTACCGCGTTAGGCTCGCGCGGTGGATACCCCGTTGCGGCTCGAGGTCATCGTGGCCAGTGTGCGTCCGGAGCGGTTCGCGCCGGTGGTCGCGGACTGGTTCCTGCGCACCGTGCGCGACCATACCGAATTCGACACGGGCGTCATTGATCTCGCGCACACACCCTTGCCGGTGGAACTCACCGAGAACGACGAAACCGCGGCTTATCGTGCGCGTCTGCGGGATGCCGACGCATTCGTCGTCGTCACCTCGGAGTACAACCACGGCTATCCGGCGTCGCTGAAGACGGCGTTGGACACCGCCAAACACGAGTGGCGCGCGAAACCTATCGGCTTCGTCTCCTACGGGGGGCTCTCCGGCGGTCTGCGTGCGGTGGAACAGTTGCGTCAGGTCGTCGCGGAGATCCATATGGTTTCCGTCCGCGAGACGGTCAGCTTCCATCAGGCCAAGAAGCGGTTCGACGAGACGGGAGAGACCCGCGACGGCGCCGCGATCGATGCAGCGGAACGAATGCTCCGTCAATTGGCGTGGTGGGGACGCACATTACGAGCCGCGCGGACCGAAGACCCGTACCCGGGCTGAACCCATCGCCACGAACGGCGGACCGAGGCGCCCTCGTCGCAAAGGATCGCCGCACCGGCCATCCGGGTGAGTTCTATTGCGGCTGCATAGCCCGACGTCCACGCGGCTGGCCGATGTAGGTGGCCTCGGCGGGGATCGACACCAGCGTGAGGTCGACCTGTGCCGTCCCCGTGCGCAGCACCACGTGGTTGCCGATCGCGCCCGGCTGGTGGATGGCCAGGTCGGGACGGCTGGCGGGCCAGCCCATCGGATCGCCCGTCACATAGACGGTGGTGACACCCGCGTGCGGTGCGGGTGCGAGCACGCCGTCCACCACCGTGGCGGTGAAACCCGCGTCGGACTGGTGGGTTTCGACCGCGATGGTCAGCCGCTCCGGATTGCCGATCGTGGTGACCAGGTTCTCCCATGCCCGCGCCCGGTCGGTGCGAATGAGGATCCGCTCACCGACCGCCAGCGCGCGGAAGACCAACTGCTGCGCCAGATACAACTCGCCCGCGACATACACCGTCGAGATGCCCGCGCCCACGATACGGACCGCGACGCCGTTGCCTTCGTCGTCCGATCCGATCAACTGTCCGCAGCCGGAGGAGGGCAGATGCAGATCGTCGACGATGTCGATGAGGTGCTCGATCATCGGGACGGTGTCGTCCACACCAGGAACCCCGATGGGCAGATGGGCCAGCAGGCTGTCGCGGTGGCGTCCGTTCATCGAGATCATGCCCGGCAGTTCGGAGCGTTCCGGCAGCTCCCGCGCGGTCAGGCGCCAGGCGGCGCCGATGCCGACCGAGGCGGCCGAACTGCCGGGGCGCAGCCGCACCGCCACCGTCGTGCCGCGCGAAGGCGCTACCCACAGCTGGGCGAGCAAGTCGGATTCCAGTCGTTTGGGATCCAGTGCGCTGCCGACGTTCACGCTGTTGCCGATTTCGGCGTAGCGCCAGCGATGTTCGAGCGTGCGCGGGTCGTAGCCGCTGGTGATCTGCAGGACCGCTTGGCGGATCTCGGGTGCGGTCAGGATGCGGGCGTTGCAGTCGGCGTCCTCCAGCGTGCGCATGATGCGCTGGGTGGCGATGGTGACTGCGCGCGAGGCGCCTTCGGCTCCGCCGCCGCGCCGGTCCGCGGCCTCCGGGCAGGCCACCGCGTCGAAGCTGATCGCCAGCCACACCGTGCGATGGGCGGTGGCGGGCAGCGGGCCGAGCAGCGATTCGTAGATCTTGCCAGCGGGGGTGCCGGAGCGGCTGCGGTGGCCGTGGCTGATGATGTCGATGCCGCTGAGCAGGATGTCGTGCTGGTTCAGGCATTTCGCCAGCTCGGCGAGCGGAAGCAAGTGCGAGGCGTGCACCGTGGTGCGGGCGATCCTGGTCAGTCCGCCGGGCGGGGGAAGCACCTCGACCACCGTCACCACGCGGCTGCCGTCCCAGAACAGGCCGAGCGAACGTCCGTCCGCGCCACGGAAATCGACGGTGTCGCCGATCTCGTAGTCACGGTGGGTCAGGTAGCGCCACCACGTGGCGACCCAGTCCAGCAGGGTTCGTTTGGCGACGGGAATCAGCGGGATCAGCCCGACGACCAGCGCGACGGCGAATGCGGCGAGACCCGGCAGGCCGGCGAACAGCGCGGCAACCGCGGCGAGCAGCCCGATGACTTGCGCGATCAGCAGGTTCTGCATCGAGACGCGCCCGAAGAGCGGTCGTGGTCCCGCGCCTGCCGGTTCCGCCATCGTCGTCCCCCAAGTACCCAGTGTCGGCCGGTGCGCTGTGGCCGAGCTGAACAAACGTCCCCGGGAACTGTACTGTGTTCGGCGAACGTGAGCACTGTTCGGGGGAGGAATAATGCCTTCAAAACCCACCACACGCTGGCAGGTGAGCGGCTACCGCTTTCTGGTCCGGCGGATGGAGCACGCCTTGGTGCGCCGGGACGTGCGAATGCTGCACGACCCCATGCGTTCCCAGTCCCGCGCGTACGCGGCCGGCCTGATCCTGGCGTGCGTCGTGCTGGCCGGATGCGGCGTGCTCGCGTTGCTGCGTCCGCAGGGCAAGATCGGCGACGACAACAAGATCCTGATCGGCAAGGACTCCGGCGCCGTCTACGTGGTGCTCGACGACGTGGTGCACCCCGCCCTCAACCTCGCCTCCGCCCGCCTGGCCGCGGGCGAGGCGGCCAAGCCCGCGACCGTGAAGGAGTCCGAGCTCGGGAAGAAGCCGCGCGGCCAATTGATCGGCATCCCAGGCGCTCCCGGCTCACTGCACTTCGACAAGGAGGGCGAGGGACGGGCCTGGACGGTGTGCGACTCGTTGAAGACGGACGGCACCGACGACCGCAGCACCTCCGTTCTCATCGGCGACCCGGAACTCGGTGACAAGGCGTCGGCGACAGGTCGGGACAAGGCGCTCCTGGTGAAGGGCAAGGACGCGACGTATCTGATCTGGAACAAGACGCGTGCTCGCGTAGATATGAACGAACCGGCCGTCACAGGCGCCTTGGGAATCCGCGGCATGACCCCGCGCCCGATCAGCGAAGGTCTGTTGAACGCTATTCCCGAGGTGGACGCGATCGTCCCGCCGAAGATCGATGATCCGGGCGGGCAGCCCGGCTACTCGATCAACGGCCTGCGAATCGGCACCGTCGTCCAGGTGGCAGGCAAGTCGAACCAGAACTTCGTCATCCTGCACAACGGCTTGCAGCCCATCAGCCCGTTCACCGCCGAAGTCATCCGCAGCTCGCAGCGCAACCCGGATCACGGCGCCGCCATCGGTGACTTCGAGCAGACGCATGCGCCGGAGTCCAGGGCGTTGAAGGTCGACACCTATCCCGAGGTAGCGCCGACCATCATCCAGCCCACCACTAGACCGGTGAGTTGCCTGTCCTGGAAACCCATTCCAGGAGTCGCGAGCAATGCCGACGTCGCTGTGCGTGCGGAACTCACCCTCATCGACGGCAGCGACCTGCCGATGTCCGGCAGCGCCAGGCTGGTTCCGCTCGCCCAGGCCGACGGCAGGGGCGACAACGTGGATTCCGTGTACTTCAAGCCGGGCTCGGGCGCCTTCGTCCAGACCACCGGAATCGAACCGGACAGCCGCCGTAAGGACAGCATGTTCTACGTCGCCGACACCGGTGTCCGCTTCGGCATCAGGGACAACGACGCTGCGAAGGCGCTCGGCATGGACAAGGAATCGGGCGTGACTCCCGAACCCGCGCCCTGGCCGATCGTCGGACTGCTCGCGAGCGGACCCACCCTGAGCCGCGAGGCCGCCATGGTCGCCCACGACGGTGTCGCCCCGGACCCGGCCCCCGCCAAGCAACCCATCGCCTCGGCCAAGTAGTCGACTGCCGACTCTGTGTGCCGGCGCCCTCAGTGGCTGAGATAGTGGCATTCACCGGAAGTACCTCGCCGGTTTCATGCGCCCCGCATCGATGAGCACGTCGATGGCTGCGGCCTTGGCGCCGCAGGTGCGGGCGTCGCAGTCCCTGTGGTCCTGTGTCACCCAGTGGGCTTCCTCCACCGGGTACGGCCTGCGCGGCGCGGCATGGGGTCCGGTGCGTCGGCGGGATGGGCCGGTGCGGTCGGATGCGGGCGATGCGCTGTCGATCATCCAGGGCAGCACCCAGAACAGCAGGATGAGCAGTCCGGCGACGGCGGCCGCGACGATCAATGCGACTGCGAGTTCCGCGGGCACTACTGCCCACTTCCGTCGGGTCGCTGGTAGGCGAGCGCCCAGTTGTATTCCGGGCTGATAGTGATCAGGGAACAGACTCGGCAGATGCGGCCGGGGCTGCCGATGTGCTCGAGGGTCGGCGTGATCACCGCGGCGACATCGAGGCGGCGGACGACAATCAGCAGCCGGTGCAGCGGATCGTGGACGCCGGGGTTCATCCGCACGGTCTTCACCAAGTCGTAGCCGAGCCGGGCAGCCAGTGCCAGGATCGCCCGCTCGTCGTGCTCCCACCCCTGCCCGCTCACGTCGTCACGCAGGTAGCCCAGTGCTTTGGGGCGGACGTACGGGATGTCCGGCAGCGCCTCGTGTGGCCGTGTCATGCGGTGTCCCCTTCGGGTCGACGGTCGATTGAGCGTCCGGCGCCGGGGGCTTGCGCCACCGACCCGCAACCCTTTGCGGCCGATGTGCCGTGGACATGGCATCGGCCCGGCGCCGGAGCCACCGATAGCCTCGGTTCCCGCGTGCGGTGCGGCGACTGCCTCGGGCGATCAAGTCGATTGCGCGGTATCTGCCGTTTGCCGCCGCGAATTGCCTTGCCATGAATAGAGTCCGGCTATCGCGTATCGCTTCGCATCAGGGGGACGAATGTGACCGATTCACCTTTCATCGCAGTGTGGGAGTCGCCGCGATTCCGGCAGTTGCTCGCCTCGGGCAAGCCCGGTCCGGCGCTGGCTCTCGTCCGCAAGCAGATGGGCTTGTCCCAAGCGGATTTCGCGGAATTGCTGCACTGGGATCGAACGCATGCCGGAAGAGTCGAACGGGGTGAGGTCGGCACGATCTTCGATGTGCGGGAACTGATCCGCGCGGCGGACGCACTGGGCATACCACGGACCGCGCTGCTGCCCCTCTTGCTCGAGGATGCCGATGCGGGGACCATCGAGGGCGGGGGCGGCGAAGGAGTCGATGACGTGGATCGCAGGCAATTCGTCCAGACAGCGACGATCGCGGTGACGACGACGGGTGCGGCGGCCGACCTGCCGTGGTCGGGTTCGGTACGAGTCGGGGCTGGGCATATCGCATATCTGCAAAGGATGCGTGAGCGGCTGTGGGAGCACGACAACGTATACGGTGGTGGCAGGATTGCCGATTTCGCAATACGTCAATACTCCCTGGTTCGTCGTCTGGTCGATCACGGTGAGTACGGTTCCGGCATCGGCGCGGAGTTGATCGATACGGCCTGTCGCCTGGCCGGTTTGGCGGGCTGGGTCGCCGAAGACAGCGGTTGGGTCGACCTGGCGAGGCGGTTCTACGCGGAGGCAGTCCTTCTCGCCGAACAACGCGGAAAGGAAGAGCTGCTGGAGGACGCCATCGCGAACATGTCCTTCCTCGCCACAGAACGTCCGACAAGCCGTGAGCCGGTACGGCTGGCCCAACGTGCAAGCGAACTTGCACGCCGAATCCCTTCAGCGCGCCTGAATGCGCTCCGTGCCGCAAGAGAAGCCCTGGCACACGCGGCGGTTGGCGAGCACCGCGAATTCGAACAGACCATGATCCGCGCCTGGCGGGAAGTGGACCGCGGTCTCGATGATTCCGAAGACCCGATCTGGTTGCACTTCGTCACACCGGCCGAGATCCGCTCCATTGAGGCCAGAGGCCGATCATACCTAGGGCAGCACCGCAGGGCGGCAACCGTCTATCGCGAGGCGATCAGTAGTGAAGGAACTATGCCACTCCGAGACGAGGCGTCATATCGTGCCTACTTCGCCGCGTCGCTTGCCGGCCTCGGTGATCTCAACGCGGCAGTAACCGAGGGGAATAGAGCCGTTTCGCTATTGGAAGGTCCGGTCAGCTCCTCGCGCTTGGTGCAAGAGCTTCGACCGGTGCGGGTCGGTGCCTCGCGGTTGCGAGGAGACGATGCCGAACACTTCCGTCACCGCTTCGACGCGTTGTGTGTTTCGGCTGCGGGGCACGGTGGTTCCTTCCGATCGACGTAGGTCCATCCCGTTCCGGCGTGCTACGACAGCCGGGAGCAGCAGGGGGCGTGGTCTGGCAGGATGGATGGCCAGTCTCCGCCAGCGAAAATATCCCGGTCGATCACGGATCGGCCGTATCCAGTGGAACCGTATCCACGGCAGGCGCGTCATAGACTTCGGAGGACGTGTGACGGCTGGACGGGAGGCGCAGGTGGGACGACGAAGGAAGGCGGTCGTGCTCCTGGTCGGGACGGTGGCGCTCAGCGCCGGATGCACGCAGCTGTCCGATGGGGTGGCGGCACCGAGTACGAGCATCGACAAGAAGGCTTCCACTGCGGCGCTGTGGGATCCGTGCACGCAAATCAGTGATCAGACGCTGCGAAGTCTCGATGTCGACCCGTCGACTCGTGACTCGAAGGTGAGCGGGGTTGACGTCGAGGGCTGGAAGACCTGTTCTTGGCACAAGACGCCCGACTGGGATTACACTCTCGGAGTTTGGTCTACCGTTTACACGGTCGAAGACTTCAAGAAAAAGAGCGACAATGTCGATTTCGCCGCAATCTCAATTGCGGGTCACTCAGGATTTAGATTCCGTAGAGCATCCGATACGCGGAACGAGGATTGCTCGTTAGTGTTTCCGGTGAGTCAAGGCTCAGTTCAGATAACCATCTACAGCGTGGGTTCCCGTCCGACAGCATCACCGTGCGATCGAGCTGCTGCGGCGGCGAATTCGTTGGTGTCACTGTTCCCGCAGTGAAAAAAAGGGGGTGAACAACCGTGGGGATGAATGAGGACATCACACTCTGGCGATTCTTGGCCGACGAGGCGAAGGGTGGCCGACTGTATTTGGATGATTCGGTCGCGCGAGATTGCCTCGAGGCCGTCGAGGACCGGATCCACGTGTACAGGGAAGGCCGTGACATGCTTAAGCGGATGTCAAACGTCTCCGGTCTCGGTGACTTCCCCTGTGCCGACGACCTGGCAAAGATGTTAGGAGCCAAGGCGATCGGTGGTGAAGGAGACTTCGACTCCGCTCTGGCCGAGCACATCACGGTTCTGGAGCTCATCCGCGATACGATCAAGGTGTCGGTTGATCGCTTGGTGGAGCAGGAGCGGGTCAACGCACAAGCTTTGGCGAATATCCAGCTCGACTGATCAGGGGGAGTGGTCGTGAGTATCCCGGCGCTGGCGGCGGTGATTATCGCATTGGGGGAGCAGTCGAAGAGCGGTCCGCCGGATTCGTATGCGAACGCCAATGGCGATCAGAGTCCTGATGCGATCGCGGCACGGAATCGGATCAGTGAAATCCTCGACGGCGGCGCCGGTATCCAGTTCCAGCCTTCGCAGGTTCCGGCGGATTCGTACAAGAACCCGGAGAGTCTGGACGACATCTACGAGCGCGTGCAGGCGATGGATCAGTCCGCGATCACCGGCCTGCACCAGATGTGGGAGGGCCTGCGGAACAAGCTCCAGGACAGTCAGAAGGAGTTCGCTCCGGCGATTCTGACGGCGATCGCCGAGAAGTGGCAGGGCGGTGCCGGCACGAGGGCGGCCGAGGGGATCCGCAAGTACGCCGACGAATCCCAGCAGCTGGTCGCTTCCGCGCAGATCGTGGCGGAGAAAGTGAAGCTGGTGCGGTCGGCGGTGGAGATCACCAAACCGGCTGTGCAGCCGGATTATCAGCCGACCTGGACCAGCGATGTCGCCAGCTGGGTACCTGGTCCGACGTGGAAGTTGAACGATCACCGCCGCGAGGTCACCACCGCCGCGAACGCCCACGTGATCAACAATGTCTTCTACCCGGCCGTGAAGGAGAGCGATACCCAGGTTCCGCTGGCACCACGCCCGCACAATCCGGTGAACGATCCCGGCGCGAACACACCCTGGGCACCGCCGCGCACATCGAGCCAGCTGAGTATGCCGGGCGGGTCGACTCCGGACAGCCCGGCCACCGATCAGCCGTCGAACCCGCGAGATCAGGCGAACGACGAGAATGCGCCGGACACGACTTCTGCGGGTGTGGATTCCTCGGCTACACCGGCTTTCGATCCGTCGAAGGCGAACCCCACCATCCCTGCGGGCGCTGACCCCGCCGCGACGACGCCGTCCAGCGTCCAGCCGGGCAATCCGTTCAGCAACCAGCCCGGCAATCCGTCCAGCTCCGTCCCGGTCGGCCCGGGTGGCCCAGGGTCACCGTCCGGCACTCCACCCGGTGGACCCGGGAAGTCGGTACCCAGCGTGCCGGGCGCGCCGGTCACCCTGAGCGCGGGCAGGTCGGGCGCGGGCAGGCCCGGCACGCCGGGAACGGGCGGATTCCCCGGCATGATGCCACCGGGTGCCCGCAGTCGACGCGACGAGGAAACCGAACACAAGTCGAAGATCCGCGAAGCCCTCGTGTCGCAGGAGAACGGTGCGGAGTTGACCGGCCTGGACGAAGCGCACCGGCCCAAGTCGGTGCCCCCGGTTCTCGGCGGATGAGTGTGCGGCTGTGAGATCTAGAGGAGAACGCCATCATGGCAGGCATGCAATATCGAATAAACCACTTTTCGCAGTCCAACCCGGCCGGCCAAGGTCAAGGGGATGTTGCGAAACTGCTTCGTACCGTGGGCTTCGATCGAGGAACTCGAAGATGTCTCGATCCAGGACCTTGTCCTGCACAACGAGATCACGTCCGAAGGAGTTTGCCCCTCGATCACCGTCTATTACAGCGGCGCGTAGACCAGAGTGCGGTGTGAGAACGGCATTGGCGATCTGCACAGCCGTTTCCGGTATCTGCGTATTGGCGGTCGTGAGCGCTTGCTGGACCGGAATGGCAGAGGCTGCCATCGCGGACCGCGTCACGGTTGACGGCATGGCCAAGTTGCACTAGCTGGTCAGATGAGCCATGACTTCTGGCCTGGGTACTCGTCGAAGTCGTCGGGCCAGTCGCTGGGGCCCACTATGTTGTCGGCCCGTTTCGGTCGGTTGGTTGGTGTGGGGTCCGGTGGTGCGGGGGGCGGCTGCGGGTTCCAATTCCAGATGAAATTCGGTGAGGTCTTCAGGTCGGCCACTTCCGGTGGCAGCGGTCGGGCGAGCACTTCGATTTCGGCCCAATGGCATTCGCCGTTGCGGACGAGTTCGGCGTAGGACCGCAGTTCGGGCGAAGCATGGGGCGACGCGGCCAGGTCGAACATCAATTCTTCGGTGACCGGCGTCGGCTGACGCAGGATTTCGGCGACGTTCATGCGCTCGACGCGGAGACGGGCGGTTCTCAGGTCATCGACACGGTCCATGACCCGCCGGGCCGCTGCCTCGATCTCGGGATCGAGGTCCGGCTCGCGCATGCTGCCCCAGCCGGGTTTCATGCGTTCTCCCATGGTTGGGCGCCGCTGCCGACGTCATAGCTGTCTCTTGGTCTCTCCAGAGTGTGGTTGACCTGGGCGATTTCAGTGAGGTCCTTGCCGACGGCGGCCCTCTTGAGGTAAGGCTCCAGCTTCTCCGTCACTTTGCCCGCCGCTTTCCCTACGGGGTCGGTAATGAAACTCAGGAACTCTTTGAGCCTGTTCTTCAGTTCCTCGATCTTGTCGACTATCTCCCGTATCGTGGACACGATCGTGTAGATCTTGTGGCCGAGATCAACGGCCTCGATACACCATCCCACGCCTGGGACCTTCTTTATCGCGTTCTTGAGGATGCCCTTGGCGCTCTTGACGTCGATGTAGTCGAGGAGCATGTCTCTGAGCTTCGTGAGGGCGGTTTTGACGCCTTGGCGGATCTCGTCGGCCATGACCCCGAAGACGTCCGAGATGACCCTGCCGACGGGCCCTTCCCATTTCATCGCCGCGATCTGGCGTCGCGCCCAATTCTCCTCGAAGGAGATGGCCGCCTTACCGTTCCAGTGCTCGCCGACGAGTTTGACGCCGTTTTCCAAGTTCTTCCCGGACGCTTCCATCGCGTTCCCGGCGACTTTGTAGGACTCGCCGATTCGTCTGAGCTCGTTCCAGTTTCCTTCGATCGGCTGTAACACCAAGACCAGCGGATCCACCTCTTTACCGGCCATCCGGGTCACGTGCTTGATGGATTCGTTCGCCTCACGCAGCCACGGCGCGATCTCCCCGAGAAGCGCGGCGGTGTCCTCCCTGTTGACCTGCGGCGGATCCAGGCTGAGTGACTCCGGTTTCGGGTAGGGGACAGGGTCGGCGTAGGCATCGGTTTGTCCGGGCCGCTCACTATCCGGCCCATACTCAGCGGGAACAGCGCTCGGCACGTCCTGGGTGTGCGCGTTGAGTGCCGCGTAGTTCTTCTGGTCCTGCCGGTGATACATCCAAGCGGTCTTGTTCAGCTCGGCGCCGGTGCTCAGGTTGTGCACGCCCATCTCGTGCATGCGGCCTCGGGTGATCTCGGTGAGGCTGCGGAGGGGTTGCACCAGGTCGCTGATGATCACGCCGGTGAACAATTCACCTTTCGGAGGACCGTTCTCGCCGATGAACTTGGCGATCGTCGTGCAATCGGTTCCGAGGTCGGTGACCAACCTGCTCAGGCCCGCGATCTGACTGGGACGAGCCCAGAATTCCTCGCCCATGTGTCTTATCCACTCCAGATCATTATTCGGTTTTGCGAAGCGACTTGATGATCGTGTCGACATCGCTATCCGTCAGCGCCTGCGGCAGACCTACATGATGTTCGACCATGAGCATCATGACTTCAGCGGTGGCGTAGGCCGGCGTCGCGACGATATCGAATTGGGCTCGGCTCGGATCGCAAGACTTTTCTTGCGGGATGTCGGTGACGATAGCGGTGTAGCGGACCGCGGGTCTCCCAGAGACATCGAACGTGAGCGGACCCCGAATCTCGACTTTCGGCCTTCGGCCCGACTTGTCGGCGAAGATTCGTTCCGCCTTGGCGGCTTCCTCGCGCGCCACCGCTTCGATTTCCACGCCGTTGCGGCCCGTGACGCCGACTCTGGCCAGGGATGCACCTCTGACCTCCGGACAGTATTTGTAGCGGTAGCGGCTCGCCGCGCCATAGGTGGCGATCTCCCCGGCATTGTCGGTCCAGCCCATGACCGCGTCGTTGGTCGGCTGCCAGTTGTCATCCGACGGCACGCTGTAGCTGAGCCCGAACCTGGTGGGCACCGGCTGTGGCTGCCCCTTGGGCACTTCGGGCATCGGTGGGGGGAACTCCATCGATGGAAAGCCCGGTGGCGGTGGCACAAACGTGGTGCTGGGCTTCGGCAGGGGCGACGCTGTCCACGACGGCGCAGCAGCGTCCGGGGATTTCGCGTCATCGAGATACGGATTGCCGATCCAGGCCAGCACCGAGAGGAAGACAATGGCCGCAGCGACCACGGCCACGATTCGCCCGATCGGAGTCAGTACGCCAGACCGGTAAAGGAGTTCGACAAATCTCATCGGGACAACGCACCGTGGATCGAAGCGCCCGCCCCCCGCGCACCTGGGCTCATGGGCCACCACCCTAAGTTGGTTGTGCCGGATGCGTCAATACGCGTTGGCACGCAAGTCAATTCTTATTCGTCCTCGCGGACGCCGAAACGGCGGCGGATCGGGAACGAGGCGAGCATGCCCAGCACCAGTACTACCGCGACGGTACCGCTGCCGATCAGCGCTACGTTTCGTGCGCGATGGTCGGGCGGTGGGGTCGGCGACGGAACCTGTAATTGCACGCTCGAGGCTGCCGCAGGTCGCTTGGGCGGCAGCGTTTTCGGCACTTCGGCGGTCAGGGCGGCAATCGGATCAACGGCGCCGTAGCCGATGTAGGGGTTCCACCCCTCGGCAGGGGCATGAGCGGTGGCCTGGATGCGCTTGATGACTTCCAGCGCACTCAGCTCCGGGAAACGGGCGCGCACCAGGGCGGCTACGCCGGAAACCAGCGGGGTGGCGAAACTGGTGCCCTGGATCGGCCCGAGCTTTCCCGCTTGCTGGACGCTGCCGAGTTGGACCGCGGTTCCTTTGCTGTTCGGATCACTGAACAGTGGATCGAGGGAAGTGATGTTCTCGCCGGGCGCTGCCACGCCGAGCCATGGACCGGGCACAGTGAACGTAGACGGCTGCCCGTTCCCATTGATGGAACCGACAGCGAGCACGTAGTCGTCATAGCGGGCGGGCGACACGTTCAGGTCGACTTTGCCCCACGGGTCTCCGGTGGGGTCGAGAGGATCGATGATCGCGTTGTTGCCCCTGCAGCTGTCGGCGCTTTCGCTGCTGTTACCAGCTGCCACCACGACGACCACGTCTTTCTCGAGCGCGGCATACCGGACTGCGGCGCCCAGCTCGGTATCTTCGAAAGGTTCGGAGGTCGGCTTGCACGCGACTTCGGAAATGTTGATGACGGTAGCTCCCATGTCCGCCGCCCGGCGGATCGCCGACGCCATGGTGCGAGTGGTGCCGTATCCCTGGGGTAGCGCATCTGGACCTTTGTCCCGATTCGCTCCCTCCTTCTGGTACAGCTTGCTGGTCTGGCGGATAGTAAGGATTCGAGCCTCCGGGGCGACCCCGGAGAAGCCCTGACCGTCGACCTCGGTCGCCGCGATCAGCCCCGCGACCAACGTCCCATGCGCATCGCAGTCTTCGGTTCCGTCACTATTGCTCACATAGTCGCCGCCTGCGACCAACCCCGGCAGGCGCGGATGGCGGGCGACACCGGTGTCGATGACCGCCACGAGTTGGCCTGCGCCCTTCGAGAATCGCCAGGCATGCTGCAGGTCGAGGGAACGTTGCGCCTCGGGAATCGAGGGCCCGTTGCCTCCCGAGCCGGTACTGACACACGGAGTATTGGATGCCCGCTCGGTCTTGTCCGGTGGAGCGGCCGGCTCGCCTGGCGGCGGTGGCGTATTCGGGCTCACGGTGGGTTTCTCCGCTTGCGCATGCGGGATTCCGGCAGTAGCGCCCACGGAGACGCCGAGCGTCAACACGCAGACTGCCGTGCCCAACCGAACCGCTCGGAAACCCCTGGCGATCAGCTGTTTCGAACTCATCGCTGCGAACTCACAGCCCGCGAACGAGGGCGTAGAGGTCCGCTACCCAGAAGACCAGCGGCAGTACCGCGGCGACGAATGTGTATTCGAGCAGTTCGACGCCACGGCGCATCGGTGGAGTGGCCGACTGGTTGGGAACGATGATGCCGAGGATCAGTGCCGCGACCAGGACCACCATCGCCGCGCCGAAGACGGCCAGCGGCTGGTGCATCGCGAAACCGGCGCCCACCAGCATGATCAGCACGATGCCCGCCCCACCGGCGATGAGCACGACGGCTTGCTCCGCGCCCGCGTAGGTGCGGCTGCGGAACATCAGCACCGCCGCGCAGACCAGGGCGAGCGCGATGCCGGGCCAGTACGGGTTGTCGGCGGCCGGATCGGTGGCGGCGAGCGCGCCCGCGGCGGTGACCAGCGTGGTCGCCGCGACCAGCCCGGCCAGATACATGCGGGCGCGTTCCGACTTCACCCGCAGCACCTCCATGGTGGGCAGCGCGCGGTGATCGTCCGGATCGTCCTCGGTCGGATCGATGGGCGTTCCCGGCGAAGGCACCGGCGGCAGCGGCAGTTTCGCCAGCAGCATGGACACCCGCGGGGCCAGGGAGAGCCCGGCGAGGCCGAGCGCCGCCGCGCCCGCGCCGATCGCCCGTTCCGGCTGGTCGGTGAGCAGGCCGACCAGCGACGCGGGCACCGCGTACGTGGCCAGCGTGGCCACACCGATGAACAACGCCAGGCCGACGCCGGTGACCCGCCAGGCCAGGATCGCCGTCGCGCCCGCGAGAACCGAGCCGAGCAGGACGTGCGCCCAGCCGTAATCATCCGGCACGTAGAGCATGCCCGCGCTGAACGCCGCGGGCAGCGCGCAGCCGCCGAGCACCAGTGCGGTGGCGGTGTCGCCGTACATCCTGCTGAGCACCATCGCGGAGACGACGAGCAGGATCGCGACCACCAGCGCGATCGAACCACCCACCGCGATCGGCAGCGAGCCGGGCGACAGCAGCAGGCCGAGGCACCCGACGATCATGGTGAGCGCCGCGAGCGCCGAGCCCGTGATCCGCGCTACCCGCGGCGTCCAGCTGCGGTAATGGTCGGCGTCGGCGATCGCGACGTTGTACATGATGTCGTCGAACAACGGTGTCGGCGCGGTGTGCGAGGCGCTTTCCAGCATCAGCAGTTCGCCGTCGCGGACGCCGTGCTCGCCGAGGCTGAGCGAGTTGGAGAAGGGCGGATGACCGATCCGGGCCAGCACCCACTCCGCGGGTTCGTAACGCTCGCCCTCGTTGTCGAAGTCGTTGGTGCGGCTGTGCTGGGCGACCATGTCGACGACGCTCGGAATCACCAGCGCGACCGGCACGTCGACCGGTATGGCCATGTCGACCTGAGTGTGCTTGGCCAGAATCGTCACCCGCGCGAGGTCGGGTGCGCGGACGATGCCGCGCGAGGATTCTTCGTCGATGTGGTCAAGTCGCGCGTGCGTCAAGCTTCCCCCAACTCGGTCTTCTACCTCGTGATTCCACGGCTCAGCAGGCCGGGGGCGAGCTTGCGAACCCACGGTCCGGGCAGCAGAATGCTGGTCGAACTGTACGACATGTCGGCTGTGACCTCTACACTGAGGCCGGATCACAGCTGGCCGAAGGGGGAATCTCGTCGATGAGCACTGTCCGCTTCCAGCGCCGTGCGCGCCGCGAGATGCCTCGAACGCCCGGCGGCGAGGTCACGCTGCAGCCCCCGCCTGAAATCCCCCGAGTCACACCGGGAAACCTGGTGCTCAAGCTCATGCCGGTCGTGATGGTGATCGGCATGGTCGGCATGATGGCCCTGCTGTTCACCCAGGGCGGCGGCATCGCCTCGAATCCGATGAGCATGATGTTCCCGCTCATGATGCTGTTCTCCATGGTCGGCATGTTCGCCGGGCAGGGCGGGGGCAAGGGGCAGAAGGCCGCCGAGGCCAACGAGGATCGCAAGGATTACCTGCGTTATCTCGACCAAGTCCGCAAGGACGTCAACGAGACCGCGGCGCAGCAGCGCGCTTCCGTCGAATGGAGCCACCCGGAGCCGGGACTGGTCTGGATGCTCGCGGGCACCAGCCGCATGTGGGAACGCCGCGCGGGGGACAAGGACTTCTGCCACGCCCGCATCGGTCTCGGCGGGCAGCGCCTGGCCACCAGGCTGGTCGCGCCCGAGACCGGCCCGGTCGAGGAGCTCGAGCCGATCGCCGCCGTCTCGTTGCGCCGCTTCGTGCGCGCCCATTCCACCGTGCCCGACCTGCCGACCGCCATCGCGGTCAAGGGCTTCGCCACCATCGCGCTGGACGGCGACCGCGGCCAAGCGCGCGACATGACCCGCGCGATGCTGGTGCAGCTGTGCATGTTCCAGGCGCCGGACCAAGTGCTCGTCGCGGTCGTCTGCGGCCCGGATACGGCGCCGGAGTGGGAGTGGACCAAGTGGCTCCCGCACACCCAGCACCCCGATACGCAGGACGGCATCGGTACCCAGCGCATGTTCTACGGGTCGATCCGCGAGGCCATGGCGGGGTTGCATCCGTTGCTCGGCAACCGGGTCCGATACTCGCGCAACCAGCCCGCCAACGCCAACATGGTGCACATCGTCATCGTGGTCGACGGCGGGCTGCTCGAGGCCGAAGACGATCAGCTGCGTGAGTCCGGCTACGAGGGCGTCACCATCATCGACCTGTGCGGTTACGCGCCGCGCCTGGCGGTGTCGCGCGGGATCAAGATGATCGTCGAGAACGGCGAATGCGTCGGCCGCGGCGCCACCGGCAATCAGGAGCGCTTCGCGCTGATCGACCGGATCAGCCCGGAGCAGGCGCAGCAGGTCGCGCGCAGGCTCGCGCCCTACCGCGCGGCCACGCAGCGCAGCAGCGACGTGGAAACCGACGACTCCGACGTGATCTCGACCTGGGCGCAGCTGATGGGCCTCGGCGACATCGGCTCGTTCAACCCGGAGCACGCCTGGCGGCCACGCTACGGACGGGAACGCCTGCGCGTCCCGTTCGGCGTCGGCGCCGACGGCCTTCCGGTGGAACTGGATATCAAGGAGGCGGCCGAGAACGGCATGGGCCCGCACGGCCTGTGCATCGGCGCTACCGGCTCCGGCAAGTCGGAGTTCCTGCGCACCCTCGTGCTCAGCCTGCTGGCCACGCACTCGCCCGACCAGCTGAACCTGGTGCTGGTCGACTTCAAGGGCGGCGCGACATTCCTGGGCCTGGAGGGGGTTCCGCACGTCGCGGCCGTCATCACCAACCTGGAAGAAGAGGCCGACCTCGTCGACCGCATGAAGGACGCTCTGGCCGGCGAGATGAACCGCCGCCAGGAAGTGCTGCGCGCGGCGGGCAATTTCGCCAACGTCTCCGAGTACGAGAAGGCCAGGGCCGCGGGCGCCGACCTGGACCCGCTGCCCGCTTTGTTCGTGGTGCTCGACGAGTTCTCCGAACTCCTGACGCAGCACCCGGATTTCGCGGAACTGTTCGTCATGATCGGCCGCCTCGGCCGCTCGCTGCACGTGCATCTGCTGCTCGCCTCGCAGCGCCTGGAAGAGGGCAAGCTCAAGGGCCTGGAGGCCCACCTGTCCTATCGCATCGGTCTGAAAACGTTCTCGGCCAACGAATCCCGCCAAGTGCTCGGTGTGCCCGACGCCTACAACCTGCCGAACAACCCCGGCGGCGGCTATCTGAAGGCGGACTCCGGTGAGATCCAGCGCTTCCAGGCTTCCTATGTCTCCGGCGCGTACGTCGGCGGCGGCTCGCAGCGCGACATGACCGTGGCCACGCAGTCCGGCGAGATCGATGTCAAGGCACGGCCGTTCACCGCGACCCATGTCGACTTCCGTGCCGCGGACCGTGTTCCGCTGCCGCCCGAACCGAGCCTGGAGCCGGCGCAGGACGAGGACGGCGAGCAGCTGTCCAACCTGAACATGCTGGTCTCCCGGATCCGTGGCCACGGCCGTCCGGCGCACGAGATCTGGCTGCCGCCGCTGGACGAGGCGCCGACGCTCGACCAACTCCTGCCGCGTTCCATTCTCACCGGCGAGTACTCCGCGGTGTCCTCGCTGCGTGCCCCGATCGGGATCGTCGACCGGCCCTACGACCAGCGTCGCGACCCGATGGTCGTCGACCTGTCCGGCGCCCGGGGCAACGTCGCGATCGTCGGCGGCCCGCAGTCCGGGAAGTCGACCGCGCTGCGCACGCTCATCATGGCGATGTCGTTGACGCACACCGCCGAACAGGTGCAGTTCTACTGCCTCGACTTCGGTGGCGGCACGCTGGCGAGCCTGCAGGGGCTGCCGCACGTCGGCTCGGTCGCGAGCAGGTTGGACGAGGACCAGGTCCGGCGCACCATCGCGGAGATGACCACCATCGTCCGGCAGCGCGAGGCGCGTTTCCGCCAGCTCGGCATCGAGTCGATGACCGACTTCCGCAGGCTGCGCGCGACGGACCCGGCGAGCAGCCCGGGCGCCGCCGGAGCGCACGAGGATCCGTTCGGTGACGTGTTCCTGGTGATCGACGGCTTCAGCTCGATCCGCCAGGACTTCGAGATGCTCGAGCAGACCATTATGAATCTCGCCGTGCAGGGCCTGTCCTACGGCGTGCACGTGGTCATCGCGCTGAATCGCTGGGCGGAGGCGCGGCCCGCGCTCAAGGACCAGATCGGCACCAGGATCGAGCTGCGCCTCGGCGATCCGATGGACTCCGATCTCGGGCGCAAGTTCGCGTCGCTCGTTCCGCAGGGTCGTCCGGGCCGCGGCATGACTCCCGAGTGCCTGCACATGCTGACCGGTCTGCCCCGCATCGACGGCAACTCCGATCCGACCACGCTCACCCAGGCGGTCGGGGACGCGGTCGCCACCATCGCCAGGCTGACGCCGGGCCGGCATGCCCCGCAGGTGCGCATGCTGCCCGAGCAGCTTCCGCGCGAACAGCTGCTGTATCTGGCGGGCGATTGGCCGTCGCAGGTCGACCCGAACACGAAATGCCTGCGTATCCCGTTCGGCATCAACGAAGCCGAGCTGGCCCCGGTCTACATCGACTTCGTGGAGAGTCCCCACTTCATCGTCATCGGCGACACCGAATCCGGAAAGACGACGCTCTTGCGCTCGCTGGTCGAGGGGATCGCCGCGTCGAACACCCCCGATCAGGCCCGCTTCATCATCGGCGACTACCGGCGCAGCATGCTCGGCCTCGTCCCGGAGGGATACCTCGCGGGCTACGGCTCGACGGCGCCGCAGTTCACGCAGAACATGAACGACCTGGCCGCCTACGTCGGCAAGCGCACCCCGGGCCCGGACGTCACGCCGCAGCAGTTGCGGGATCGCTCGTGGTGGAGCGGCCCGGAACTGTACGTCATCATCGATGACTACGACCTGGTCGCGACGTCCGCGGGGAACCCGGTTCAGGCACTGCTCGAACACCTGCCCCACGCTCGCGACCTCGGCTTCCACGTCATCATCGCGCGGCGTTCCGGCGGTGCCAGCAGAGCCATGTTCGAGGCGACGTTGGCCAGGATGCGGGACCTGGGCTCGGCAGGCTTGATCCTCAGTTGCAGCAAGGACGAGGGCGTCCTGATGGGCACCAAGCGGCCGAGCCCGATGCCGCCGGGACGAGGCACCTACGTCACCCGGAACATGGAGGGTCTGGTGCAGACGGCGTGGATGCCGTCGCCCTGATGTCCGAGGTCGAGCTCGTCATCACCGAGGCGCGGGTCTGGGCCCGCGGCGCCGACACGCACTGGGACGCGCCGCCCACGATCGTGCTGAGCAGCAATGGTTTCGATCTCGTCGTAGGGCAGTCGCCGAATCCGCAGGCCCAGGTCGGCTCGGCGGTCCAGTTCGTGCCCGCGGATGCCATAGCTTTGCCGCCGCGCACGCCTTCGGTAGTGGACGCGATGGGCGCCGTGTTCGCGAGTGTGCTCGAGAACCTCCGCGTCGTGTCCCCGTGTGCGCGGATGACGCTGATCTGTCCCACCGAATGGGGCGCCCGCCGTCGCGGTGTGCTCGATCAGGCGGCGCGTCGTCACACCGTGGAGGTCGTTTTCGAGGACATCGCGGTGCGTTCGGTCGCGTCGGACGAGGGCACCCGCCACAGCCGACGGACGCTGGTACTGGAATTCGGCACGCTGGCCACCACGGCCTCCGCGGTGATCCGGAGCCATCGCGGCGTGCACATCGAGTCCTGCGAGCACGAGCCGACCCTCGCGCTGGCGGAGATCAGCGCGGAATCAACGGATTTCGCCGACTTGTGCCGGCTGATCGCGCGGGTCCAGGACAGCGGACCGATCGACCTCGTGCAGGTGGTGGGTATCGCCGCCGCGGGGAAACTGGACTTGCTCCGTGCGGCGATCGACCAGACCATAGGCGCCGATGTCGAGTTGCGTCCGGTCGCAGGGGCCGATCTGGTCCGCGGTCACCGGCTCGAGCCGAGCGATCGCCGCGACGTGCAGGCCGCAGCCACGGAGTGGATGCAACCGCTTCGGGCGCGCGCCGCTGCCCAGCAGCCTCGACGTGACAACGTGCGTTTCGCCATCGCCGCGATCGCTGCGGTGCTGGTCGTCGCTCTGCTGATGGTCGGGGCGATCACCTTGTCGGGCCGCCGGGACGACGTTTCCGCGGCGGCCCCCACCACGGAAATACCATCGATGAGCCCCGCGCCGCCGCCGATCCCTCCGTCGGCCGCGACGGAACCGGAAGCCTTCGGCCGGGTCCGGTTTCGGATTCCTCCTGGCTGGCGCGTTGCCACATCGCCGGACAGCGGACGTGCCCGCGTCGATCTGGTGCCCGAAGTCGCTGCGCGGCAGCGCATCACGCTCATGCAGTCCCCACTGACGGCGTCGTCCAGCTATGAGCAGGTGGCCACGAAGCTGGAGGCGCAGATCGCGCAGCGCCCGTCCGGGGTGCTGACCGACTTGAGACGCGACGTCATGTTCGGCGGCCGTTCCGGTCTGGCCTATGTGGAGCATCCCGGAGACGGATCAACCGTGCGATGGCATGTCTTACTGGAGTTCGGAATTCAGGTCAGCATCGGTTGCCAGTATGCGGGAGACGAGTGGGGGCAACTGGAGGCTCCGTGCTCACATTTCGGGGACACTGTCCGCGTCGTCCCCTGACCCGCGGTGGCGTCTCTCGGTAGACGTTGCTGCGATACAGAACGATTCGAGCCCCCGGCACCGAAGTACCGGGGGCTCGAATCAGCCGAGACGGGATCTCAGAAGAGGCCCGCCAGCGCGGTGTCGGTGCCCTGCAGGTCGGAGTTGCCGCTGCTGACCAGCTTGCCGGCGCTTTCCAGCGTGGTGTTCAGCTGGGTGACCTGGGTGTTCCACTGCGCCTGCAGCGAGGCGAACGCATCGTTCGCATCACCCTTCCAGTAGTTGGTCACGAAGTCGGTGACCTGCTTGTGGAAATCTTCGAGCATGGTCATGACGCTGCGCGCCTCGGCCACGATGGCCTGGGCGCCCGCCTCGACCTCGCCGAAGTTGGAGGCAATCCGACCGGGATCATTGGCTACCATGAGGAGCTCCTTGTTGTCTGGGGTGCGGCTATCGGATCAGGGAAGGTCCAGGCTGGAGGCCTGCGCGGCCACCTGCTGGGCGAACTGCTGGTCCTGATCGGCGAACTTCCGTCCGGCGTGGGCGAGCTTGTCCGACGTCTGATCCAGTTGGTCGTTCAGCTTCCGCGCCTGAGCGAAGTAGCTGTCCATGAAGGTGTCGAACGCCTGACGGGCCGCACCGCTCCAGGTGGCGGTCGTCTGATCCGACTTGCTGTTCAGTGCGGTGATCGCGGTCTGCAGATCCTGGTGCCGCTGCCGGCAGTTGTCCACAAACTTCGAGATCGCCTCTTCGCTCGCTTCGAGCTGTCCTGCCATTTCGGCTCCTTTCGGTTCCCGTCTCGGCCAACGGCGGAAGCCTCAGTTGGCCTGTACATCTGGTTGGACGCGGTGCGGGTCTGATCGGTTCCATCCGACTCGAGAAAGTTCGGCATCGCCCCACGGGATCAGGGCCCTGCGCCCCTCGGCCCGGCTCGTCCGTGATTTCGGCGGCCGCGATGCGGGCCTGCTCGGAAGACCACGATGCGATCCGGGTCCGCATGACTTGTAACGCCAGCGCTCGGCTCCCCTCCTTCCCCCTGCTCGCTGCTGTAATGATCGGCGAGTGGGCTGGCTGCGGTACACCTTACCGAACGCATAAGTCCGCCGCTACCAGCAGAATGACGAGAGCCGATGGCCTCGGAAACCGAAAAGCTGTATACCGCCTTCGATTCAGCGAAGGGGCCGTATCACTTCACGCGATTGCGGAGCACCGGCACAAGACGGTCGAGCAAAGTCTGCTCGGAGGACGCGCTCCAATTGCGGAGCGCGGCGACGGCTGCGGGATCGTCCAGCGGAATCACCGTGGCCCGGGTGCCCGCCACCTGGTACGGAAGACCGAGCAGCCCACCGCCACCGGCCTTTTCGTCACTGCGCACGGCCAGCACGTAGCCGTCCGCAGCGACTTCGAGCCGGGTGCTTCCGGTCAGTTCCCGCGGCGAGGCCTCGTCACCCTGACGTGCGTAATTGAAGTTGTAGACGAACCCGAGGTCCTCCAGGAACTTGGTCTGCGGGGTGCCGCTCAGAAAGATCGAGACCTGCGAGCTGCGCGGCACGTCCACCATCGTGATGGTCTTGCCCCGGAACACCGGATTGTCCGCGCGTGCCCGCTCCAACGGCGACTGGGCGGCCGTGCTGCTCGGTGTGGCGGCCGCAGGCCCCGGTGCGGACTCGTCCCGGTTGAGTGCCCAGATCCCGATGCCCGCGGCGAGCGCGACGGTCACGATGCCTGCCCCCGCGGCGAGCAGCCAGTTCTTGCGCGCGCTCGGTGCGGGGGCGCTGCCCTGTCCGGAGATGGCGACGCGCGGATCGGTCCTCGGACGCGGGTCGAAGACCTGGATCGGATAGGTAGGGGAGGTGTGCGTGGCGAGAGGGTTGTAGCCGGGAGTGAGTGCGCCGGCTGCCGCGTCGGTGAATTCACGGCAGCTGTAGAAACGTTCGGCCGGGTCCTTCGCCAAGGCACGGGCGAAGACCTGGTCGATGGCCGGCGGCAGGCCGGGGTTGACCGCGGTGGCCAGCGGCGGCGGCTCGTGGAGATGCCCCATCATGACCAGCGCGGGTTGCGTTCCCGGGTAGGGGTTGCGTCCGGTGAGCAGTTTGAAGAACGAGCAGGCGAGGCTGTAGACGTCGGCGCGGTGATCGAGCGGACTGCCGGTGAGTTGCTCGGGCGGGGCGTAGGCGATGGTGGCGACGAAACTGCCGGTCTGCGTGAGTTCGGTGGTGTCGTCGTTGGCTTTGGCGACGCCGAAATCCGTGAGGAAGACGCGTTCTTCTTCACCTTCGGCAGGCGAGGACAAGAGGAAATTCGCCGGTTTGACGTCGCGATGCAGCAGGCCCTTGCGATGCGCGTAATCGAGGCCCTTGCCGACCTCGGTGGTAATGCGCAGGGCGCGCAGCGGATTCATGGCGTGCGGATCACGGGTCAGTTCGGCGGAGGCGTCGGTGCCGTCCACGTATTGCATGGCGATCCACAACTGGCCTTGTTCTTCTCCGCGGTTGTAGACCGAGACGATGTTCGGATGGTCGAGTCCCGCGGCGAGATTCGCCTCTCGCTCGAAACGGGTGCGGAACTCGTAGTCGCGGCTGAGTTCGCCGCCGAGCACCTTCAACGCGTCGGTTCTGGGCAGGCTGGGATGTTTGGCCAGATACACCGTGCCCATGCCGCCCGCGCCGAGCACCCGGATGATGCGGTACCCGCCGACGATGGTCCCGGGGCTCATCGCCATCTTCACGATCTCCTGACTCCACGCGGGCCGCTGGCGTTCGCCACGCAGCATACTCGACCCGATTCGCGGCGAAAATGCGGCATTATCGGCTGTTCGCGAAAATGGAATACTGTGCGGCAGCGCGTTGCTGAGCGTCCAGCAGTTGATTCGCCGCGACGAATCCGACGTATTCTTTGTAGGCGACGACACAGGTGAAACGTCGGTCGTCGAAAAGTCCGGAGCGATTCTCCACGCATGCCGAATCGGGCACCTGCTGCGGCGGCTCGGCCGGGCCCGCCACTACCGTGGGGGTGATGCGCTCGGCGACCACCCGGCGCGCCTGCTCCGCGTTCGGGGCGCGGATCACCAGCGTGCCGCCGGAGACCGCGAATTTCTCGGCTCCCATCGCCGTGAAACGCTGTTTCGCGTAATCACGGTCTTCGGCGTATTGCATGATGCCGCGCAGACCCAGCAGAGCGTTCGAATCGTCGTAGCTGGGGGACTGGACCTTGGCCGGATTAAGCGTGCGGCTCAGCAGGTGGTCGGGGTCCCAGGGCAAGCGCAGCATCTCCTCTTCGGTCAGCGCAGGCAGCTGGTCGAGCATCGGCAGCTGGACGTCGAACGCTTTTTCGGCGAGGCCGACGAGGGCGTCGCGGTCGGGTGCGTTGGCCGAGACCAGGAATGCCACCACGTACGAGCCGTGCGCGAGTATCGCCCGCAGGAAAGGCGAACCGGGACGCCAGTGCGCTCGCGCCTGCGGCTGCCGCGGCAGCGTGACCGGCTCGTTCTGGTCGCGGTAGCCGCCGAAATCGGCGTCGAAGAACTCGGCGGCGGCTTGCCGGGCGCGGTCCGGGTCGGGGAACTGCATGACGATCGTGCCGACCGTCGTGGAATTGGGCCGCGGCTTGGTCGGCCACCCCGAGGCGAGCAGGCTGACGTCCTGATCCGAGCCGTTGGTGTGGAACCCGTACATCATCCGGTGGCGTTCCGCGATCGGCTCCAGGACCTCCGGGCGTCCGAGTTCGCCGGGCAATGCCCCCTTGCTGATGCTGGAAGGCGTCCAGCTGTACTTCATCCGAGGATCGATGTCGTAGGCCGACGCGATGTGATCGGCCAGCCGCATCGCGGCGACCTTCCCCATCTCGATGAACAGTGGCCGATAGTCGTCGTCGTGCGCGTTCGGCGGTTCGGTGGGGTAGTTGCCGACATCCAGACGGCGGATGTCGATCTCCCCCGGCTGCGCGGTGCCCGCCAGCGTGGAACCACAGCCGCCGAGGATCGCGGCGGCCACCGTGCAGGCGAGGGCGGTGGCGGCGATGCGGAATGTTCTCATGCGGCGTTCACCAACAATGCGTACTGGGCGGAAATGCGTTGCTGTGCGTCGAGCAGCTGATATGACCAGGCGAACGCCGCGTAGCGGTCGTAGGTCACCGAGCAGTAGAACCGGACGACCACCGTCTTGTTGCCGATGTACTCCTTGCAGCGCGCGACCGGCAGGCCTTTCGGCGACTCGGCGCCGCGGAATTTCTTCGTCAGCCCGCCGCGCTGCTCGCGCAGCTGTATCGCGGCGGCGGCGTCGCGTGCGCGGAACAGGTCGGTCCCGTCGGTGGCGTACCGATCCACGCCTGCCGCTTCGATGATTCTGCGGTCCTCGGCCGAATCGGTGGTGAAGTGCAGCGCGCCGTTGCCGGTGTACGCTCCCGGTGGATCGATCCAGGAATCTTCCCTGGGCCGGGGGAGGGCTCGGTTGAGCATGCCGTCCATATCGATCGGCGCTGCCATGAGCTGGTCGACCGGGGTCGGGGTGAACCGGCCGATAGCTGGGACGACAGCGTCGAGGCTCTTCTCGACCATCGTGAGCAACTCGGGCAGGTCGACCTTCTCCAGGTAGTTCTTCACGTAGTCGAAGACCCAGGTGTAGACGACGAATTTGCCGGTGGCGAACCATGACCCGATCGACTGGTTCTGCGGCTGCCAATGGGCGTGCGCGGCGGGATACTTCGGAATCTGCACCGGCGTGTTCCGGTTGTTGGCCTCGAAGTCGACACGTTCCAGCGCCGCCGCGGCCGCGGCCGCCTTCTGCTCGTCCGGAAAGATCATCACGGCGTTGATCAGGTCGGAACCGCGGTTGTCCGGCGCGTTGCCCGCGCTGCTGAGGAACCCGGCGACGAAATCCGGCGCGGCCTCGGCGAACCGGGAGACGTCCATGATCCGCCCGAGCGAGCCCTTCGGGTCGATGAACACCTTGGCGATGGAGGGATTCGCGGAGACGAACGCGGGATCGATGTCCGCGGGCAGCGGGACGAAGTTCGCCAGCCGTTCCGCCTCGATCATGCGCGCCTGCTCGGGATTCTTCGCTGTGCCCAGCGCGCGCGGGGTCGTCGCGTAATTGCCCACGTCGAGCTGCGCCAGATCGATGGGCTGCGCGGGCTCTTGCTTCTCGGCCTCCGGGCCGCCGCACGCGCCGCCACCCAAGGCGACGGCGCCGGCCAGCACCAGGGCACAGGCGGTCCGAATCGGTTTCGACATCGCGCCGTGCTGCACTCTTCCCTCCCCTGACTGCGGTAGTTGCGCCGGATCCTACTTCGGCGCACCCGCGACCCGGGCTCGCGCAAGCGCCGGGGTCAACCGTCGCTGGTCTCAGAAACTGTTCGCCAGCAGCGCGTACTCCGCGGCGACCTTCTGTCGCACGTCGGGTTCCTTATCACTGGTGACGACTCCGACGTATCTCTTGTACGCGACGTAGCACCGGTACTTGTACTCCCGATCCGGGTCGCCTTTGCTGTTGAGCTGCAGGCACTTGGCGCCGGGGACGTCTTTGGGCGCGCCCAGCGAGTCGTAATGCGCGCCTTCGCTCTCCAACAGGCCGGTGACCAGCTTCTGCGCCGCCGCCGCGTCGCGGGTGCGAGCGACGTAGCTGTCGTCCAGCAGGCCGATGTGGTCCACGCCGGTCTCCTCGACCAGGCGCAGGTGCACGGATTCGTCGTCGGCGCGGTGCACGGTGTGGTAGCCGCCGTAGACGGCGAAGGTCGCCGGGTCGGGCGCGCGGTTCTTGCGGTCGGCGACCGCGACGCGGGCGAGCAGATCATCCGGGTCGGTCTGCAGGGTGTCGAGCTTCTCCACCGGTGTCGGGGTGAACTTGTCCAGCTGCGCGACCTGGGCGGCCAGCGTCTTGTCGACCCACTTCACCAGGTCGTCGCCGTCCGCCTCGGGGCGCTGGATGAACAAGGAGATGACGAATTCCTTGTGCGCCAGGAAGGCGCCGACGGTGGGAACCCCCGGCCGCCAGTGGATGTAGGCGTCGGGATACTTCGTCGAGGACAGTTTCCGGTTGTCCGGCGAGACGGCGATGTCGACGTCCTCGAGTTCGCGCGCGGCGAGCTCAGCGGTGGCCTCGTCGGGAAAGCGGAACACGGCGTTGGTGACCGCGGTGGCTTCCGGCGCCGGATTGGTTTGCCCGGCGGGGTCGGGACGGTCGGCGCCGCTGGCGGCGTATCCCACGACCAGCTTGCGGTTGTCGAAGACCGGCCTGGACACCTTGGCCACGAAGTCGAGCGCCTGCTCGGCGTCGGCGACGACGGTGCTGCCGCGCCCGACTTTCAGCACGGGGTCGATGCGCACGGTGGGGACCACCGCGTCCGACATCCGCATGCCTTCCAGCAGCGCGCCTTTGCCCGCGGAATCCTGCTTGTACTCGTGCTTGTCGGTGGGATAGGTGCCGACTTCCAGCGCGCGCACATCGATCTCGCCCGCCGTCGGCGTTCCCTGCACGCCGGCGCAACCGGCCAGCATCCCTGCCAATGCCAGGCAAGACGCCGTGAGCGCGATGCGTTGCGTCCGAACCATCTCAGGCCCCTCGTTCCTCCCGTTGCTGACACTGAAGTTACCCGACGGACGCCGGGGAGGGGGACCGATGCCGTTCGTCTTGCAATACCCTTGTCGGTGTGGCGACGACCTTGCACTGCATCTCCGGTGGAGGCCGATACCGGTGAAGGATCGGCAGGTCGAGGTCGTCGTAGGCAGCCACGCCGTGGCCGCGGTCGCGGGCGCGGTCGTCGTCGTCGCGCACCGCAAGACCGGCAGGCCGACCCCGGACTCGCCCGCCGCCGCCGCCCTCGAATCGCTGGCCGAACTGGTGCGCGACGCGACCGACCGCGAGCCGGGCGGCCCCGGCGCCCTGGTGGCGCGGGAGGCGACGCGCTGGCTGATGAAACATGCCGAGCGGATCAGCCCCGGCGAACCGATCGACTTCGGCATCCTCTCCGCCGCCGAGAACGGGGGCGTGGCGATCTTCCTGCACGGTGCGGTCACCGCCGTGCTCGCCGGTGACGGCGGGATCGAGCGATACCGTGGCAGCGACGCGGCTTTCACCGTGGATCGGGTCGCGGCCGTGCCCGCGCGGGCGGCGGCGTTGTTCGTCGACGACGCGAAAGGCCGCATTCCCGATCTGCCACCCGAGCGCGGCATCGGCAGGCTGGTCGAGGGCGTCGCCCAGGCGGGTGGCGCGATCGTGTGGTCGGAAGGCGCCCACACGAGTGCGCCGGCGAACGACGGGGAGCCCCGTGCCGTGGGCGCGCATCGCCGCTCGGAGACGCCGCCGCCGACGGCGCGCGTCGAGCCCGACCCGCCCACCGAGTCGGTGCGCCGGGAGCGGCCCGCGCCGCAACCGCAGCCCGTGGCCGGGCGGCCGCGGTACCCGACCGCGCCGTCGACCGCCATGCTCGACGCCGAGGCCGAGCAGACGCCGATCGACCCGCACCATGCGCCCACTCAGCTGGGCGGCACCAATCCCGCTCCGCGTCCCGACCCGGACGTGCAGCGCAGGCTGGAGGCGACTGCCAAAGCGACCGCGCTGACCGTCAAGGTGATGGGGTTCAAATGCGCGCGAGCGCATCCGAGCGATCCGAGGGCGGCGTTCTGCACCGTCTGCGGTATGCCGGTCGACCAGACCCAGGCGCTGATCGAAGTGGTCCGCCCGCCGCTGGGCATGCTGATCCTCGACGACGGCATGACCTACATGCTCGCCGCGGACGCGGTGATCGGGCGCGATCCGGAGCGTTCGCCCGCCGCGGAGAGCGGACTCGTCCCGCTGCGCGTCGACGATGCCTCCGGCGGCATGTCCCGCGCCCACGCCGAAATCCGGCTGGTCAACTGGGATGTGACGGTGGTCGACTGCGGTTCGACCAACGGCACCCGCACGCGTCTGCCTGGCTATCGGGACTGGGTGCGCTTGGCGCCGCGGCAATCCATGGTGCTCCTGCCCGGCACCGAGATCATGCTGGGCAACCGCGTCCTGCGCTTCGAACTGGCCGCCCCGCCGCCGTTCGGCCGCTGAATACCCGCATCACGAATAGCGGGCGGCGCAGACACTCTCGCCGTTCAGTACTCCGGCGCGAAACGCCTCGACCCGGGAGAAACCGCTGGGCACGGTCTTGCCTTGGGCGTCGCTCGCCGCCAAGCCGTCGGTGAGCAGGCCCGAGACCGCCTCGTCGAGATCGCCCGCGGCGAGTTTGATATCGCCCTCGCTGACCGGCCGCCCGGATTCGGCGAGCTTGCCGGTGACCACGCCGGACAGACAGGCCGCGCGCAGCCCGGTCTTGGCGCCCACCAGGCTCTCGCCGCGGTTCTGCTGGACGGCCAGGGTGTAGCGGGAGATGAACACGACGTAGCCGTTGTAGTCGCCGGTCACCTTGACCGGCAACGGGTCGTCGGCGCCGGAGCTGGACATACCTCGCTCCGCGAGTGCGGGAATGTCCGTGGCGATAGTGTTCTTCACGGGGCAATACGACACCGGTTCGGTGACCACGCCGTCGCGGCATTCGATCTTCGCCCGGGAGTAGTCGTAGGTCGGCTCGTCGTCGACCGGCAGAATCGCTCGGAGGGCCTTGGTGAGTTCGATCAGGGTTTCCTTCGTGATCGGGTACTCGCCGCGTCCGGTGTCGTCGCTGAAACTCTGCGGCAGATTGGCGCGGCGCTGGTCGATCTCGTCTTGATCGATGCCCTTGCATCCCTTGGGACCGTCGGTGAAACCGATCTGCACCGCGGTGACCCGTTCGAACGCGGAGCCGTGCACGCTCTCCGGGTCGTCGGGATCGGAGTCACGGATCGCGACGGTGGCCGCGAGCACCGTGTTGAGTCCGTCGGATGTGTTGATCGTGAAGTGCCTGGCCTTGCCCTCGGCCACGTGGCGCATGAACGCGCCCGCGAAGCAATCCGCCTGTTGTTCCTTGACGATCACCGGGGTTTTCGGAGCGACGATCTTGGCCATCGTCTGCACCGCGTGCCCGTACTCGTGCGCGAGCACCATCACCACGGACATCTTCCCGAAGGTCTCCTCCATGGTGGGAAGCAGCACCGACCGATCCCAGCCGATGGAATTGTCCAACCGGCAGTAGGCGGCGTTCACCAAGCGGTAGGTGGTCTCCTTGCAGAACTCCACCGACTCCGGGCGCCCGGCTTTCGCGCTCCAGGACAGCAGCTTCTCGACCGGCTTGAACTCGCCCTGGAACTCCTTGCCGAACTCGCCGCGCCAGTAGGTCTGGATGTCGTCGACGGCGTTGAGCGCCAGCGTGTCCACGGCGCCGCCGTCGCCGTTGGTCGCGGTCAGCGTGCTGTCCGGGACGCCGGTGCGCGGACCGCTCGGACCGCTGGTGGTGGGCAGTCCGGCGACCTTGAACGGATCGTCGTAGACGGAGACGGCCCGGCCGTCGACCACTCGGATGCAGCCCCCGGCCAACACCAGAATGCTGAGCAACGCCGCAACCAGCGCGCTCGCTCGGACTCTCGGCAAGGCTCCCCCTCGTCGGCCGGTACAGCGTTCACATCGGTGGCCGGATCGGGGCATATGGCGCATCGGGGGCACCGCCGATGTCCGGGTGATGGAATAGTATCCGCTGCATGTCTTCACCGGGGGCGCAGACCATCACCGTGCGCCATGATGGAAACGAACGAGTATTCGATTCGAGCCAGCAGGTCACGATGGGCCGCGCGCCGGAGGTGACGCTGTTCGTCGACAGCCCGCTCGTTTCGCGTGTGCACGCGACGCTGGCCTGGCAGGGCAGCGCCTGGGTGTTGACCGACAACAGAAGCACCAACGGGGTGTTCGTGGACGCGCGCAGGCTGACCCAGCCGGTGTCGATCGACCGTCCCACGCAGGTCCGGCTGGGTGACGCGATCAGCGGCCCGCTGTTGCACCTGCTGCCGGCGAACCCGCAGCCACCGCAACGGCCTTCCCTGCGCCCGCCGCAACCGGCTCCCCAACCGGTCCCGCAGCCCGGTCCGCCGCCGCACGCGGTCCACCGGCCCGCGCAGCAGTTCCAGCGGCCGACCTACCCGCCGCCGCAGGACGCGCCCGCGCCCGCGCTGAACGTCAACATGACGACCAGGGCGGACACCTCGAACATGCCGCCGGTGCGGGCCAGGCCGAGCACGGCGCCCATCGCCCGCGGCGACCGGATTCCGCAGACCGGCCTGAGCATCGGTCGCACCACCGACAACCAGATCGTCGTCAACGATCCGCTGGCCTCCCGCAAACATGCCCGCCTGCTCTCCTCCGCCGAAGGCCTGACCATCGAGGACCTCGGCTCGGCGAACGGCACGTTCGTCAACGGGCACCGTCAGCAACGGGCGGTGCTGCGCGAGCGGGACATCATCACCATCGGCAACGTCGACTTCGTCGTGCAGCAGGGCGCGCTGGTGCACCGGCAGAAGCCGGTCGCCGAGCAAGGTCTGGCGGTGCACGGCGTCGGCTTCACCGTCGAGGGCAACAAGCAGCTGCTCGTCGACGTGAACATGTCGGCCAGCCGCGGGACGCTCACCGCGCTGATCGGTCCCTCCGGCGCGGGCAAGTCGACGCTGTCGCGCCTGATCGCGGGCACCACCCGGCCTTCGGGCGGCGTGGTCACCTTCGAGGGGCGCAATCTGCATGCCGAGTACGAGGCGCTGCGCTCCCGCATCGGCATGGTGCCCCAGGACGACGTGCTGCACCGCCAGCTCACGGTGCGCCAGGCGCTCGGATTCGCCGCCGAGCTGCGGCTGCCGAGAGACAACAGCAAGCAGGACCGGCAGAAGGTCATCGACGGTGTGCTGCAGGAGCTTTCGCTCACCGAGCACGCCGACACCAGAGTCGACCGGCTGTCCGGCGGTCAGCGCAAGCGCGCCTCGGTGGCGATGGAACTGCTGACCGGTCCCTCGCTGCTCATCTTGGACGAACCGACCTCGGGCCTGGACCCGGCACTGGACCGGCAGGTCATGGTGATGCTGCGGGAACTGGCCGACGCGGGCCGCGTGGTGATCGTGGTGACCCACTCGGTGGCGCACCTGGACATGTGCGATCAGGTGCTGCTGCTCGCCCCCGGCGGCAAGACCGCTTACTGCGGCAACCCGGCCGGTGTCGGCGCTGCGCTTGGTACCAGCGATTGGGCGGAGATCTTCGCCAACGTCGCGGCCAACCCGGATCAGGCGTTCGCCGCCTATCGCTCCCGGCAGGCGTTCGCGCCGCCACCCCCGCCGCCCGTCCAGCCGTACGGGTCCGCGGGCAGTCCGCCGCAATCCAGTCGCGGCAAACAGTTCTCGACGCTGGCGCGCAGACAGGTCCGGCTGATCCTGGCCGATCGCGGTTATCTGACATTCCTGGTGCTCCTGCCGTTCATCCTCGGCGGGCTCTCGCTGGTGGTGCCGGGGAAGAACGGTTTCCAGCGCGGCGCGCTGAAAGCGCTACCGGATGGCACATTCGTGCCCGAGGGCGGCAGTGAGACACAGCAGTTGCTTGTGGTGCTGATTCTGGGCGCCTGTTTCATGGGCTCCACGCTCACGGTGCGCGATCTGGTCGGTGAACGGACGATCTTCCACCGCGAACGCGCGGTGGGGCTGCTGCCCTCGGCGTACCTGCTGGCGAAGATCGCCGTCTTCAGTTTCACCGCGCTGCTGCAGTCGGCGGTCCTGGTGGGCATCGTGCTCGCGGGCAAGAAGCGCCCGGGCGAAGGAGCGGTGCTGGCTTCCGGCAGCGCGGAGTTGTACATCGATATCGCGCTGACCGCGATCTGCTGCGTAGTCCTCGGCCTGCTGTTGTCGTCGCTGGCGAAGTCGAACGAGCAGGTGATGCCGCTGCTGGTGGTGGCCATCATGTGCCAGCTGGTGATGGCGGGCGGCCTGATCCCGGTCACCGGCCGGGTGGTGCTGGAGCAGGTGTCCTGGCTGTTCCCGGCCCGGTGGGGGTACGCGGCCGGTGCGTCGACGGTGAACATTCGCGAACTGTTCCTCAACGCGCAGCCCGACACGCTCTGGCAGCAGAAGCCGGAGATCTGGGCGCTGGACATCGGCGCGTTGTTGCTGATCACCTCGGTGCTGGCGATCCTCACTTGGCGCCGGTTGCGTCTGAAGAAGTCGGCCGCGTGACGCCGTCGGCGCGAATCATGGGCACCCCGCGGCGCGGCGGCGGCGCCGGACGGGTGACGACGAGCATCTCGGCCGCGAACCGGGCACACTTATGCCTGTGACGGTGCGAGTAGGGGCAGTGCATCTCGGCTGGGATGTGGTGTCCGTGGCAGCCGGTGGCGGTGGCGTTCCCATCCGGCCGGTACAGGTGGAGGGGATGTGGACGCCGCCGGCCTATCTGCTGGCGGATTCGTCGGGCCGGCTGCACACGGCGGGCGTGGAACGCAACCGGCCGGATCTCGGGATGGCGATCGCCGACGTGCGCGACATCCTGGGACATCCGCAGATCGTGGTCGCGGGCGCGACATGGCCCGCCGAACTGGTCTTCCGCGCGCGCATGTACAACCCGCTCGCCGAGATCGGCAAGCACTTGCGCGGCAAGCCGGACCTGGTGGCGTTGCCCTTCCCGGACAACTGGCCGGACGAGAAGGTCGAGATCTACGCGGCGATGGTGGAGCAGCTCGACGTCGTGGTGGAGCCGCTGCCGGAGAGCGTGGCGTTGTCCGGTTACGTCCGCGCGCTCGGGCTGGTGCACCCGCCGGACCGGGCCAGGCCGCAGGGCCTCGGCGCGACGGGGGTGTACTCCGACGGCCGCGGCATGCTGGTGGTCGCGGTGCACGGCGACGACGAGCAGCCCACCGAGTCGGTGGACGTCCCGGTGGACGCGGAGGCCATGCGGGATGCCCGGTCGGCCGACGACGTCGTGATCGAGGTCATGGCGGCCGCCCGTTCGATCGGCGCGGACACCTCGACGGTCCTGTTGTCGGGCAACGTGCGCTTCAACGACGCGTTGCGCCTGGCCTTCCAGAATCATTTGGGACATCGCCTCCGAGTGGCCGACCATCCGATGCACGCGCTCGTGCTGGGCGCGGCGCACCTGCTGGTGAGCGACACGGAGGCGGGTGAGCCGGAGCAGGCGGGCAGGTACGCCGAATCCGTGCCCGCTCCGCAGCGCCCGGCGGACGCCCGCCCGCAGGCCGAGTACGCGCCGCAGCCGCCGGCGCCGCCGCAGGCAGCGCCGCAACCGGCGGACGCGGGGCCGCGCAGGCCGGAGCATCCGTCGGCGCGTCCGGTGCCCGGCGTCCAGTACGGGCCGGGCTACCCCACGCGGCCCGACGAGGAGACGACCCGGATCGGGCGCGACGAAGCGCCGCGCGGTCTCCCGCCGAACCTCGCCGAACTGGGCAGCCGCTTCACCCGGCCGCCGAGCGCACCCGAGGATCAGGCTGGTCCGCCGTCCGGGCCGCCCGGTGGACCGGTGCCGCCGCTCGGTCCGCGGCCGCCCTACCCGGGCGCGGCGCAACAGCAGTCCTACCCCGGCCAACCACGCCAGGACGCCTGGCAGGACCAGGGCGCGGAGTCCGAAGACGAGGAGCGGCACCGCAAAGGCAAGCTCTGGAACAAGATGAAGGGCAATTTGTTCGGCGCCAATACCGTCGTCGGGGCGATGGCGCTGGCCGTGGTCGCGCTGCCGTCCGGGAATCACCAGGTGCAGACGGCGCAGCCGGTGATGCTCGACGCGGGATCGGTCGTCTCCGAACAGGCGGGCGAGGCCGAGCCGGTCGCGTGCCCGACTGCTCCCTACGCGATCACGCGGCCCAAACCAGGCGTCACCACCGCACGCGGCGACCAGCGGGAAGCGCAGGAAAGCTCCGCGGAGTGCGGGCGGCCGGACGCCGACACCCTGCGCTACCTGGTCCCCGGACCGCCCGGCGCGATCGACTTCGGACCCCCGATCGAGATCTGACACGATTTCTTCCCGCGATACCCCACTGGTATCGTGGCTCGTCGGCGTGTGGAACGCCCGGTCGAACCCTGTGGATCGCCCGGACGTCCACCGAGGCCCGGGTCTCCACCGGCCGCCGGGAACACCTCGACCGCACGCCTGGCCGGCAACACCGACGACAGACAGGGAAGCACTGTGCCTACGTACAGCCCCAAGGCGGGTGACGTGACCCGTAAGTGGTACGTCATCGACGCCACTGACGTAGTGCTCGGCCGTCTCGCCGTCCAGGCAGCGAATCTGCTGCGTGGCAAGACGAAGCCGACCTACGCCCCGCACGTCGATGGTGGCGATTTCGTCATCATCATCAATGCCGACAAGGTCGCCATCAGCGGCAACAAGCGGCAGGACAAGCTGATCCACCACCACTCCGGGCACCCGGGCGGCCTCAAGTCGCGGACCGTCGGTCAGGTGTTGGAGACCCGTCCCGACCGGCTCGTGGAGAAGGCCGTCAAGGGCATGATCCCGAAGAACAAGCTCGGCAACGCGATCGCGGGCAAGCTGAAGGTGTACGCGGGCCCGACGCACCCGCACGCCGCCCAGCAGCCCATTCCGTTCGAGATCAAGCAGGTGGCCCAGTGACCGCTCCCGAGGAATTCAACGAGGACTACGTCGAGGAATTCGACGCTGCCGAGGCTGTCGAGGACGGTGCGGGCTACGAGGACTCCGAGGTCTCGGCGTCCTACACCCCCGTCGTGATCGATCGCCCGGTGCAGACCGTCGGCCGCCGCAAGGAGGCCGTCGTGCGCGTTCGCCTGCTGCCCGGCTCCGGCAACTTCGTGCTCAACGGCCGCACCATCGAGGACTACTTCCCGAACAAGGTGCACCAGCAGCTGGTCAAGTCGCCGCTGGTCACCGTAGAGCGCACCGAGTCCTTCGACGTGCACGCCCGCCTGGTCGGCGGCGGCCCGTCCGGCCAGGCAGGCGCCCTGCGGCTGGCCATCGCCCGCGCGTTGATCGAAGTCACCCCGGAGGATCGTCCCGCCCTCAAGCGGGCCGGCTTCCTGACCCGTGACCCGCGCGCCACCGAGCGCAAGAAGTACGGTCTGAAGAAGGCGCGTAAGGCGCCGCAGTACTCGAAGCGCTGACATCGGCAACGTCGACCTTTCGCGTCCGGCATCCTCGCGGTGCCGGACGCGGTACGGTCGACGCGGCAGCTGTACGAGAGCAGGCTCCCAGCGAACAGCTGGTCGCCTGCTCTCGCGCTGTATGAAGACAGGGCGTTCGCGGGGCCTTCGTGGTGCACGGGCCGGTGCCTCCCGGGCCGACGCCCACGCCACAGATCACCAATGAGGGGCGAGGTATGGGACGGTTGTTCGGCACCGACGGAGTCCGCGGGCTTGCCAACGAGTCGCTGAGTCCGGAGCTGGCGCTGCGCGTGTCCGGTGCGGCCGCGCAGATCCTGAGCCGGGGCAAGAAGCGTGCGCTCGCGGTGGTCGGCCGCGATCCGCGTGCCAGCGGGGAGATGCTCGAGGCCGCCGTGACCGCGGGGCTGACCGCGGCGGGCGTGGATGTGCTGTCGGTGGGGGTGCTGCCGACGCCTGCGGTCGCCTACCTAACCGGTTTGTACGACGCGTGTCTCGGCGTGATGATCTCCGCCTCACACAACCCGATGCCCGATAACGGGATCAAGATCTTCGCCGCGGGCGGGCACAAACTCGACGACGCGATCGAGGACCGGATCGAGGCGCTGGTGGCCGCCCAGGCGCCGTTCCGCCCGACCGGCGCGGGCATCGGACGGGTACGCAGCGCGGCGGGCGCGCGCGATCAAGGGCTCACCGTCCCGGATCAGTACAGTCTCGCGGGCACCCACGAACGCTATGTGGAACACCTGGTCGAGGCGACCGGCCAGGACTTGTCCGGGCTGACCGTCGTGGTCGACTGCGCGCACGGCGCCGCCGCCGAGGTGGGGCCCGCCGCCTACCGCGAGGCGGGGGCCACGGTGATCGCGATCAACGCAGAGCCCGACGGGCTGAACATCAACGACGGCTGCGGCTCGACCCATCTGGACCAGGTGCGGGCCGCGGTGCTGGAGCACGGCGCCGATCTCGGTCTCGCGCACGACGGCGACGCCGACCGCTGCCTGGCCGTCGACGCCTACGGCAATGTGGTGGACGGCGACGCGATCCTCGCGATCCTCGCCCTCGCCATGCACGAGGCGGGCGAGCTGGCCGCAGACACCTTGGTCGCCACCGTGATGAGCAATCTCGGCCTGCACATCGCCATGCGCGCGGCGGGAATCACTCTGCGCACCACGGCCGTCGGCGACCGCTACGTGCTCGAGGAATTGCGGCGCGGCGGCTACACCCTCGGCGGCGAGCAGTCGGGGCACGTGGTGTTCCCGCGATACGGCACCACCGGCGACGGCATCCTCACCGGCTTGCGCCTGATGGCGCGGATGGCGCAATCCCGGCGCACCCTGGCCGATCTGGCCGCCGTGCTGCAAACCGTGCCGCAGATCCTGGTGAACGTGCCGGTCAGCGACAAATCCGTGGTCGCGCGCGCCCCCGAGATCCGCGACGCGGTGCTGGAGGCGGAGCGAGCGCTCGGTGACTCGGGGCGAGTGCTGCTGCGGCCCAGCGGCACCGAAGAACTGGTGCGGGTGATGGTGGAAGCCACCGACCCGGCCCAGGCACGCCAGTTGGCGGACGACCTGGCCAAGCGGGTCGCGGCTGTGTAGTTCGGCCGCGCCTTCGGCGCGGCGTGTTCGCGGCCCCGTTATGGCTCGCGTTTGCGCGGGTAGCGCGGTCGTGGTCAATGGGTTTCGGTGAGTACCCCCGCGTTCATGTGCCAACGCCGGGTCGCGTGGACCGTGTCGAGCATGCGGCGGTCGTGGGTGACGAGGATCAGTGTGCCGGTGAAGGATTCGACGGCCTGCTCCAGCTGTTCGATGGCGGGAAGGTCCAGGTGGTTGGTCGGCTCGTCCAGCACGAGCAGGTTCACCCCGCGGGCCTGGAGCAGGGCGAGCGCGGCGCGGGTGCGTTCGCCGGGGGAGAGGGTGTCGCACGGGCGCAGCACGTGCGGGCCACGCAGGCCGAATTTCGCCAGCAGAGTGCGCGTCTCCGCCTCCGGCCACTCCGGGAGTTCGGCGCCGATGGTGTCGGCCAGCGCGGCAGGACCGCGGAACAGCCCGCGAGCCTGGTCCACTTCGCCGATCCGGACGCCGGAGCCCAGGCTCGCGGTTCCGCTGTCGGGCCGCAGTTTCGCCAGTAACAGCGCCAGTAGCGTGGACTTGCCCGAGCCGTTCGCCCCGGTGAGCACGATGCGGTCCGCCCAGTCCACCTGGGTGGTGATCGGGCCCAGCGTGAAGTCACCCCGGGTGACCCGCGCCTGGGACAGTGTCGCCACCACCGAGCCGCTGCGCGGGGCCGCGGCGATGCTCATGCGCAGCTCCCATTCCTTGCGTGGCTCCTCCACCACCTCGAGTCGTTCGATGCGGCGCTGGGTCTGCCTGGCCTTGGCCGCCTGCTTCTCGGTGGATTCGGCGCGCATCTTGCGGCCCGCCTTGTCCGAGTCCAGCTTCCTGGGATCACGCGCTTTGCGGCGTGCGTTGCGGACGCCGTGCTCGAGCCAGTTGCGCTGCATCTGGGCGCGGGCCTCCAAGCCCGCTTTCGTGTCGGCGTACTCCTCGTAGGCTTCCCGGGCGTGCCTGCGGGCGATCTCGCGCTCCATCAGGTAGGACTCGTAACCGCCGTCGTACCACCCGACCTGCTGCTGAGCGAGATCCAGTTCCACGATGCGATTCACGGTGCGCGCCAGGAATTCCCGGTCGTGGCTGATCACCATCAGCGGCACCCGCACGCCGGCGACGAATTGCTCCAGCCGGGCCAGCCCGTCCAGATCCAGGTCGTTGGTCGGCTCGTCCAGCAGCAGGATGTCGAAGCGCGACAGCAGGACCGAGGCCAGCCCGGCGCGGGCGGCCTGACCACCGGACAAACCGGTCATCGGGGTGTCCAGGCCACTCGGCAGACTGTCGGCGAGGCCCAGATCGGCGGCGACCTCGTGGGCGCGCTGGTCCAGGTCCGCGCCGCCGAGGGCGAGCCAGCGTTCCAGCGCGGGGGAGTATTCGTCCGGCCCGCCTTCGGCGAGGCGCTCGGCCGCGGTGTCCATCGCTCGCTGCGCCTCGGTGACACCGGTCCGGCGTCCGAGGAATTCGAAGACGGTCTCGCCGCGCACCCGCTGCGCCTCCTGGGCGAGATAGCCGACCGTCGCATCCGGGGGACTGAGCGTGATGCTGCCCGTGGGCGAGTGCCGGTCGGCGAGCATGCGCAGCAGGGTCGACTTGCCCGCGCCGTTCACGCCGACCAGGCCGATCACGTCGCCCGGCGCGAGGGTCAGGTCGAGGTCGGCGAACAGGATGCGCTCACCGTGAGCGGCCGACAGGCCGCGGGCATGCAGAGTGGTGCTCACCAGCACGAGTCTGCCGTGCTCGGGGTTGCACCCTGAGGTCGCCCCCGGGAGAAATCAGGGTCGGGATCGGTCGCCGGGCCGATGGCGAGGCCCATGGTGGCGGGCAGAGTGGAACTCGTAGCGATCACCGCACGAGAGGGAAGACCAATGACCGCCCCCACCCGCCGTTTCACCCGCTCCACCCACGACAAGTGGATCGCAGGCGTCTGCGGTGGCATCGCCGAGTACCTCGGCTGGAACGCCAACGTCGTCCGGCTGCTGTTCGTGGTGTCGTGCCTGCTGCCCGGTCCGCAGTTCGTCATCTACCTGGTGCTGTGGCTGCTGATGCCGAAGAAGTGAACTCGGGGGCTGCGTGGAGCCCGCGCGGGTGTCAGGATGGAACGATGCCGCTGCTGCGGCACCGCGCCACCGCACGAGTCCTGCTGAGGAGGAGTCATGATCACCTCGAGCGAATTCCCCGGTCTGGATATACCCGGCATCGACGCGTCCTCGTCCCTCGGCGGACTGGGTGCGATCGAACTGCAGCACCCGACCCAGGACATCGACGGCGACGGCACCCTGGACACCATCACCACCACGGGCGACGAGGCGATGCAGGTCTGGACCGACTACGACCACGACGGCTTCGCCGACCACGTCACCGTGGTGGAGAAGGACGGCGACTACGCCGCATGGGAATTCCACCGCCACCCCGACGGCACCTCCGAATGGGTCCGCACCGACCGAGGTCGCATCGGCAGTTGACCGTCTCCGCGCGAGTGGAATTCGGGGGAACCGAGTGTCGGCGTGTTGCGTCGAAGGAAGTACGGCGGCAATCGGCGCGAACGAGTTTCGCGCCGCGCGATGACACTGTGAAGAGGGAGGGGAAACGTGGGCGGATCGGAAATGGTCGGCGTCCGCACGGGGGAATTGGGTGCGCTGGGCAGCGACTATCGAAGATCGGCGGACGCGGTCCGCGATCAGGCGAAGCGAGTGGCCGACCATGTGTTCGGCAGCGGCGGCGAGGCGGGCCGGAACTACGGGCCGCAGGGCATCGCGGTGCATCAAGGGCTGGAGCGGATCGGCGCGTGGCTGCGGAATTGGAGTGACGCCACCACCGCCACCGCCGACGCGCTGGGAGCAGCCGTGGTGGTCTACGCCGAGACCGACCGGCAGCGCGCGTCCGAGACGAACAAGTCATGAGACCGCCGAACGACCTGTGCTCGCACCGGCGGCGTCACACCTTCGAGGAGTCGGGATCATGACTCTTTCCTGGCACGGCAAGGCGATCGACGCCCTCTTGGACGAGGGCAGCGCCGGACTGCAGTACTGGATCGAGTTCATGCCGCTGTACGAGGCGGCGTTCGGCGGCAACGGAGGCCGGGGTGACCTCGGCACGCTGCTGGCGAGGTACGACGAGCAGCGGGGCACCCGGCTGGAGAAGCTCGAGCAGGCGGGCGAGGCACTGAAAGTCGCTCTCGCCGAAGTGGATCGGCAATGGGACGCGCAGCAGGGCTACACCCGTCGGCTGCCCGAATTGTGGCAGGGCGCGGCGGCCGTCGCCGCGCTCGACATGCTCGGCAAACAGTCGGTCCTCGCCGACGAGGACCGGCAGCATGCCAGGGCGGCCATGACCGTGATCGCCGATCTGGCGAATGCGCTGCGCTCGGCGGTGGCCGCGAAGGCGTTCGCCACCCGGGAATTGCTGGAGGGTCCGGTGGGCGGCGGCAAGGCGGTGAAGATCGACGGAAAGACTCCGGACGAGGTGAAGGTCATCGTCGACGTGCACAAGGCGCGGGAATGGATCAGCGCGGAACAGGTGCGCGAACTCGGCCGCATATTTCCCGCGCTGGCCGTGCCAGAAGCCAAGATCAACAAAAGTGTGCTCGGTTTCCTCAACTCCGACAGCAAGAATTTGCTCACCGGCGCGTACGGCGACCGGGTGCGCAGCGTCACCGAAGAGTGGCTGACCAAGACCTTCAAGCCGGACTTCGATCGCAAGCTGGCGTCCTACGTCGACGTCTGTTCCGAGGTCGATCGATTGTTCAAGGATCAGTACAAGAACCTCACGGACGCATTGGCGCAACTGTCCGAACAGGCCTATCCGTGCCCGGAAGGCCCGTCGCAGACGCAGCCGGGTACACCGTCCGGCCCGGACAAGCCCCAGCAAACGAGTCTGCCTGGCACACCCGCGGCCACGGTCCCGGCGAGCACCGTGCCCGTATCGACCACACCGGCGACACCGGGCACGTTGGGGCCGGAGACGCCGACCACTCCCAGCGCCCCGGCCACGCCGAGCGCCCCGGCCACGCCGAGCGCCCCGACGACGCCGAGCGCCCCGACCACCCCAGCGCCCAGGATGCCCGGGCTGGACGGGTTGGCCGCGCTCACCCAGGCGGCACAGGAATTCGCGCCGCTGGCAACGGGTCTCGGTCGAGCGGTGGAGCAGGGCGTGTCCGCGCTGAGCGGCATCATCACAAGCGGAGTCGATGACGCGATCGAAAAGCTCATGCAGAGTATTGATCCGCAGACCGCCCAAGCCGACGATCAGAACAACGAAGAGCGAGCCGCAGAGCCGCACGCCGCGGCGGAATTCGACCTCGGCGGGAAGCATGTCGAGTTCGAGATGGGCCCGGACGGCCGGCTGAAACTGCTTCTCTCCGATGCCACGGGCGCGCGGCAGGAGTTCACCGTCGAGCTGAACGAACAGGGGATACCGGTCATCTCGATGGAGCCGAGAACCGATGACGCACAGCCATCGCCGCCTGCGCCGGCACCGGAGGCGCAGCAGAACGAGGAGCCTCCCGCGAAGGAATCTCAGGAGGAACAACAATCGCCTGGTCCGGCCCCGCAATCCGACGCCGGCGACGGTAGCTCCGGCCTGCCGGGCGGGACCCTGCCGGGCGCCCGTCGTGAGGAAGACGGCGAGCACTACCCGAAGCCGTTGCCGGACCGACGCGAGCCGGACCCCGACGCCCCGGTGGACGGCGGCGCGGAACTCGCCGAAGCAGGCCCGTTGGACGCGGATTTCGCCGAGGCGGGGCCGTTGTGAGCCCGGCGGCGATGAGTCCGCACACCGAATGAACAAGGAGGCGCAGCATGGTCGACTACGCCGAGGAAGCGAGGCAACTCGCCGCCGAGAACCAGCGCCGCATGTCGCTGCTCCTCGACGAGATCCAGGCGATCAACGAACAGACCGCGGCGACCGGCCGGGCGTTCGCCGACCGCCTGACCGCCGACATGGACGAGTTCTGGGCGACGCACGCTGAGAACCTCGACAGGGCCGCCGCCGAGGCGGAGGAGCAGCGACGGCTGCAGGAGGAAGCACAAGAGCAACATGCGGCCATCGCGCGGTCGATGGCCGCACGTCGGGCGAATCGAACGGTGGCACCGGTCGACGAGGAGGACGAGGAGGCCGCTTTCTATCGACGCAAGAGCTGGCTGATCTGACCGGCACTCCGGAATGTCGCGGGGCAGGGCTATCGCCGCAGCAGTGCGGCGAGCTGTCCGACCTTCAGCTTCGGTGGCTCCTTCTCCTGTGGGGCTTCCGGGTCGACGACCGCGGTGTGTGGGATGACCTCGTCGGGATCGGCGAAGGCACGGTAGGTCTTGTCGCCCGCCAGCGTGGCGAGCAGGTAACCGGCCAGCAGGGCGCGGGTGGTGCGCGTGGTCTTCGCTTCGTGCTTTCCCGCGCCCACGGCGGCGAGCACGCGACGGCCTTCGATGATGCCGTTGTGCGAGGCCTTGTCGATGGCGCGCAGGATCGCGGGACCGCCCCACGCGGTGGCCAGCGGGACGGCATTGGAGCTGACCGAGGTGATGTCGGTCGCACCGGCCAGGATCAATGCCGGAATGTCCAGCTCGGGCGCGATGCCTTCGGCGTCGGGTGCCGTCGGCGCGGGGAACAGCGCCGCGACGGTGGCGACGTCGCGGCGGCTCGCCGCGATGACGGCGGCGCCCGCGCCCATGCCGTGCCCGGCCAGGGCCAGGCGCTCCGGATGCACACTGATCTCGCCGTCGCCGAGCCGCACGCCGGTGCAGATGTCGAGCGTGGTGAGCAGATCGGCGGCCAGTCCCAGATGTGACGGGATCGGCCCGCGCTCGGTATCGGGCGCGGCCGCCACGATTCCCCACGAAGCGAGGTGTTCCAGCAGCGTGCGGTAGTGGCCGGCCCCGGTCAGCCAGCCGTGTCCGAACGCGACGGCAGGCAGATTCCGCCCCTTCTCGGGCGTGAACACCACCCCCGGCTGGCCGGCGATGGCCAGGTTGCCTCGCAACACGCGGTGCGGGCCCCGGCTGGTCAGGGTGCTCAATAGCGATTTCACAGACGCCGACACGACGTGAACGTTATCCGATAAGTAGTGTGGTGAGCCATGTGCGGAATCGTGGGGTACGTCGGGTACCGAGACGCGCTCGGCGTCGTCGTTGACGCGTTGCGCCGCATGGAATATCGCGGCTACGACTCCGCGGGCGTGGCGATCCTGGACGGCGCGGGCACGCTGGCGGTGGAACGCAAGGCTGGTCGCCTGGCCAATCTGGAGGCCCAGCTCACCGAAACCGGGATCGATCGCTTCGTGGGCACCACGGGCATCGGACACACCCGCTGGGCTACGCACGGCGCGCCGACCGACCGCAACGCGCACCCGCATCGGGACGACAGCGGCAAGGTCGCCGTGGTGCACAACGGCATCATCGAGAACTTCGCTCCGCTGCGGCGCGAACTGGAGGACGCCGGGGTCGAGTTGCGCAGCGACACCGATACCGAGGTCGCCGTGCACTTGGTGGCCCGCGCGTACGCCCAGGGCCCGACCGCCGGTGACTTCGCGGCCAGCGCGCTGTCCGTCCTGCGCCGCCTGGAGGGCGCGTTCACGCTGGTCTTCACGCACGCCGACCACCCGGACATGATCGTGGCCGCGCGCCGTTCCACACCGCTGGTGGTGGGCGTTGGCAAGGGTGAGATGTTCATCGCCTCGGACGTCACGGCGTTCATCGAGCACACCCGCGAGGCGGTCGAGCTCGGCCAGGACCAGGCCGTCGTGATCACGCTGGACAGCTACCGGGTCACCGACTTCGCCGGCGAGGAGGCGAGTTCGCGCCCCTTCACGATCGACTGGGACCTGGCCGCCGCCGAGAAGGGCGGCCACGACTACTTCATGCTCAAGGAGATCGAGGAGCAGCCCGCCGCGGTCGCGGACACCTTGATGGGGCATTTCAGCACCGACCGCGACGGCGCGGGCCGGATCGTGCTGGACGAGCAACGTCTCGCCGACCAGGAGCTGCGCGATTTCGACAAGGTGTTCGTCGTCGCGTGCGGTAGCGCCTACCACTCGGGTCTGCTGGCGAAGTACGCCATCGAGCACTGGACGCGGCTGCCCGTCGAGGTCGAGCTGGCCAGCGAGTTCCGCTACCGCGACCCGGTGCTGGACCGTTCGACGCTGGTGGTGGCGATCTCCCAGTCCGGCGAGACCGCCGACACGCTGGAGGCGGTGCGCCACGCCAAGGAGCAGAAGGCGCGCGTCCTCGCGATCTGCAACACGAACGGCGCGCAGATTCCGCGCGAGTCCGACGCGGTGCTCTACACCAGGGCCGGGCCGGAGATCGGCGTCGCCTCCACCAAGGCGTTCCTGGCCCAGGTGACCGCGAACTACCTGGTCGGGCTCGCTTTGGCGCAGGCGCGCGGCACCAAGTACCCGGACGAGGTGGCTCGCGAGTTCGCCGAGCTCGAGGCGATGCCGAAGCTGGTGGAGCGCGTGCTGGAGACCGCGCCACAGGTGCGGACCATCGCGCGCGAGCTGGCCCAGGTGCCGACGGTGTTGTTCCTGGGACGGCATGTCGGCTATCCGGTGGCGCTGGAGGGCGCGCTCAAGCTCAAGGAGCTGGCCTACATGCACGCGGAGGGATTCGCGGCGGGCGAGCTCAAGCACGGGCCGATCGCGTTGATCGAGGACGGTCTACCGGTGATCGTGGTGATGCCGTCGCCGAAGGGGCGCGCGGTGCTGCACTCGAAGCTGCTGAGCAATATCCGGGAGATCCAGGCCCGCGGCGCGCGCACCATCGTGATCGCGGAGGAAGGCGACGACACGGTGCGTCCGTTCGCCGACGACCTCATCGAGATTCCCAGCGCGCCGACGCTGTTCCAGCCGCTGTTGTCGACGATCCCGCTGCAGATCTTCGCCGCCGAGGTGGCGCAGGCCCGCGGCTACGACGTCGACAAGCCCCGCAACCTGGCCAAATCCGTCACCGTGGAATAGCACGGCGGCCGCGCACCCACGGGTGCGCGGCCGCTGTTCCACTCGGGGCCACCGGTGGTCTACGCGTGCACGGCGGCCAAGGGCTCGTCCGGGACGACGGGCGTCGCGCGACGCTCGAGGCGGCCCGACAGCACCGCGAGCAGCAGCGCCACCAGGACCAAGCCGACGCCGACCCAGTTCGGTGAGGTATAGCCGAAGCCGGCGGCGATCACCACCCCGCCGAGCCAGGCCGACACGGCGTTGCCGAGGTTGAACGCGCCGATATTGACCGCGGAGGCCAGGGTGGGCGCGCCCGCCGCTTGATCGAGGACGCGCTTCTGCAGCGGCGGGACGGTCGCGAACCCCAGCGCGCCGATCAACACCACCGTGCCGGCGGCGGCGACTTTGTCGTGTGCGGTGACGGTGAACAGCGCGAGGACGAGCGCGAGCCCGCCGAGCGTGAGATACAGCATCGGCATCAGATGGTGGTCGGCGAACTTGCCGCCGATCAAGTTGCCCGCGAAGAAGCCGAGGCCGAACAGCACCAGCAGCCACGTGACCGAACTCTCCGCGTAGCCGGTGACCTCGGTCATCATGGGCGCCAGATAGGTGATCGCGGCGAACACGCCGCCGAAGCCGAGCACCGTCATCGCCATTGCCAGCAGCACCTGGGGGTTGCGGAACACCGCCAGTTCGGGGCGTAGCCCGGCGTTCGCCGCGACGGGCTGCCGTGGCACCAGCGCCGCGACGCCCACCAGACCGATCACCCCGATCAGCGCGACGAACAAGAAGGTCAGCCGCCAGCCGAAGTGCTGGCCGAGCAGCGTCCCCAGCGGTACGCCCACCACGGTGGCGACGGTGAGCCCGGTGAACATGATCGCGATCGCACCGGCGCGCCGGTGCGCGCTGACCAGGGTCCCGGCGACCACCGAGCCGATACCGAAGAAGGCGCCGTGGGCCAGCGACGCCACGATGCGCCCGGTGAGCATCAGTGCGAAGGTCGGCGCGACGGCGGACAGGACGTTGCCGGCGACGAGCAGCGTCAGCATGCCGAGGAGCATGCGTTTGCGCGAGACCCGGGTGCCGAGACCGGTCATCAGCGGCGCACCCGCCACGACACCGAGCGCGTAGCCGGTGACCAGCAGACCCGCGGTGGGGATGGTCACCGCGTAGGTGCCCGCGATGTCGGGCAGCAAGCCGACGACGACGAATTCCGTCGTGCCGATGGCGAATGCCCCGAGCGTCAGGGCGAGGAGTGCGAGGGGCACGGGAGCCTCCACAGTTATTTGCGTCAGATCCTTACAAGCGTCCACAATAATTGCAGACGCTCTTTAATTGCAAGCGCGGGCTATTGTTGACTCTGGCTATCCTGGAGGCACGAATCCCGACGCGAAGGAACGCCGATGACCGCGGACGCCGCACTGACCGGCCTCGCCGATGGCTGGTACGCACTCTCGCTGCTGCACGACCGGATCGAGGCGCACATCGAGCGGGCCCTGCAATCCGGGCACCAGCTGAGCGTTCGCGAGTACTCGCTGCTGGTGGTCCTCAGCCGCCAGCACGACGGGCCGGGCGGGCACCTACGGATGAACCAGGTCGCCGAGGCCGTGGTGCTGAGCCAGAGCGCCACCACCCGGCTGGTCTCCCGGCTGGAGGATCGCGGACTGCTTCAGCGTTACCTCTGCCCCGACGACCGTCGCGGCATCTACACCGACGTGACTCCGGCGGGCTTGGACCTGCTCGAGCAGGCCCGGCCCACGCACGATGCCGCACTCGCGGGCGCCCTCGGTCAAGCCGCCGCCAACTCGGAGCTCGCTCCGCTCGTGGCCGCGGTCGAAGCGCTCAACACCAGTTCCGCCCGCGGTGCCCGGCCCCGGGAGTACCGCCCGGTGTGATGCGTGGCAGTTTCGGCGCGTTATTTCCGCTATCGGACGGTGACCGTGCCGCGCATCTCCGGGTGCAAGGAGCAGAGATAGCGATAGGCGCCGGGTGTGGTGAAGGTGTAGCTCCACTCGCCTGTGTCGAAGATCGGGCTGTTGATGCCCATCGCCTTGTCGCCGATGCCCTGCACGGAGTGCGGGACCTTGTCGCCGAATTTCCAGGTGACCGTGTCGCCGACCTCGATGGTGACCTCGGCGGGCGAGAATTTCATGTCGTCCACGGCGACGGTGGCGGCGGTGGGCTTGCGCTCGCCGGTCTGCGGCGCGGTGGTGGTCGACCGGGCCGGCTTTCTCGTGGTGGTGGCGGCCGAATCGGCTTCGTCGCCGCCGCAGCCGGACAACAGCAGCGCGCCGGCCAGGGCGACTCCCGTGACGACGCGGACGGTCCTGGTGCGGCGGACGCTTGGCATGATGGCCAAGCGTAATAGGCCACACCGACGGAGGGAGCGGCGATGTCCACGCAGCGGGGCTATTTCACCGTAGACGAGGTGCGCGCGGCGGAGGCCGAGTTGTTCACCCGGGTGCCGGACGGTGTGCCCATGCGTCGTGCGGCGCACGGTTTGGCGACGGTGGTCGCGGGCGAACTGCGGGAGCGCACCGGCGGTGTCGCGGGACGGGCGGTGACACTTCTGGTCGGATCCGGCGACAACGGCGGTGACGCGCTCTGGGCGGGTGCGCAGTTGCGCCGCCGCGGTGTCGCGGTCACCGCGGTCTTGCTCGATCCGCGGCGAGCGCACGCCGAAGGACTCACGGCGCTGCGCAGGGCGGGTGGTCGAGTGGCGGACGATGTCGGCCATCCCGACCTGGTGATCGACGGTGTCGTCGGCATCTCCGGTCGCGGGCCGCTGCGGCCGCGCGCCGCGGAAATCGTTGCGGCGCTGGAAGCCCCGGTCGTCGCGGCCGACCTGCCCAGTGGCGTGGGACCGGACACCGGCGCGATCGAAGGCCCGGCCGTCCGCGCGGACGTCACGGTCGCCTTCGGCGCCTACAAACCAGTGCACGCCCTCGCCGCGGCGCAGTGCGGCCGGATCGAATTGGTTCCCATCGGCTTACGTCTTCCGGAAGCGGGTCTGGTCGCGCTCGAGCCGGCATCGATCGGCGCCGCATGGCCGATCCCCGGCCCGGCCGACGACAAATACACGCAGGGCGTGACGGGCGTATGTGCCGGTAGCGCAACTTATCCGGGCGCCGCCGTGCTGTGCGCGGGCGCCGCCGTGGCGGCCACATCGGGGATGGTGCGCTATGCCGGGACCGCGGCCGCCGAGGTGCTCGATCACTTTCCGGAAGTGATCGCCACGGAGGAACTCGCCGAGACCGGTCGCGTCCAGGCGTGGGTCTTCGGTCCCGGCGCGGGCACCGGCCCCGACTCCGGGGAGCGCTTGCGGGAGATTCTGGCCGCCGACCTTCCGGTGGTGATCGATGCGGACGGCCTGACGCTGCTGTCGGCGCAGCCGGAACTGGTGCGCGGGCGCGCGGCCCCGACCGTCCTGACTCCGCATGCGGGCGAGTTCGCCCGCCTCACCGGCCGAGAGGTCGGCTCCGACCGGGTGGCCGCGGTCCGCGACCTGGCCGAGGCCTGGCAGGTCACGGTGCTGCTGAAGGGCCGCGCCACGTTGGTCGCGACCCCCGGCCGTCCCGTGCTGGTCAACGAGGCGGGCGGTTCGTGGGCGGCGACGGCGGGCGCGGGCGACGTGCTCTCGGGCATCATCGGAACGCTGCTGGCGGCGGGCCGGGATCCGGGTTGGTCGGCCGCCGCGGCCGCGCGAGTGCACGCGCTGGCCGCGAACCTCGCCGCCCACGACGGCGCGCCCCAGGGAGCCCCCATCTCGGCGAGCGTCCTCGCCGCGCACGTCCGTCCCGCGATCGGCGTCCTGCGCGGCCTCGCCCACCCCTTCTGACCGGTTCGCACGCTGAGCCGAGGAACCGGGCGCCGAGCCCGAACGCGGCATCGGCACGCCCGATCCGAAGTACCGGATAACGCCTGCCCGCTCGTCTCGCCGAGGCGGTACGCGAGCCCGGAGCATGCGCCGACCAGCCGCGAAGCCCGCAACGGCAAGGTCGGCTGTCGAGCGGATGTGGGTCGTGTCGAAGTAGCCATGGCGCCGCGCTACGACCTCCATGCGGAGCCGACGGCACACCGGCCGGGACGGACGGGTCCCGTTGGCAGTGTCCGGCGCATTGTGCTGCGCGCTACCGGCGTCGGCGTGATCGGTGCTGGTCGTGGCGCTCGGCACATCGGGCGCAGCGCCATCCGAACCGACTGGAACCGGAACCGAGCACGCCAATAGACTCGACCGGAACCAATGCACCGACCGATTTCGAGAGCACATGGGTAACTCGCCGGGTACGCCGACGATTCAGGCGGCACCGCACGCAGGACCTGAACGCGAATCCAGCGCGGCCGACTGGTACGGCCTGAACAGGCGGAGAGGCGGCACAGCGCAAGTGGAAACGGTCATCGACCTCGACGCCATCGCCCACAACGTGCGAATCCTGCGGGAACACGCAGGCGATGCCGCGGTGATGGCGGTGGTGAAGGCCGACGGCTACAACCACGGCGCGGTAGAGGTGGGCCGGGCCGCCCTCGCGGCGGGCGCGGCCGAACTGGGCGTCACGACCGTGGGCGAGGCGGTGCAGTTGCGCGCGGCCGGGATCACCGTGCCGATCCTGTGCTGGCTGCACAACACGGACACCGACTTCGCGCCCGCGGTGGCCGCCGACGTCGAGATCGGAATCTCCTCGCCGACCCATCTGCGCGCGGTCGAGGCCGCGGTCCGCGACACCGGCCGTCCCGCGACGGTCACGCTGAAGGTGGACACCGGCCTGAACCGCAACGGAGTCTCGCCGAGTGAGTATCCGCAAGTGCTGACGGCGCTGCGCGCTCTGGTCGATGAACAGGCGGTGCGCTTTCGCGCGATCTTCTCCCATCTCGCGCACGCCGACGAGCCCGAGCACCCCAACAACGACGTGCAACGCGCCCGATTCCTGGACGCGATCGCCACGGCCAAAGAGCACGGCCTGGAGCCGGAACTGGTGCACATCGCCAACTCCGCCGCCACCCTGACCCGCCCCGATCTGGCCTTCGACCTGGTCCGGCCGGGCATCGCCATGTACGGACTGTCGCCGATCCCGGACGACGATTTCGGGCTGCGGCCCGCGATGACCTTCCAGGCCCGGGTCGCCCTGGTCAAACGAGTGGCGGCCGGCGAGGGCGTCTCCTACGGACATCAGTGGATCGCGCCGCACGACACCACCGTCGCGCTGATTCCCGCGGGATACGCCGACGGCGTGTTCCGCCCGTTGAGCGGACGATTCGACGTCTGGCTCGGCGGAGCGTTGCGCAGGAATGTAGGGCGGGTGTGCATGGATCAGTTCGTCGTCGACCTCGGTGACAACAAGGCGGGGGTCCAGGAAGGCGACATCGCCGTTCTCTTCGGTACCCGGCCGCACGCCCAGGATTGGGCGGACCTGCTCGACACCATCCACTACGAAGTGGTGTGCTCGCCGCGCGGCCGGGTCACCCGGCGCTATATCGGTGGCGCCCGATGAGCCGCTTCCGGGTGACCCCGCTGCGCGGCGGGCTGGCGACGGTCGGTGTCGTCGGTGCGCTGGCGGGCGCCCATGCCCTGCGTCGCGCGGGTGCGCGCGTGCTGTGGCCCGCCCGGGGCGACGACTACCGCGACGAGAATTTCGCGCTGATCGATGCCGACCGCGCGGGGACGGTGCTCGCCGACGACGGCGTGCCCCTGGCGACGCGGACCTGCGGCCCCGACGACGCGCCGGTGACCGTGCTTTTCGTGCACGGCTTCTGCAACAGCATGGCGTCCTTCCATTTTCAGCGTCGTGACCTGGAGAAGTTGTGGGGTCCCCGGGTTCGCATGGTGCTGTTCGACCTGCGCGGGCACGGTCGTTCGGGCGTGCCGAGCGCGGCGAGTTGCACCGTCGGCCAGCTCGGCCGCGACCTCGTCGCGGTACTGAACGCCACCGCACCGGCCGGACCGGTGGTGCTGGTCGGGCATTCGCTGGGCGGGATGGCGATCCTGGCCGCGGCGGCGCGCTATCCGAATCTCTTCGCGGCCAGGGTGATCGGGATCGCACTGCTGTCGACCACGGCCGCCGGAGTCACCCGGGCCGGAATCGGGCAGCTGTTGCGCAATCCCGCGATCGACGGCTTCCGGCTGGCGGTGCACACCGCCCCCGCCCTGGTACAGGCCGGCCGCGTCACCGCGCGGCAAGTGATCACGCCGATCCTGCACGTCAGCTCGTTCCACGGCCCCGTGAGCCCCACCCTGTCGCGCTTCACGACGTTGATGATCGACCAGACGCCGGTGGAGACCATCGTGAAGTTCCTCCAGGCCCTCGAGCTGCACGACGAGTCGGCGGCGTTGCCCGCGCTGGCGGGCACACCGGTACTGGTGCTCGGCGGCGGGCACGACCTGGTGATCCCGTTCCGCAATTCGCGGGCGCTTGCCGCGGCCTTGCCCGGCAGCGAGCTCATCCGGTTGGAAGGCGCCGCGCACATGCCGCATATGCAGTACCCGGACATCGTCAACGCCGCGCTGGATCGACTGCTCGTGCGCGCGGGCGCGATCGATCCGTCGGGAGACGCCGCGGAGGTGGCCCGTGGCTGATCCGGGGCAGCGGGTACTGCCCACCGTCGCCGACACCGAGGCGCTGGGCCGGGAGCTGGCGACGAATCTGCGCGCCGGGGATCTGGTGGTGCTGGACGGTCCGCTCGGCGCGGGCAAGACCGCGCTCACCCGTGGCATCGCCGCGGGGCTCGGCGTGCAGGGCCGGGTCAGTTCGCCGACGTTCATCATCGCCCGCCAGCACCGCGCCGGGCAGCGCGAGGGCGGCGGCCCTGCGGTGCCCATGGTGCACGTGGACGCCTACCGGCTCGGCGGCGATCTGGACGAGCTGGACGCGCTGGATCTGGACACCGACCTGCATCAGGCGGTGGTCGTGGTGGAGTGGGGCCGCGGCGTGGTGGAGCACCTGTCGGAGCGGCACCTGCGCGTGGTGTTGTCGCGCGAGCCGGATTCGGATGTGCGCATCGCGATCTGGGAGTGGGTGGGTTAGCTCTCAGGTAGCTCTGCATGGGTGCCGCCTACCACCCGGTATCGTTGGCCCAATCATGCTTGTACTAGCCGTCGACACCGCGACACCCGCCGTCACAGCGGGACTGGTGGACCTGGAGCAGGGCGCCGGCGCGGCGGATCCCGTCCGGGTACGTACCGTCGCCACTCGGGTGCGGGTCGATCCCCGCGCCCACGCCGAGGTGCTCACGCCGCAGATCCTCGAATGCCTCACCGAGGCAGGTCGTTCCAGAACCGACATCGACGCGATCGTGGTCGGCATCGGCCCGGGCCCGTTCACCGGCCTGCGGGTCGGCATGGCCACCGCGGCCGCCTTCGGTGACGCGCTCGGCATCCCGGTGTACGGCGTGTGCAGCCTCGACGCGATCGCCGCCGACGCGGCCGTCGACCCGGCCGTGCCGCCTCCCGTCGAGCTGTCGCCCGAAGCCGAGCTGCTCGTGGTGACCGACGCGCGGCGGCGCGAGGTGTACTGGGCGCGGTACCGGGCGGGTGCGCGCGTGGCGGGACCGGAAGTGTGCAAGCCCTCGGACCTGGACGCAGGCCAGGCGACGGCGATCGCCGGATCCGCTTCGCACGTCGACTTCTTCGATCTGCCGGTCTTGCCCGCCGAGACGCCCTCGCCCGCCGGACTGGTGCGCGTCGCCGCGCCCGGCCTGCTGGCGCGCAGCGTGCCGGAGCCGCTGGTTCCGCTGTACCTGCGCAGGCCGGACGCGGTGGAGAACGCCTATCGCCGGCTCGACCGGACGGGAGCGTGAGATCCGTGGCGATCCGGATCGCGCCCATGGTGGCGGCCGACATCACCCGCTGCGTGGAGCTGGAGCAGTTGCTGTTCCCGGAGGACGACCCGTGGGCCGCCGTGGCATTCCAGTCGGAGCTGGCCGGTCGGCACAACCGGTACATCACCGCACGCGACGAGGACGGGCGAATGGTGGGCTACGCGGGCATCGCCCTGCTGGGTGACGCCGAACACCCCGAGGCCGAGGTGCACACCATCGGCGTCGACCCGGGCCGTCATCGCGCTGGTGTCGGCACCCTCCTGCTGGAGGCTTTGCTCGTCGAGGCGGACCGGCGCGGTGGACCGGTGTTCCTCGAGGTCCGCACCGACAACGCCCCGGCGATCGCGCTGTACGCCAAGCACGGCTTCCATATCATCGGATTGCGCAAGAACTACTACCATCCCAGCGGCGCGGACGCGTACACGATGCGCCGACCCGCGCTGACCAGCGACGACAGGTGGCGCACACGGGACGAGGTGCTGTCGTGATCATCATGGGCATCGAAAGCTCCTGCGACGAAACCGGTGTCGGCATCGTCCGCAGGCACCCGGACGGCACCTGCGAACTGCTCGCCGACGAGGTCGCCTCCAGTGTCGAGCAGCACGCGCGCTTCGGCGGTGTCGTCCCCGAGATCGCCTCGCGTGCGCATCTGGAGGCGATCGTGCCCGCCATGCGCCGCGCGCTGTCGGCCGCCGGCATCGCGAAACCGGACGCGCTGGCCGTGACCATCGGACCCGGCCTGGCCGGTGCGCTGCTGGTCGGGGTCGCCGCCGCGAAAGCTTATGCCGCGGCGTGGGATGTGCCCTTCTACGCGCTGAATCATCTCGGCGGGCACGTCGCGGTCGACACCCTCGAACACGGGCCGATGCCGCCGTGCGTCGCGCTCCTCGTGTCCGGAGGCCACACTCACCTGCTGCATGTCACGGATTTGTCCGAGCCGATCGTCGAGCTGGGCAGCACCGTCGACGACGCGGCGGGCGAGGCGTTCGACAAGGTGGCACGCCTGCTCGGGCTGGGTTTTCCCGGCGGTCCCGCGCTGGATGCCGCCGCGACGACCGGTGATCCGCGCGCCATCGCCTTCCCCCGCGGCATGACCGGGCCGCGCGATCCCCGCTACGACTTCTCCTTCTCGGGCCTCAAGACGGCGGTGGCCCGCTATGTCGAGGCGGCCCAGCGTGACGGCATCGCGGCCGAGAACCTACCCATCCCCGATATCGCGGCCTCGTTTCAGGAGTCCGTCGCGGATGTGCTCACCATGAAGGCGGTTCGCGCGGCTCAGGATGTCGGTGTCGGCACGCTGGTGCTCGGGGGCGGCGCGACGGCCAACTCGCGGATCCGCTCGATGGCCGAGGAGCGTTGCGGGGCCGCCGGTTTGACCCTGCGGGTGCCCAAGCCCCGGCTGTGCACGGACAACGGCGTGATGATCGCCGCGCTCGGCGCGCATGTCATCGCGGGTGGCGCGGCTCCTTCACCGCTCACGGTCGCCACCGACCCCGGCCTGCCGGTGTCGGTCAGCATGGTCCGCTGACCTGAGCGGACCGGGTGAGCGGCCGGGCGGCGAGCCGGCGTGGCGGAGGACGCGGCCGGATCAGTTCGGTGCGAGCAGTCCGGAATTGGACGCGGATCCCGAATTCCCCGGCAGCGGAAGCGGCAGGCTCGATCGCGCGGGCGCCTGGGTGGGACTCGTGCCGGGCGCCGTGGCGCTGGGCGCCGCGGACGACGATGTCCGGCTCGACTGCGGCTCGGGCGAACCGCCCAGTGTCGCATTCGGGTTCCCGAACATCGGACCGAACAGCTCCGGGAACGGGATGGGCGGAAGGTTCGGATCCGGGCGCAGCGTGGGCTGCGTGGGCGTGATCACCTGCGTGCCCGACGACCAGCCGGTCGTGCTCTGCGGCCCGTGTACCGTGGTCGTCGGCGCAGTGCCGGTGCTGGCCGGTGGGTGGCCGTGCGGCGTGATGGCCGCCGTGGTGGCGGACGGTGCGGATGTCACGGTCGGCAGTTGCGAGGCGCTGCTCGTGGTACCGGCGGGGGAGACTTCGTCGTCCGCGGTGGGGGCGAACGTTTTGACCCCGTAACCGACGATCAGCCCGACCACCACGATCGCACCGGCCAGGGTGCCGAACACCTTGGTGACCGTCCCCGCGGGCGCGTCGCCGCCGAGCGCGCCCACCGGGAAGACCGAGGGCTGCGCCGAATCGGCTACCAGTGCCGCGCCTTTCGCGGTCACCGCCTCGGGGTCGGGCACGGTGAAGACCGGGACGTCCAGCGCGGCGGTGAGTGTGTCGAGCACCGCGGGGATGTTGGCGCCGCCGCCGATGACCGCGACGGCCTGCGGCTCGCGCGGCGCCCGGGCGAACGCCGCCGTGACGAATCGCGCCAGGTCGCGCAGCAGGTCGGCGATCAACTCTTCGAAATCGGCCCTGGTCAGTTTCAGAGGGCGCCCCGCGACGTGGTCGATGGTGACCGCGGGCGCGATGGACAGGTGCTCCTTCGCCGCGCGGCCGCGGTTGGTGAGCATGCCGCGGTTGGGGCGGGTGCCGCGCCGGGCGAAGTGCAGGTCCACCAGGTGGTGGTAGATCAGCTCGTCGATCGCCTTGCCGCTGACGGCCGCGGTGCGATCGGAACGGAGCAGGGAGCCGTCGGCCCGGTCGGCGACGGTGACACTGAGCCCGGAGGCGCCGAGGTCGACGATGGCGATCGTCTCGTAGCGATCCAGCAGGCCGGTGTGCCGAAGGTACGTCAGCGCGGCGGTGCCCTCCGGAATGAGCCGCAGCTCACGCTGTTTGCCGGTGGCCGAGCGGATGATCTGCGCCTGCTCCTTGGTGCGGTAGGCGACCGCGACGCTGGTGGGCGGGTGCCCGGTGATCGGCTCGAAGTCGCGTTGCCCACCCGCGAAACGCCCACCGGCCGGGCGGATGATCTCGCGCGGATGTTGCGTGGTCGGCAATTGGGTGGTCATCAGCTCGATCGAGGAGGCAACCAGGTCACCGAGATCGGAATGGGCCGCGTCGGCCGAGACGACGCGGTAGTCGAAGCTCTGCATGCCGTTCGGCGCGGTGGAGACCAACGCCGAGCACACGACCTCGGCCCCGGCGGAGATGCCGAGGGACGTTCGCATGTTCACCTCCCTTCGAGCGGATGGTCATGGTGTCGCCGACCATCTCGAATGGACTGCCGGACCGCCGTATGGATGACGCGCGACCCGGACCGGGAAACGAACCGGTCCCTCGTCCGGGTGGGTCGCGGGGACCGGCCATGGATCACGTGTGTTTGCTCTCTGGTGAAGCTGGTGGTGCAACGATCTGCTGCGGCGCTGCGAGTTCGGCGACGCTGTGGAACCCCTTTCGCCGCCGCGCAGCCGCCCGATGAGCGACGAACCCGGCGGCCGGACCGCAGCCGTCGTCAATAGTGTCACAATCCGTTATCCGAACGTTACTGTTTTCTCGAACTTATCGCCAAGCCCGGAGCGTCGCCGGGCGCGCCGCGCAAAGTTGGCACCGCCCAGCCTTGAGCGCTGGCACTCTCATGTATAGAGTGCTAGTCGGCACTGTGTGTAGTGCTTGTGCCAGCAGCTTGACCACTGGGCAGGGGTCCCGGCACCCGCGACGACGGGGCTATGCGCAGGGTCAGCATCGTGACCAACCGACGAGTCCGGGACAACGGTTCCGGACGACCGAATCCCCTGAAAGTGGAGGGCTCAACGTGGCGAGCGTGAACATCAAGCCGCTCGAGGACAAGATCCTCGTCCAGGCCAACGAGGCCGAGACGACGACGGCCTCCGGCCTGGTCATCCCCGACACGGCGAAGGAAAAGCCGCAAGAGGGCACCGTTGTCGCCGTCGGTCCCGGCCGGTGGGACGACGAGGGCGAGAAGCGCATCCCGCTGGATGTCCAGGAGGGTGACACCGTCATCTACAGCAAGTACGGCGGCACCGAGATCAAGTACCAGGGCGAGGAGTACCTCATCCTGTCGGCGCGCGACGTGCTGGCCGTCGTCACCAAGTAGCCGATCGGGCACGCATGCGTTCCGCCCCGGTGTCTCGTGACCCGGGGCGGAACGCGTTCGGCGCCCACCCGGCACTGAACATGCGGTGCGAGCGACGGGCCCGTAGGCGGCAGCCTGTGTAACCACGAAGGGCCCCGGGAGCGCCGCGCATCGGACACAGCGGTGCGAGCGACGGGCCCGTAGGCGGCAGCCTGTGTAACCACGAAGGGCCCCGGGAGCGCCGCGCATCGGACACAGCGGTGCGAGCGACGGGC